>NZ_AWXD01000034.1:0-126747 GCF_000478945.1 Peptoniphilus sp. BV3AC2 | reverse complement strand
AAAAAAATCACTTTCAGCACAGTGGAAGATGACGCAGGAACGTCCGGGAAGGGTGGAAGCTTTTACGCATGATTTAAAAATACCAGGGTGCTTTTCAAGAATTAGATGCAATTATTTGTAGCATCATTTTAGATATTTCTTTTGGGGACGGACGATTTTCCATTTGCATCCATTCGGAAAGAAGATTCCAAAGTGCACCGGCACTGACGAGCAGTGCAGCTTTCTTTTCAAATATGCTGTCGTACAAATTTTGATTTCCACGAACGGTATCATGAATCACAGGTAAGACCTGATTGAATTCTTCCAGCAGATAATAGAATAGATGATTCTGTTGTAAAAGACTCAAAAAGTCGATTTGTTTCTCCCAAAAGGTAAAAAACACTTCCACAATCTGCTCCAGTGTATAGTGCCTGTCTTTTTGAAAATAAGTAATGTAGTCCTCACATCTTTCTAAGAAGCATTGCTGTAATACCTGCTCCTTCGAATCAAAGATCCTATAAAAAGTTCTTCTTGATAAAAGCGCATGTTCGGCGATTTCTGTTACGGTAATACGAGCGTAGTCTTTTTGGCTCATAAGATCCAACAAGGACTGCATAAACCATTGACGGGATTGCTCAGCGATGGGATTCTTTTCCTTTTTTACCAAACTCATTTTGTTCCTCCTGTCACACTTTTTCGGGATTGTAGCACTTGAACCGCTTATATTGACAATCATGTCTTATTGATTATACTATAAATTAGAAAGTGCTACAAGTGAGACAGATAAAGGAGGCTCAATTTTATGAATACAATAAATACGATTGTTTGGCTGTTCCCTGTTATTTTTATGCTGCATGACTTCGAGGAGATTATTTTTGTGGAGGCATGGAAACAGAAATATAAAAGAAAAATACAAACAACAAAAATGAAGAAGATTCCATTTGCCGATTTGGAAAGCACACCGTCATTTTCCATTGGTGTATTGATTGAATTTTTCATTATTTCAGCTTTATCCCTCTCTGCTTGTATCTTTGATTGGTACTTTTTGTGGCTGGGATTATTTTTTGGATTTACCTTTCACCTGATTGTGCATTGTATGTTGGCGTTGCAATTTAATGGCTATGTACCCGGAGTGGTCACCGCAATCCCGTTCCTTCCGTTATGCTTTTATATCCTTTGGGTTTCAAATCAATTCCTTTCTTTTACAACAGCTCAATTATGGATCAGTTGTGTAGTAGGCGCTATTTTGATGCTCTTAATGGTGACTGTTTTGCATAGATGTATGAAATCTTTTGAAACTTTTATCAAAAAGTGGGAAGTTTAATTACCCACAAATAGCAAATTTTTAAGGAGGTCTTTTGCATGGAGTTGGAATTTAAACAAGGTATGTATCACCTAAATCCTGACCCTAATTTTAACTTTCAGCTTAACCGCGTCATTCTTTGGAATGGCGGGAATTTAAACGATGTGATGCAGGCTGCCAAAAAGATTACAGACAGCACAAGCTGGAAGCAGGAAATGATTTACCTTGGGGATTATGCACTCTCTCAAAACAGAATCCCTCAGGCAATTGCATATTACCGAATGAGCGAATTTTTTGATGGAAATCCTGGCAACAAGGAATACTATATAAAAGCTACGGAACTGTTTTATGAGTATTACCATTCTTATTTCGATGAGGGACGTGTCCAGAAAATTCAAGTTCCATATGAAGATGTTATGCTGCCAATCATGGTTGCAAAAGCTCAAAAACAATGTAAGGGCACCATTCTTTTACACGGTGGTAACGATTCATGCTTTGAGGAAATGTTTTTGCCGATGTTATATCTTTCTGAACAAGGGTATGATGTATATCTATTTGAAGGTCCTGGACAAGGCAACGTTATTCGTGTTCAAGGGAAACACTTTACATATGCTTGGGAACATCCAGTCAAAGAAATATTAGATTTCTTTCACTTGGATAACGTCATTATTATTGGTGTTTCTTTGGGAGCTATGCTGGCCCTGCGTGCTGCTGCATTTGACAAGAGAATTACAAGGGCTGTATCTTGGTCTGTTTTACCGGATTTTCTTGACGTGGTTCTCGACCAAATACCAAAAAAGGTAGCCGGTATCGTTAGGTTTATGTTGAAACATAATCTCAGCATCGTTCTCAGCCCTATTCTTTGCATGATGAAATTGATACGTAAGAATGACCCACTATTTCAATGGGGTGTCAATCATGGAATGTACGCCTATGGAGCTGACAGCATTTATGATTATCTGAAGAAAGTGAGTAAATATCAGATTATGGATGTGGCCTCCATGATTGAACAAGATGTATTGATTCTTGGTGCCAACCAAGACCACTTCGTTGATTACCGAATGATCGGCAAAGAAATCAACGCACTTACAAATGCGAACTCTCTCACATTTCGTCTTTTTACTGAAAAAGAAAATGCGGGAAATCATTGCAATTTAGGAAATGCCAAACTGGCTTTAGATGTGATACTGCAATGGTTGACATTTTTAAAACATCGTGATTTAGAAGTTAGAAAGAATTGAATTCATTTCAAGAATCTCATGTACATCTATCGTGCAGGGTATAAGGTCTTTGTACGTTAACATCTATATTACTGATGCCAATTAGTCTTGCTATTGTTCGAGACACTTAACTTGGTGTATAGGATTGCCCTGCTCTTACCTGATTCTTGAGCAAGTTTCATCATAAAGTACTCATAAGCATCTCCGATAATGTCATCGCCACTGCCCATGTTGCTTTTGAAATCAATAGCAGGGTCTTGAAATACTTTAATATGGCCTGAAACCTTATCAACCAGTTCCTTAACCTCACCATGGTTATACCCATTCGACTACGACGGCTTTGCCCACTACCGCTCAGGGTGACCACATTTCTTTGGTTCTACAAGTGAAGTTAATTAAATTAACTTAAAATTTCCAAAACAAAAAGCGACTAATTTCTTAATCGCTTTTTCATTTACATATTTATTTTTAATCTAACTCAACTGCCAATCCTAGTTCTTCTTCTGGATTTAATACTTCTCTCCACTTACCTTTCTTGAAGTAGATATAGTTTGATATAAACGCGAAGACCCAGGTAACTGGCCATGCCATAAATATTATTTCGACTTTATAGATAATATTTAGTACTACATAGATCCAAATCATTCTTATCCCGCACATAAATACCAAGGATGTAAGCATCGGCGGCATCGCATAACCTGCTCCTCTTACTACTCCTCCTAGGATTTCTGATACTCCAAATATAAAGTAGGTTGAGCAGAGGTACCTCATGTAGATTGCGCCGTACTTCACTACTTCTGGATCGGTATTAAAGAGTTTTACAAGATCTGTTGCAAATACAAATATTATGATGCTTGTGATTGCTGTGGTGACCAAGGTGATGTTTATTGCGACTTTTGTGCCGGCTATAACTCTGTGATACTTCTTTGCACCGATATTTTGCCCTGTAAATGTGGTGGCGGAGATGGTGATGGCGATAATTCCCATAAATATGAAGCTGTCTATCCTTCCTCCTGCCGAGAATGCGGCGATGATGTCCGGACCAAATTTATTTAGCTTCGCTTGGATAAGTACGTTTGAGAATGAAATTATAACCGATTGAAGCCCTGCCGGTAGTCCAATATTAAATATATTTAAAAGAATTTCTCTTTCTAGTTTTAAATCTGCTTTTTTAATTATTCCAACCTGGTCTGATTTTAATAGTGAATATGTGACTAGTATGGATGAAACTACTTGAGCGATTAAAGTTGCCCAGCCTGCTCCTGCTACTCCCATCTTAAAGATTGCAATAAATATTAAGTCTAGGACGATATTTACTATTGCAGCTACTACAAGGAAGTTAAATGGTCTTTTGGAATCTCCCATTGATCTTAATATTCCAGAACCCATATTGTAAACGAGGAGCGGAATTATTCCAAAGAAAAATATCCTTAGATATTTGTTTGCGTCGTCAAAGATTTCCGCCGGTGTGTGGGTTATGCGAAGCATCCATGGCGAAAGCACATATCCTATTATGGTTAGAAGTAGTCCGCCAAATATTGAGATGGCATAGGCATTTACGATTGATTTTTTAAGTTTCGATCTGTTGCCACTTCCATAGGTCTGACTGATTACCACTGAGGCTCCCGTTGCTAGACCAAAAAAAAGACCCAATAGAAGAGAACTCACTTGAGCGGTACTTCCTACTGCTGCCATCGGATTTTTGCCTGCGAATTTACCTACGATTATAAGGTCCGCTGTATTATAAAGTTGTTGTAAAAAGTTTGATAACAAAAGTGGAATCGTAAAATAAATGATTCCCATCATTATCGAACCCTCTGTAAGATTTATATTTCTCTGCTTTTTTATAATCATAAAATCACTCCATCTAGGTATTATAACAAGTAATGAAATGTATTTAAAGGGATTTTAAAAATTACTATATTTTAATCTATACCTATTTTATGTGAAATTTTCTCTTTATTATTGTAATTAAATTTAATTTATCATAAAATGTAGTTGGAGGTTTGATATGACAATTAGAGACCTAGAGATTTTTCTAGAGGTTGTAAAACAAAACAACATGTCTGTTGCAGCTAAAGCCTTAAATATTTCACAACCTACTGTATCTCATGCAATTGCTCAAATTGAAGATGAGTATGATATTATTCTTTTTGAAAGAGCTTCCAAAAAGCTTTTCTTAACAGATGTAGGTTATAGATTTTATAATAGGGCGAAGAAAATTTTATTAGAGCTATACAACTTAGACGTCGAGTTTAAAAACAACCAAAACCATATTAGTCTAGGTATTCACAACGGGATACCTACGCCAATAGTAGTAGATTTTTCTAAGAAAATGAAAGAACAATATGACTTAGACATCATGTTCGTTATTACTGAAAGAGAACTGATGTTAGACATGCTAAAAAGAGGAGAGTTAGACGCAGTTCTAACGGATTACACCTACGATTTAGAGGAATGTGATTTTACTCCTGGATTTAGACTTACTTATAAACTCGCGACAGATAAGAAAAATGTAGATGATTTCCCAAATAATTTAGAGTTTATCTATTGGGCTGGTACAGATAAGAACGTTGTGTTCGATGAGCTTGCACACAAGTTCCCTGTGGAAATGAAGTACAGAGTAGGAAACATTGACTCCGCTCTAAGACTTATGGAAACAGAAAAAGTCTACACATTTTTACCTGCCTACACCATTAGGGAATCAGATGAGTTTGAAGTTTTAGATGATTTAACTTTTTCAAAGAAATTTAAACTCTACTACATGAAGGATAAGTACATCACAAAGAAGATGAAAATCCTTATGAGCGAATTAGCTAAGGCACATTACGAAGAATAATTTCTTCATTTAAAAAGAGATAGCAGATATTCTTTTGAATATTTACTATCTCTTTTTTATTTTTTAACTTTTTACTGAGCCGCTGGTAAGTCCATTTACCAGGTACTTTCTAAAGATACTTGCAATTATTGCCGGTGGGATGATTGAAAGTATTCCCCCTGCTGCTATCAGTCCGTAGTTTATTGTATCCTTGGTTATAAATTCACTCATCACCTGGGTTATTACTTTATGTCCCGTTGAGGAAAGTAGTATGGTAGGTATTATATACTGTTTAAATGACGATAGGAAAAATATCAGGCTTATGGTCACTATTATCGGTCTCGATAATGGTAGCACCACCTTGAAGAATATATCCTTCTCAGAAAATCCATCCACATAGCAGGCTTCAAAGATTTCTTCCGGTATGTCTTTTAAATAGTTTATAACTATAAATGTATTCATCGGTAGAAATGATGAGATGTAGATGATGGATGTGGCTGCCATGCTGTCTAGTAGATTTAGTTTTCTAAATATATTGTAGATTGGTATTATCGTCGTAAATACTGGAATGATGATGGTTAAAAAAAGTATATTTAAAAATATTTTTTTAAATTTAAAATCATACCTCGTTATTACATATCCGCTTACAAATGTAATTGGAATTCCTATTAGGATGGTCACCATAGATATTTTGAGGGCGTTCTTCATACCTTTTATTATGATTTGTGACTCTCTTCCGGAAATGGTCAAGAGTTTTCTATAAGAGCCAAAGACCAAACTCTGTGGTAGAAGTTTTGTCGTCTTTACGAGCATCTCGCTTTCTGGAGTGATACTTATGATAAAGCACCAGATAATTGGAAATAGACAGTAGATTATTAAAAATATTACTCCTAGTGTATATAGAATATTTATATTTTTTCTTTTCATTTTATACCTCGAGACATTCTTTTAATGTATCCAATCCCGCAGACTCCTACTATTATCATAATAGTGTAGGAGATTGCGCTTCCGTATCCAAAGTTTAAGTATTGGAATGTATTTGCATAGTTGTAGATGAGTAGGGTCTGGTTCTCCAACACATATCCGGAGAGGGCTATGATTTCGTCGTAGACATTTATCGCTGCTGTGGTCAAATTAAGTAGCACGATTCCCAAAACTTCCATAATTAGTGGAAGAGTTATCAGTCTAAAGGTGTCGAATTTTCCCGCTCCATCTATGGAGATCGCTTCATAAAGTGTCTTTGGAATGGTCTCAAGCTTTGCAAGGATTACAAGGGCACAAAACGGAACTATCTTCCAACATAGAACCATCGCCACAAGGAATACAAACATCTTTTTATTATTTATCCAGTTTATAGGTTTAGATGCAAGTCCCAGATTTATTATAAGTTTATTTGCAAATCCATATCCTGGGAAGAAAATAAATTTCCAAATGATTCCGTTTACAATGGGTGGTAGTGCCCAAGGTATGATTGAAATCGCCAAAAGCGCTCCACTTATCTTCGTCTTTTTATTTAGAATAAGGGCGATTACTATGGAGATTACAAGCCCGATAATTATAACTGCTATGAGGATCATAAATGAGTTTTTAAATGCATTTATAAATCCCTTGTCATGAAGAATATCCACATAGTTTTTAATCCCAATAAATTTTTGGTTCTTCGGATCTGTAAGTTTAAAGTAGCTCAAACTATATCTAAATGTAGTCACTATCGGCACGAGAATCGTAAGTAGTACTATTAGTACTGCAGGTAGTATGAGCAGGTATGCGTATTTATTCTTCTTCATATCTAGTCCCATCTTCTTTAAATATATGAATCTTTTCTCTATCGAAAGAAATATCGAATCTGTCGCCGTTATTTATATCATCTTTTAAGAATGTGCGCACTGTGAAATTATCTTTTCCTTCTTCGAAGTGGAGGATGCTTTCTGCTCCGAGATTTTCGCAATACTTAACTTCATACTTATTTCCGCTATCTAGATTTATATGTTCCGGTCTAATTCCCACTTGTACCTTTAAATTTTCTTTACTCTTAAATGGAATTTTAAAATCAAAGAAATGAAGTTCTCCGTCCCTTATTTCTCCTTCAAAGAAATTCATTCCATTTCCTATGAAGTTCGCCACAAATGTATTAATAGGCGCATCGAAAAGTTCTTGTGGAGGTCCACTTTGAATGATTTTTCCTTTGTTTAGTAGCACAACCCTTGTCGCCATGGTCATAGCTTCAACCTGGTCGTGGGTTACGTAGATGGTTGTGATCTTTAGTTTTTCGTAGAGCTTCATAATTTCAAATCTCATCTTCTGTCTAAGTTTCGCATCCAGGTTTGAAAGAGGCTCATCCATTAGGTATGCCTTTGGACTTCTTATAATCGCCCTCGCAAGAGCAACCCTCTGTTGTTGTCCGCCGGATAATTCCCTTGGATATCTATTAAGTAAATCTTCGATGGAGAGAAGTTCTGCAATTTCCTTTAACTTACTTTCTATCTTTTCTTTTGGAACTTTTTTAAGTTTTAAACTTACAGTTATATTTTCAGATACGGTCATGTGTGGATAGAGGGCGTAGTTTTGAAAAACGAATGCCATATTTCTATCCTTAGGAAGAGAATTGGTAATATTTTCTCCATCCATAAAGATACTTCCACCATCTATATCTATAAGTCCAGCAATAATTCTAAGCAACGTTGACTTACCGCATCCGGAAGGTCCGAGGAACACCACAAAATCTCCATCCTCAATGGATAGATTGAAATCATCTATGACAGCTACGTCTTTTTCGTAGCATTTTCTAATATTTTTAAGTTCTATACTCATACTTCCTCCTTAAATCTATATTAGCAAAATAGGGCTTTAAAAACAATAAATCGAGGCTTAAATAATAATTTTTTTTAATTATTGCATTCAATTTTTCCCTATGCTATGATTAAAAAAAGAAAATAAAAATTTTAGGAGGATAAAAATTTGAAAAAATTCACAAAATTTTTAAGTGTTTTACTAATCGCAACTCTACTAGTTGCTTGCGGTAAACAAGAAGCACCTGCACCAAAGGAAGAATCTGGTGATGCTCAAACAGATAAAGGTGAAATTACAGTTTTAGTTCCTGAATGGGGAGCTCCAAGCGATGAAATGCTTGCAAAATTCAAAGAAGAAACTGGAATCACTGCAAATGTTGAAACTCAAGGATGGGACGAAATCAAACAAAAGGTTGGTATTGCAAGTGCTGGTAACACAGCTGCTGCCGACGTATTTGAAGTTGACTGGTCATGGGTTGGAGAATTTGTAGCAGCAGGATGGCTAGAAAAACTAGATCTATCTGATGAAGTTAAGAATGATATCGCATCTATTCCATACTTCACAGTAGAAGGAAATGTTTATTCACTACCATTTATAAACGACTACAGAATCGCTTATCTAAACACACAAATGGCAGGAGACAAAGTTCCAGCTACCTATGATGAACTAAACGAAATCCTACTTCAAGCTAAAAAAGATGGCAAGGTTGAATATCCAATACTATTCCCACTTAATGCTGAAGAAAAGACTTCAACATCATTTATGACTCTAGTATTCACTAGAAACGGAGTATTCTTAAATGACGACAACACAGCTAACGAAGCTGCAATAAGAGACGGATTTGAAACTCTAGATTACCAACTAAAGAATGGACTTATCGATCCAAATGAAGCTTCTAGACCAGGAGTTGAAACTTTCAAAGGTATCGTAAATGGAGAAGGAGCATTCTTAATCGGACCATCTGCATATGTAAACAAACTTGACGACCCAGAATTTTCAAAGGTTGTTGGACAAGTTAAAACAATCATGCTTCCTGGTAAAGATGGAGTATCTCCAAATACTTTAGCATTTACAGAAGCACTAGGAGTATCAGCTTTCTCTAAGAACAAAGAAAAAGCTATGAAATTCATCGAATTTATGTCAAGAGATGATGTTCAAGAAGAGTTCCACAAAGAAAAGAAAGTTGTACCTACAAGAGTTAAAGCACTTAGTGCACTTATAGAAGATGGAACCATCGCAAACCCAGGAACACTTCTAGATCAAGCTAAGACAATTGCTAACCCATTCCCTAATGGAGTTCCAAGTTACTACACAGAAATGAGTACATCAATGTTTAACATCGTTAACGAATTTGCACTTGGAAAACTTTCAGTAGACGAAGCAACAGAAAAATTAGTAACATCTATAAACTCATTTGTAAAATAAAATACAATCAAAAAAGTTGTGTCATTAAGGCACAACTTTTCTTTTTAAGTATTAATATAGGGTGTTTGATTTAACGTGTTGTATTTCTCCTATCTTAGCTGATAGTTCATCAATCTTATCCTTTGGTGCGTCTAAGATGATTGAGATGATTGAAATTTTTTTTTCGCTATAAGGAAGTCCCATTCTTCCTATTATGAATTCTCTGTATTCGTGAAGAATTTTGTTTATCTTTTCTACAGAGTCTCTGTTTTCGACGATGATCGCCATTATTGCTACGTTTTTCATAAATCCTCCTTTACCTTTAATGATATATTATCATAAAAAAGTATTAAATAGTTCAATTAAAACAAAAACCCTGAATGTTCAGGGCTTTTTCTATCCTAGGGTTATATCCATTATCATCATGATTATAAATCCTATTATTACTCCATAGGTCGCTTCTCTTTCGTAGCCGTTGGAGTGGGTCTCTGGAATTATTTCGTCACTTATTACAAATAGCATCGCTCCTCCTGCAAGGGCTAGTACTATTCCAAGGATTGGATTAAATATTGATACTAGTCCGTAGCCTAGGGCTGCTCCTATAGGTTCTACTAGTCCTGTTATAAGGGCTATTATAAAACTATATTTCTTGCTATATCCTTCCCTTACTAGTGCAAGGGCAACAGCCATTCCTTCTGGCATATTTTGTAATCCTATTCCAACTGCGATGGCGATACCATTATTTATATTTTCCGTTCCAAATCCTACTCCTGTGGCAAGTCCTTCTGGAAAATTATGAATGGTTATGGCAATTATAAATAGCCAAATCTTTTTAAGTGAATCTGTATTTCTACCTTCGACCCTTTTGTCTATTAAATGTTCGTGGGGAGCATACTTATCTATCATGTCAAGCATAACCGCCCCAAGAAATATTCCTAGAGAAGTTATTAAGACCGCCTTTAAGTCTGATCCTCCAAATTCTATACTAGGTATTATTAGGGAAAAGCATGTGGCTGCAAGCATAACTCCTGCTGCTACTCCAAGAAGCATGTCCATGGTGCCCCTCTTTATTTCTTTTGCAAAGAAGATTGGAATTGCTCCTACTCCAGTTGCCAGTCCCGGTAATGTAAGTCCTAGTAATAATATAAGTGTTTTGCTCATCTTTTTTCTTTTCCTTTTATCCTGAAATTTTGCTTATAGAGATGGTTTCTATTACATTGCTTGAGATTTTAACTATCTCGTAGATATATTCTCCATCGTCTACCATGGTTCCCATTTCTAATTCGTATCCACTTTCTTTTACCAAGTTGGATACCAGACCTCCCAAGGTTTTGTATCCTTTGGTATCTATTTGATAATTTTCAAGTTTATTTATCTCTTCTATCTCAGTGGATGCGGAGAAATTATTTTCGCTTCCTGTAAATATTGAGTCCATAACTGATGAGGTCATAAGGAATTTTCTAACTGCAAATAGAATGGTTATGGAGATTACTCCTATTAGTATGTCCATCATGTTGTCGGATTTTATAAGCATCTTTCTAGCTACAACAAGCATGATTAGGTGGATTATCGTTGAGTCTGAATGGGCTGTCATCAGTAGTACAAATTCCACCGCGATTACTAGTATTAGTACGTGATCTAGAAATTGTTTAAATTGATCGTATCCCACAAGACTATCTGATCTTAGTATTGCTCCGTAGTACGAAATTATATCTGGTACTGATATCAGTATTCCGATTATTAAAAATATTGATATGAGTATTTCAAATAGATATACTATTTTGTTTAAATATAGTAAGAATTTACGTCTATTCATAGAACTTCTCCCATCGTTTTGCCTTCTACATCTTTTTTAAGTCTCTCAAGTACCTTTTTTTCTATTCTCGATACGGTCATCTGAGATATATTTAGTTGCTCTGCTATTGCTACTTGAGTCTTTCTATTGAAGTATCTCTCTACCAATATGGTTTTTTCCACTTCGTTTAGATTTTTAAAAAGACTTTCCATTAGATCGTTCATTTCTATTTTTTCAAAGTATTCCTCATCCTGTCCTATTATATCTGCAAGATTTACTTCCTTGTCATCGCTTTGACTTTCGTAGCTGATGTCCAAGGATTGTGGTTGATATACCCTCGATGCTTCTATGGCTTCTAGTACTTCTTCTTCTGTGGTGTTTAAATATTCTGCAATATCTGATACCGTTGGAGCCTTTTGAAGATTCTGTGCAAGATATACTCTAGCATTGTTTATTTTTTTTGATAATTCTTGGATCCTTCTCGGTACTCTTATGGTCCAACCTTTATCTCTAAAGTATTTTTTTATTTCACCTATGATTGTAGGTGTGGCGAATGAAGAGAATTCAAATCCTTTGGAAGGGTCGTATCTATCCACTGCATATATAAGTCCGATGGATGCTACTTGGTAGATATCGTCGTAGTCGATTCCCCTTCCGTAGTATTTTTTAGCGAGGATTTCTGCTATATAGAGATTGTCCTCTATTAGTTTTTCTCTAAGCTCTGGATCCCTCGTTTTGTTGTATTCTTCGAAGTCTCTCCTTTTTCTATCCCTCTCTTTTTTTCTTTCGTCTTTATTCATTACAAGTCTTTTTAATTAGAAGTTTATTATCTTCTAATGTAACTTCATCCACAAGACATCTAAGTACCATAAATGCCATATCGTTTTGATCATCTCTCTCTATATCGAAGTTATTAATTATAGCTGTCATGGTTTTATTTTCTAAAATAAATTCCAACTCGATATTTTCTTTTTTCCCGTCTAGAATCAAAATATTTAGTCCTTCTGTCACAGCCATCTTTAAATCTTCTATGGCATCAAAACATAGGTTTTCTACGGATAGTATTCCAGATACAAAAAGTCTTACTGATCCAAAATACTTGCTGCAAGCGGGAATTATCAGTTTAAATCTATTCATCTAATCACCTATCATAAACATGGTATCGAGCTTTGTAATGGTAAATAGTTTTTTGATATTTGGCTTTACATTTTCTATCTTTACCTTGTTGTTTTCGTATACGCTTTTGTAGATGAATATGAGAGCTCCAAGTCCTGTTGAGTCGATGTATTCTAGATTTTCAAAATCAAATACTATATCCATTGGGTTTTCTTTGTATAGGGAAAGTACTTCGTTTTTGAAGTTTTCAGATTGGTAAATATCTAGCTCTCCTGCTGGAAATATCTTTAAATTATCTTCTACCTTTGAGTGTATTTCAAATGCCATTATATTTCTTCTCCTATATATTTTGCTACTGAAACTACTTCTGAATCCTTGATATTCATAAGTTTTACTCCAGTGGTATGTCTTCCCATGACGCTGATTCCTTCGCAACCGATTCTTATGATTATTCCAGATACGGTTATGATCATGATTTCATCTGACTTATCTATAACTTTTGCAGATACGAGTTTACCAGATTTTTCTGTAGCCTTATAAGTTAAAAGTCCCACACCTGCACGATTTTGTTTTCTATATTCTGTCATCTTCGTCATCTTTCCGAATCCATTTTCAGATATTACTAGAAGATACTTGTCATCCTGTGGTATTTCAAATGCTACTACTTCATCATCGTCTTTTAAGTCTATACTCTTAACTCCCATTGCGGTTCTACCCATGTTTCTCACATCACTTTCTGAGAATCTGATGGCCATACCGTTCTTGGTTACGATCATTATTTCATCTCTTCCTGAAGTAAGTCTAACTCCTATTAGGTTGTCGCCTTCATTTAGAGTTATGGCAATTAAACCATTTTTTCTAATCTTTTCGAATTCGCTGTAAGAAGTCTTCTTTATAAGTCCATTCTTTGTAGCCATGACTAGGTTTGCATTTTCATCCACATTTCTAACTGGGATAACTGCTGTTACAAATTCATCCCCTTCAAGATTTAGAAGATTTATTATTGCGGTTCCCTTTGCTTGTCTACTTGATTCTGGTATTTCATAAGCCTTTAGTGAATAAACTCTTCCGAAGTTTGTAAAGAATAGAATTGTATCGTGGGTTGATGTTATATAGATATCTTTTACGAAGTCTTCTTCTCTAGTTGTAAGTGCTGATATACCTGTGCCGCCACGCCTTTGTGGTTTGTAGGTTCCTTCAGGCATCCTCTTAATATAACCAAATTCTGTTAGAGTTATGACTACATCTTCTTCTTCGATTAAATCTTCTGAGTCTATATCTCCCTCATCTGGTGCAAGCACTGTTCTTCTTAGATCAGAATACTTTTCTTTTATTTCTTCAAGTTCTTCTATAATTGTGTTGTCTAGTAGTTTTTTATTTTCAAGGATAGATTTTAATTTTGCTATGAGTTTTATAAGATCTTGGTATTCTTGTTCTAGTTTTTCTCTTTCTAGTCCTGTAAGTCTTCTAATTCTCATATCTAGAATCGCTTGACCTTGTATGTCTGTAAGCCCAAATTCTTTTGTAAATTTGTTCTTTGCTTCTTGGTCGTCTGATGATTCTCTAACTATCTTTATAATTCTGTCGATATTATCAAGAGCAATTTTTAGTCCTTCTATGATGTGAGCTCTCGCTTCTGCCTTTTCTAGGTCGAACTGAGTTCTTCTTCTAACTACATTTCTTTGGTGATCAACGTAGTATTTAATGATTTCTTTTAAGTTTAGAACTTTTGGTTCACCATTTACAAGGCATAGATTTATAATTCCAAATGTTATTTGCATTTGAGTATTTTTATAGAGATTATTTAAAACTACATTTGGATTTGCATCTCTCTTTAGATCTATATCTATCTTTATCCCTGTTTTGTGGGAAGATAGGTCTCTTATATTTGAAATTCCTTCTATACTCTTATTTTTAACTAAGTCTGCTATTTTTACTATTAGATTGGTCTTGTTAACTTGGTATGGAATTTCTGTAATTACTATTTTGTACCTACCCTTATGTTCTTCTATTTCAGCCCTTGCCCTTACTTGGATTTTTCCTCTTCCTGTCTTGTAGGCATCAATAATTCCTTGTTTACCTAGAATTATTGCTCCTGTTGGAAAGTCTGGACCCTTTATAGATTTCATAAGTTCTTCTATTTCTATGTCTTCGTTATTTATATAGTCGATTACCGCTGATATACTTTCTCCTAAATTGTGTGGAGCCATGTTGGTTGCCATACCTACTGCGATACCAGCTGAACCATTTACAAGTATATTTGGAAATCTTGATGGTAGTACTGATGGTTCTACTTCTCTTTCATCGTAGTTTGGTACGAAATCCACGGTGTCTTTATTTATATCTCTAAGCATCTCTTGAGCGATTTTGCTCATTCTCATTTCTGTATAACGAGGAGCTGCTGGACTATCTCCGTCCACGTTTCCGAAGTTACCTTGACCATCTACTAATGTGTACCTGATGTTGAAATCCTGTGCAAGTCTAGCTGCAGCATCATAGATACTTAAATCGCCATGAGGGTGAAATTTCCCCATTACTTCCCCTACTAGGGTAGCTGATTTTCTATATGATTTATCCGGAGTTATTCCAAGGGTTTGCATCCCATATACTATTCTTCTGTGTACGGGTTTTAAACCATCTCTTACATCTGGTAGTGCACGAGAAACTATTACAGACATTGAATAGTCAAGATAGGAACTACGCATCTTCTTGGATATATCTACGTCTATTATTCCATTTTCATTTACATTTTCTATCATAGTTACCTCACGCGTCTATATTTTCTGCATATTTTGCATTTTCTTCAATAAATTCTCTTCTAGGTTCTACATCCACTCCCATTAGGGTTGAGAATACATCGTCCGCATCTAGTACGTCTTCTATATTTACTCTTAATAGAATTCTGCTGTCCGGGTTCATGGTAGTTTCCCAAAGTTGTTCTGCGTTCATTTCCCCAAGACCTTTGTACCTAGCTATTTTATAGTTTTTATCTCTTCCAAGTTCATTTAAAGCACTTTCTAGTTCTTCATCGTCATAGCAGTATCTTATAACTTTTTCTCCTCTCTTAACTCCATAAAGAGGTGGCTTAGCTACATATATATGACCATGTTCAATAAGTGGTTTCATATGTCTAAAGAAGAATGTCAAAAGAAGTGTCATTATGTGGGCACCGTCTACGTCGGCATCCGTCATAATTATAATCTTTCCATATCTTAGATTATTTATATCAAATTCTTTGTCGATTCCAGTTCCAAAGGCTGTGATCATCGCTTTTATTTCGTCTGAGTTTAGAATTTTATCAAGTCTTGCCTTTTCAACGTTCATAATCTTACCTCTAAGTGGAAGTACTGCTTGAATGTTGGAATCTCTTCCGTCCTTTGCTGTACCACCCGCACTGTCCCCTTCGACTAAGAATATTTCGTTTACAGAAATATCTGATTCGTGACAGTCCTTTAATTTTCCTGGTAAGGTCATAGAATCTAGGATGGATCTCTTACGAGTTAAATCCCTTGCCTTTCTAGCTGCTTCTCTTGCACGTCTAGCTTGGAGAGCTTTATCAAGTATAATCTTAGCTACTTTTGGATTTTCTTCTAAGTACGCTGTAAGTCCGTTAGAAACTACTCCATCCACTATTCCTCTCGTTTCAGAGTTACCGAGTTTGGACTTGGTTTGTCCTTCGAACTGTGGATTTGGAATCTTAACTGAAATTATTGCAGTCATTCCTTCTCTTACGTCGTCTCCAGATAGATTTTCTTCCTTTTCCTTTATAATATTATATTTTCTACCGTAGTCATTTATAGTTCTAGTAACAGATGCTCTAAAACCACTTAGGTGAGTACCACCTTCTTCAGTATTTATATTGTTTGCAAAGGTTAGTACATTTTCTGAATATGAATCTGTATATTGGATAGCTACTTCTACTTGAGTGTTTTCAGATAATTCTTCAAAGTAGATTACATCCTTGTGAATCTTGGTCTTTTTTCTATTTATATATTCTACAAAGGATTTGATTCCACCTTCGTAGTGGAAGATTTCTTGTCTGTCCACTCTTTCGTCTGTGAAGATTATTTTGACATTCTTATTTAAAAATGCCATTTCTCTAAATCTCTTTTCCAAAACTTCAAATTCAAACTCTACAGTTTCGAATATTTCTGGATCTGGATGGAATATTATAGTAGTTCCAGTTACATCTTCTTTTAATTCTTCTACAACTTCAAGTTCAGTTTGAGGAACACCTCTAGAAAATTCTTGTCTATATAATTTTTTATTTCTCTTTACTTCTGCTACAAGTTTGGTAGATAGTGCGTTTACAACTGAAACCCCTACACCGTGAAGTCCTCCGGAAACTTTGTATGCTCCTTCTTTAAACTTACCTCCAGCGTGGAGTATTGTAAGTACAGTTTCAACGGTACTCTTACCAGTTTGAGGATGTTTTTCTACTGGAATTCCTGATCCATTATCGCTAACGGACACGGAACCATCTTTTAAAATTGTAACTTCTATGGTGTCGCACATTCCTTGTAGTGCTTCGTCGATAGAGTTATCTACCACTTCATAGATTAAGTGGTGGAGTCCTTTTGGACCTGTTGAACCGATGTACATCCCTGGTCTTAATCTTACTGGTTCAAGACCTGTTAAGACTTGGATATCACCAGCTCCATAATGCCTGTTGTTCGTCATTTTATCTCCTTATATTTTCCATTTTCAATCATAAATACTTTTGAATTATCATCTATATATGAATCGATGATCTCCGAATTTGTACTTGTGATAAATGTCTGTATTCCTTCAATAGATGTGAGAAGGGCATCCCTTCTTGTGCTGTCAAGTTCTGAAAGCACATCATCTAAAAGTAGTACAGGAGTTATATTTAATACGTTTAAAATATATTTTAGCTCCGCTAGTTTTAGAACCAATATGGAAGACCTTATCTCTCCCTGGGATCCAAAACTCTTGACGGATTTGTCGTTTATTTTAAAATCTATATCGTCCCTATGAGGTCCTATGCTTGTGTATAATTTTCTCTTATCTATATGTCTTCTTGATCTAAGTGCATTTAAAAATTCTTCTACCAATTCTTCTCTAGTCTTCTTTAGATTTATGGTAGACAGATAGGTTATTTTAAAATCGCATCCAGAAAGGGTTTTGTAGTACTCTTTTGCATAACTTTCTAAAATTTTAATAATATTTAACCTCTTTATTAGTATTTCAGAGGCAAATTTAGACAGTTGCCTATCGTAAATATCAAGTAAAGTGTCGTTATTATTTACTTTTAAAGCTTTGTTTTTTTCGTAGAGTACCTTTTTGTAGGAATTTAAATTGTACCTGTATATAGAATCCAAATTTGAAATTATATCATCTAAGTACCTTCTCCTATCAGATGGAGAATTTTTAATTATATATAGATCATCAGGTTTAAAGATTACAGCAGCGGAACTCTTTGTAAAATCTTTTAGGGTTGTGATTTTGCCATTTATGGAATGTTTAATTCCCGAAGAATCTATGTAGATAGATCTCTTTTCCAATCGTCCCTTCTTCTCAATTTCAGAAATTATATTGGAGCTTATATTTCCAAGTTCAATCATCTCCGCATTTTTTGAAGTTCTAAAAGAAGATCCACTTATAGAGACTGCTATAGATTCTATTAAATTGGTCTTGCCCTGAGCATTCTTACCTACAAATAGGTTTAGAGTCTCGCTTGGGATTAGTTTTAAATCTTCGTAATTTCTAAAATTTATAAGTTGAAGAGATTTTAGCTTCATTCTATTACAAACACTTCTCCTAATGCTTCTACTGTGCTTCCTTTATAAATCTTTTTTCCTCTTCTCGTCTCAACTTCACCATCGACTTTAACCTCACCGTCTTGAATTATATTTTTTGCCATTCCTCCAGTAATTCCAAGGGTGATTTTAAGTAGAGAATCCAGTTTTATAAATTCTTCTTCTAATGTTATATTTGTCAATTTGCAAGCCTTACAGGAAGTACTAGGTAGGTATAGGATTTTTCGTTTATTATTAGTGGATTTATTGAATCTGTGAAGTTTAGTACGATTTCATCTTCATCCATAATCTTTATACCATCTAGTAGGTATTTTGAGTTAAATGCTATATCTAGTCCAGGACCGTTTATTTCACATTCCAATACTTCTTCTACATTTCCGATTTCTGTATTAGATGAGATTTTAACCCTGTTATCAGCAATATTTAACTTAATTAAGTTGGATCTTTCTTCCTTAGCTAGAAGAGATGCTCTTTCAATACTAGTTTGGAACATTTCTCTATTTATCTTTACTTCTGTGGTGTGACTTTTTCTAATTAAATCTTTGTAATTGAAATATTCTCCACTATATAGTGTTGAGTAGATTTTTGTATTATTTGTTTCAAAAAGTATCTTTCTTTCACCGATAGTTATCTTAACATCTCCAGAACCTAGAATTTTTTGAAGTTCATTTAAGTGGTTTGCAGGGATTATAGATTCAGAAGGTTCAGTAGAAATTGCTATTCTTTCCCTTGCCATTCTAAATCCATCTAGTGCTACAAAGGATATATCTTCCTTGCAATCCATAAATACTCCTGTGAAGATCTTTCTAGTTTCTTCTATTGAAACTGCAAAAGTAGTCTTTCTAATAGCCTCTTTTAAATCTTCTTCCTTCATAGTAAATGAACCTTTATCTTCAAAGTTTAGATTTCTAGGGAATTCTTTGGAACTTTGACAGTTGATGTTAAAATCTGAATTTTTACAAACTATATTTAAGTTTAAATCTTTAAGTGTAATATCTACGAATGAATCTTCTAGTTTTCTAATGATATCTCCAAATAGTCTAGAGTTTACTACCACTTCACCTTCTTCTTCAACTATACAAGCCATGGTACTTATGATAGTTAAATCTGTGTCAGTTCCTATAAGTGTAAGGGTATTGTCCTTTGCAATTAGAAGAAGCCCTTCTAGTATTTGCATAGTAGTTCTCGATGAAACTGCTCTCTGTGCAATTTGGATATGTTTAGATAATTCTTGTTTCGAAGCTCTAAATTTCATATTTCCTCCAATATAATATATAAATTATTAGTATTAGTAGTAGTAGCTGTTAGTATGTGGAAAACTATACCTAGCCACTCTATTCATTAACAAATTCAATTTAATAAGTTGTGGAAAGAATTTTAATAAGATGTAAATCTATCCACAAAACTATTTTTTGATCTCTTTTATAAGACCTTGAACCTCTATACTAAATTCCGCATCTTTTTTAATTCTAGTGTCAATTTTATTTATGGCATACATAACTGTAGTATGATCTCTACCGCCAAATTCCTGTCCAATCATCGGTAGTGAAAGATCAGTAAGAGTCCTCGTTAGATACATTGCAATCTGTCTTGGAAATGCTATATTTGCAGTTCTCTTAGAAGAGAGTATATCGTCGATAGTAATGTTGTAATTTTTAGAGATTACTTCTTTTATTCTCTTCGCATCTACAACTCTTACAGTTTTTACCTTGTAAATATCTTTTATCGCCTGTTTAGCAATATCTTCTGTGATTACACCTTTTGTAAGTTTTGAGAATGCCTTGACCCTAGTAAGAGCGCCTTCAAGTTCACGAATATTACTTCTAACATTTTCTGCGATGTAGTTAATTACATTTTCAGGTACATCGAATCCTTCACTATCTGATTTTGCTCTTAAAATTGCAATCCTAGTTTCTAAATCCGGTGGTCCAATATCTACCACAAGTCCCCATGCAAATCTAGATACCAGCCTTTCTTTCAAGGATTTTATATCTTTAGGCGGTTTATCTGAAGTTAGAACTATCTGTTTATTTGCACCGTGAAGTGCATTAAATGTATGGAAAAATTCTTCTTGAGTAGATTCTTTATCCGCAATAAATTGGATGTCGTCGATTAAAAGTAGGTCTACTGAGCGATATTTTCTTCTGAATTCTTCGTTTCTACCATTTTTTATAGAGTCTATAAGTTCATTCATAAACTGTTCAGAAGTTACATACAAAACTTTTTTTGAAATGTCTTGTTGTAGTACAAAATGACCTATAGCCTGCATAAGGTGAGTCTTACCAAGACCTACACCACCATAGATAAAAAGCGGATTGGAATGAGCAGCCTCAGGATTTTCGTAGGATTCTGCAGCAGCAAGTGAAGCTGCATGGGCAAATTCATTGCTCTTTCCAACTATGAAATTCTCAAAAATATACTTAGGGTTGAGTCTGGATTTTTCAAAAGCATCTTCAATAGGAAGAGAACTACTAGGATCTTCGTCGTCTCCTGCAAGAATCTCTATTTCATAAGCTATGCCGGATGCTTCATACATACATTTAGAAAGTAGTTTCATATTCAAATCAGAATTAGACAGATAGTTTTTTATAAACTCATTAGGTACAGTAATAATAAATTTGTTATTATTCTTGTCTATTTCTTTGGGTACCATTCTTTGAAACCAAGTAGAAAATGAAATTTCACTTCTAGAATTTTGTCTCAAAAGCTTCATAAAATTTTCCCAAATTTTTGAAATATCTTGTTCCATACTTCCTCCATTTAAAAATTTTACCTGTTGATAAAAAAACTGTTAAAAACCTATCCACAGATGTGTACTAAATTGTGTATAATTTAAAATATCAACAGCTGTTTATAAGTAAACTGTGGAAAAATAATATGAATATTCCTTATAAAATCTAAAAAAATAAAAATATTAAGCTTAAAAAAGGAGTTTATTAACATTTTATACACAATTTGTTAATAACTCCGCAATATCAACAAGTAATTTTTCTATCCACAACTTTTTCTTATAACTATGTATATTTTATCAAATAAATGGTAAGTTATCAACAATGTAAAACTTTAAGATGTGGAAAAAATATTTAAAAAAATTTAAAAAAACATAAAAAATATATAAAAAAATATAAAAAAATTCCCCGGATAAATCCAGGGAATATAAAAATTATCTCAATATTCTTTTTTTATTTGTACCACTATTCTTCTATTAGGTTCTTGACCTTCTGAATGAGTAAATACTCCTTCGAAATCCTTTAGGGCTTCGTGGATTATCTTTCTTTCGTGTGCATTCATAGGTTCAAGTTTAGCTGGTCTTCCGGTTCTTAAAGCACGGTTGGCAGTCTTTTCTGCAAGGCTTATAAGAGTGTTCTTTCTCTTTTCTCTGTATCCAGAGGAGTCAACTATAACTCTTACGAAACTGTCGGAATGTTTATTTATAATAAGACTTAGAATATATTGGATTGAATCAAGGGTTGTACCTCTTTTTCCAATTACTATTCCAAGATCTTTTTCATTACCTAGAATATTTACATTAAGTACATTTTTATCCATAGTAATGTCTGTGTCGTACTTAATTTCAAGTGGTTTTAATATTTTATCGATAAATTCATTAGAAATTTCGGTAAACTTTTCTATATCAAAGTTAGCTTCAGCTTCTTCGATATTTTCTGAATCTTCTGTTTCTACTTTTTCATCTAAAGCTTTAGAAGTATCACAAGATTTAACTTCATGAACTTCTACTTTAACTTCTTCTGTAACTTCAGGTTTATCGTTACTTAATTCTTCAGATTTAGAAAATTTAGGTTCAGATTTTACCTTATTTCTAGTTTTGTTTTCAAATTTAGAACTTTTGCTCTTCTCGGATTCAAATTCTTCGCTAAAAATCTCTTTTAAAATATCTTCTGTATCTTCTTTTTTAGATACCTTAACTGCAGCGTCCTTTTGTCCAAATCCTAAGAAACCTTTGGAAGCTTCTTGTAGAACTTCTACAGTTACATCCTCTTTTTTTAGTTTTAGCTTTTTAAGAGCATCTTCTACTGCTTCATCTACACTACGTCCTGTAGTAATTACATAATTCATTATACACCCTCCACTTCACGCTTGATGATAACATTCTGAATCAGTTGTTGTAAAACTTGGAATAAGTTAGAAACTGTCCAATAAAGGACCAATGCTGATGCAAAGTTCCTACCCATCATAAAGATCATAACAGGCATAACTAAAGTCATAGTATTCATCATTGATTGAGATTGTGCTGTTTGACTTGCTTTATTAGCTGTTGAGTTTTGTGTTATCCATGAAGATAAAAATGTAGTAACAGCTGCAACTATTGGCAGAATAAGGGTTGTATCTTTAAGATCTATATCTTTAATATAGAAAAAATTCTTTGCAATGCTATCGTATAGTCCAGGTTCTTTAAACACATAGGTCGCTGGATCATAGAATACTCTATAAAATCCAATAAGAACCATCATTTGAACGATCATAGGAAGACATCCACTAAGCATATTGTAGTTTGCATCTTTGTAGAGTTGTCTTTGTTTAGCAGCCAAAGTTTGAGGATCACTTTTGTATTTTGTTTGGATCTTTTCAAGTTCTGGTTGTAACTCTGCCATCTTCTTTTGGTTTCTCATTTGAGAAATACCAATAGGTAGCATCAAAACTCTAATGATAAAAGTGGATATGATAATCGTAATAGCAAAGAAAGAAATGCTTTTAGGTTCTGGAAATCCTTTAGAAAGAACATCGTAGATAAATCTAAAAAAGATACCTAAAATTGTACTAATTGTGTTCATTTATTCTCCTTATGGAAGGGGATCATAACCACCTTTACAAAATGGATTACATCTAAGTATACGATAAGTACTAAGATATAAGGCTTTAAAAAAACCATACTTCGTAAAAGCAAGTCTTGCATATTCGGAACATGTGGGTTCAAATCTACAGTGCCTTCCTGGCAGTAGATACTTCGATATAACCTTTTGATAAAACTTAATCATCAAAAGAACTATTTTATTCAAATAAGACCCTTCTTTCTAAGAACATGTTCAAAAGATCTCTTAAGCTCACTATAATCTATGTAGGACTTATCCTTTTTTAAAATTAGGATAACATCATATCCCGGTTTTAGATCATAATCTCTTAAAATCATTCTAAGTCTTCTCTTAAATTTGTTTCTAGTGACCGCATTGCCAAACTTCTTGGTAATGACGAAACCGACCCTAGTAATAGGAAGGTTATTTTTATTTAAAAACATGGTGAAGACTCTATTTCCAGTTACATTCTTTTTTTTATAGACCTTTTGAAAATCCCTATCTTTTTTTAAAATTTCTTGCATTATGCTGAAAGTTTCTTTCTTCCCTTTCTTCTTCTAGCTCTTATTACAGCTCTACCTGATTTAGTTCTCATTCTAGCTCTGAAGCCGTGTTCTCTTTTTCTTTGTTTGTTTTTTGGTTGATAAGTTCTCTTCATTATTTTCCCTCCTTTCCCATCTTAAAATTATATACAATGAAATGATAATTTGTCAATGAAAAGCTTATGAAATAAGAAGATTTAGGGATATTTAGATAATTTAAATGGAAAAATATAAATATGTGAAATTTTTTTGAAATATAATAAAGTATATTGAACATTGTTCACGGAAAGAGTAATATATTATAAAACTGAACTATGTTCATTAGATTGGAGGTTATTATGGAAAAGAAAAAAATAAAGAAAAAACTATCATGGATGCTGCTCTTAAGTCCTTTAGAGAAAAAGGAATAGACAAGACTTCCATTAGAGATATTATGAGTGAATCTGGACTTGGTCTAGGAACTTTCTATCTGTACTTCAATGACAAGAATAGTCTCGAAGAAAAGATAGTACTAGATATTCTTACGGATTTAATCTACAAGGCAGAAGTCCAGTGTAAAGAAGAAAATGCATCTGACAGATATATTTCTTTTGTAAGCTATCTTATAGATGAGCTCTTAAAAGACCCTCTCGAACTAGAGCTCATTTCAAAAAATGCGAACTGGGCACTGTATGCCAAAGTAGAAAATGATAGCAGATTTGAAGAAGCTGAAAACACTTTGAAGTTTATACTTAACAGATTCGATTCTCTATTCAATGTTAAACTTTCTGAATCTGAGCAGATTTTTATAATCTCTCTTACTTTTCATATAGTGCTTTCAACTTGTAAATCTTCTTTAAACGAAGACTCAGTCTTAACTATAGACGAGATGAAACCAATACTTTTTAAAATACTAGAAAAAATATTTAGATAGAGTGATTAAATGAAAAAATTTACAAAATTTATATCTCATCATCCGAAAATTGTATTTTTAGTGATGAGTTTTCTTCTTATTCCCTCTTTTATCAGTTATAAATTGACGGGAGTAAATTATGATATTTTGACCTACCTTCCTGACGATCTAAAGTCTACACAGGGTCAAAAAATTTTAGATAGCGAGTTTAAAAATGCAGCCACTGGTATGCTTATATTGGAAGGTACTGACCATGAGGCAGATGCTCTAAGAGAAGAGATTTTAAAGATCGATGGTGTTGAGGATGTCATATCTAAATCTTCTACTTTAGGAGATATGATTCCAAAAGATTTTCTGCCAGAAGATTTACAAAATGTTTTCTATGCCAATGGATCTACCCTTATGATAGTAAAATTTAGCGAGTCCGCATCTTCTTTTACGACCATGTCTGCAATTGATCAAATAAAAAATATAGAGTCCAATCAAAAATATTTAAGTGGGATTTCATCCCTAGTTAAAGATACTAAAGAAATTATAGATAACGAGACTCCTATATATGTTCTATTAGCTGTTGCGCTAGGAATTATTATATTGGCTCTTACAAATGAATCCACTGTGATACCATTTGTATTTATAATTACAATAGGATATGCAGTTTTATATAATTTTGGAACGAATATATTTTTAGGAGAGATTTCCTATATTACAAAGGCAATTGCGGCGGTACTTCAGCTGGCAGTAACCATGGACTATTCAATATTTCTATATCATAGGTATGTTGAAGAAAAAGCTTTAACCGACAACAAATATGATGCAATGGATGTGGCTATTCAAAAGACTATTTCATCACTATTTGCATCTTCTCTTACCACTTTTGCAGGATTTATCGTTCTTATATTAATGAGGTTAGGTCTTGGAAAAGATATAGGACTTGTCATGAGTAAGGGAGTATTAATAGGGCTTATAGTAACGGTAACTCTTCTTCCTGCCATGCTTTTGATAGTTGAAAATCTTGTAAATAGATATAACCACAAGGTACTCTTACCTTCTTTTGAGAAACTTGCAGATTTCAATATTAGACATAAAAAAGTTTTAGCACTTGTGTTTGTAATTTTATTTATACCTGCAGTCTATGGAGCTAGAAACACAAAGCTCTATTATAACTTGGATAGATCTCTTCCACAGGATTTGGATTCAATAGTTGCGCTAAATAAAATGAAAAAAGACTACGATATGGCAACTACACATTTTATAGTTGTAAAAGATGATCTTTCCAATTCAGATTTAAATGGACTTATAGATGAATTAAAAGATATAGATGGTATAAATTCAGTCCTAAGCACAAATTCTGTAACTGGAGTGATGCTTCCACAGGATATGCTTCCTGACAAGGTGAGAGATAATTTCTCAAAGGGCGGATATGAGATGATAATGGCAAATTCTAAGTATCAAACCGCTTCTGATGAGGTAAGAGAACAGATAAAAAGTATGAGAGATGTAATCAAAAAGTATGATAAGGAAGGTTATTTAACTGGAGAAGCTGTGCTTACAGATGATCTGACCGATATATCTGCAGAGGATTTCAAGGTTGTAAACATTGCATCTATTGCAATTGTTTTTTTAATTATAGCTTTGGTATTTAAATCCATAGGAATTCCAATAGTCTTGATACTTGCAATTGAACTTGCAATTCAAATAAATATGGGGATTCCTTTCTATTTAAATCAAACCATACCATTTATAACTTCTATAATAATCGGGGTTATCCAACTTGGATCCACTATAGACTATTCAATACTTCTTACCAATAGATTTTTACATGAATACGAATTAAGTGGAGAAGTGGATGATGCTCTTAGAATTGCAGTTAAAGAAACTTCCAAATCCATAGTTACATCAGCCCTTTCATTTATGGCTGCAACAGTTGGAGTTGGAATTTATTCAAAGATGGAGATAGTTTCAACTATTTGTACCTTCCTTGCAAGAGGTGCAATTATAAGTATGACGGTAATAATACTTCTTTTACCAGCTATTATATCGGTAACATTTCCATTTATTAAAAAGACGACAAAGGGATTAAATTAAAAGGAGAATAGAATGAAAAAGAATTTACAAAGAGTGGTTGCGGGAGCTGTGGTATTTTCAATGCTACTACCTAGTACAGCATTCGCAGCTAACAATATAAATAAATCTGAAACAGTATATGTAATTAAAAATAATGGTGAGATAAGGGATAAGACCGTATCTGTTTGGCTTAATTCAGAAGAAAATATAAGGACAAAGGACAGGACAAACCTTGAAGATATTAAGAATTTAAAGACTGATGAAAAAATAGATTCAAAGGGCGGATTTATTGAATGGGACGAAGATAAGAAGGATATTTACTACCAAGGAAAGAGTGAGAAAGATCTTCCGATTGATGTAAATATAAAATATTTTTTGGATGGAAAAGAGATGAAATCCAGTGAGCTCAAAGGAAAATCAGGCCATTTAAAGATAGAAATCTCAGCAGAAAATAAAGAGTTTGCAGTTAAAAAGATAGGTGGAAAAAACAAAAAAATCTATGCGCCATACACAGTTTTAAGTGCCATGAGTTTCGATTCAGAAATCGCATATAATATAGAAGCAAAAGATTCCAAAGTCGTAAAGGATGGCAAGAATGAAATAGTAACCACTGTCTTAACTCCTGGACTCAGAGAAAACTTTAAAAATATATTGGAAGAAAGACAGATGGAAGAATTTAGAAATAGTTCTACCATAGAAATGGATGTAAAGGACTATGAACCAATAGAAGCCTATGTGGTGATTTCAAACGAACTATTCCAAAATAAACTGGATATAGAATCCATAGACAAACTTCGTGACGGAGTAAGAGAATTAGAAGACAATTCCCAAAAGCTTGTAGATGCATCTGTAAAACTATCTAAAGCTCAAGGTGAGCTAAATAATGGAATAGCAAAGATGGGAGACGGAGCCAAGAAGCTAGAAGATGGTTCAAAAGAACTCTACGATAAATCTGGCGAACTCGAAAACAAGTTTAACGAAGTAATAGAAAAGATAAAGCCAGTACCAGAATATGCAGCTAAGATGGATGATGGAGGATCTAAACTGACTTCAGGAATTTCAAAATACACAGAAGCTGTGGGCATGATGAATGAAAATACAGGCAAGATGGTAGAAGGAGCAGGCAAACTTGCACAAGGCTCAAGAGAATTAGATGAAGGATTGGGAAAACTAAAAATTGCAACCTCTCAGCTTAGAGAAGGCTCATCAAAACTTTCAAAAGTAAACGACTTAAAGGACAATCTTACCAAGAAATTAATGGAATTAAAAGCTGGAATAGGTGAGTTGAGCACTGGGGCAAGTAGTCTTCACCAAGGATTAAAACAAGCATCACAAGGAGCAAATGAACTCGCTCAAAACAATGCGACATTAAATGGAGCAATCCAAGAAATGAACTCAAAAGTTCAAGGTATAACTGGAGCAGATTTAGCAGGCATGCAAAACCTAGACGTATCTTCTGATTTACAAAATATAGGAGCAGGTGCAGGATCCATAGGAAGTAACTTGGCAGAAGTACAAAATGCGATAGCAATCCTAAGTCAAGTGGAAAATCCTACGGAACAAGTACAAGAAGCAATACAAATTCTTGCAGGAGCATCTCAAAATATAGGAGCAAACGCACAAGGCATCGCAGAATCTACAAAAAGTGTAGGATCTAAGCTAGAATCACTTCAAAACCTAAGCGGAAGCCTCGGAAATATTTCTTCACAAATAAAAGTATTAAAAACCAATATGAATAGTGTTGCAACAGCTTCAAATGGAATAAATGGAGGAATGGAAAAACTTTCTTCAAGTCTAAATGAATTGGAATCTGGAGCAGGCAGAATCTCCGGAGGACTTGGTCAAGTAAATGCATCCTTAGATCAAGGAATGGGAGAAGTTACAAATGGAATGGACCTATCTGAATTAAATAAACTTGGAGAATCTCTAGTAAAATTAGATGATGCAACAGGACAATTAAAAGAAGGATCCCAAAAGCTAAGAGCAGGCACAGAAGAAAGTGAAGCAGGAGTAGAAAAACTTGCTTCAGCAATAAATGAACTAGATGGCAATTCCGAAAAATTAAATTCGGGAGCAAGTGAACTCTCTAATGGTCTTCATGAATTCAAAGAAAAATCTAAGATGTTAAATGATTTTCCAAGACTAAAGACAGAAGGAATCTCACCAATGAGGGAAGGAATTTGGAAAATAAACGATGGCATACACACACTAAGTGATGGAACTATAAAACTTGAAAATGGAAGTGTAGAGATAGATACAGCTATGAAGACATTTAGCGAAAAACTACAAGAATTTAAACAAAAGGGAATAGACGAACTGGATAATAAGACTAGAGAGCTTCCAGAATTTAAAGAAATTGTAGATGAAATGAGCAGACTAGCTAAGGAAGAATCCTCATTTACAGGAACAACAGAAGGATTTGAAACCAAATTTAGAATAATAGAAAAGATAAAATAGAAAAATAATTCACCTTGACTCCGGAGCAAGACTTCGGGGTCTTTTTTTAAATATAAAAAGTGAGGCGGATATCTTTTATGAATTAATAAATACTAAATAGTATCCCTTTAAGGCTTTTAAATCTTCAGTACTAAAAGCACCGTCTTTTGGATAGCCTTCATACCAAGTAACTTCACCTCTATAGGTTACTTCTACTGTTCCATTGACATAAAAGTTGTCATAGTCTATGCATATCGCATGGAGAGTTCCTTTTACCTGTCCGTCATCATAGTCGATGGCTCCTGGATAGTCAAAGTCCTTTCCATATGTTTTCTTGATTTGCTCAAACCTTTTGTACTCACCGTTAACTACATATATGTCGCCTTTTGATTTGTCGTTTTTGATAGATTTACTATCAAATTCTCTTGCATCAATATTTAAACTTGTAGTAATTAATGAAAGCATTATTAGAAGAGCAAATACTACTTTTCTAAATTTCATAATTACCTCCATATGGTAAATAAATAAAGTATCCGCCTCAAATTAAGTATACCACAAAAAAAGACCATGGTAATTTGATAAAATTTACTATTGCAATTTATCACGAAGAGGCGTAAAATTAATAAAAATGTCAAGAATATAAGGAGGATATTATGGAAAAATCATATTCAAGTTCCAAATCATTAGAAATTACAAAATCTATTAAAAAAGTAACTCTAGCTTTGCAACATATGATTGCAATGTTTGGTGCTACTGTTTTGGTTCCCCTTTTAACAGGGTTCAATGTTTCAACTTCACTGATGTGCGCAGGGATAGGTACTCTTATTTTTCACTTTTGTACGAAAAAGAAGGTACCTGTTTTTTTAGGTTCATCTTTCGCTTTTATACCAGTTATTCAGTCTGTCGCTAAATCCTATGGTTCTTTGGCATACGCTCAAGGTGGGATCGTCGTGGCAGGCTTTATTTATGTAATCCTATCTTTATTCATTAAAAGGATTGGGGTTAAGAGAATTACAAAATATTTTCCAGCACAAGTGGTTGGTCCAATGGTTATAGTTATAGGTTTTAATCTTCTACCTACTGCAGTTTCTATGGCAAGCTCAAACTTCACAGTTTCAATAGTAACCTTTACCGCATGCATCCTATTAAGCAATTTTACAAAAGGTTTTACAAAACAACTTGCGATTATAATTTCTGTAACTGTTGGATATCTTCTAAGTTTAAAACTTGGAATCGTAGACCTTGCTCCTCTTAAGAGTGCAGAATTTTTAAATCTTCCTCCAATCACTCTTCCTAAGTTCAGCCTTGGTGCAATCTTTACCATTGCTCCAGTTGTCATAGCTGTATTTATGGAACATATTGGAGATATCACAACCAATTCTCAAGTAGTTGGAGAAAACTTTATGGAAGATCCAGGACTTAATAGAACTCTACTTGGTGATGGACTTGCAACTGTCATGGCGGGGATGATCGGTGGACCGGCAAACACAACCTACGGAGAAAACACAGGTGTACTTGCCCTTACAAAAAATTATGATCCATCTATTTTAAGACTTGCCGCAGTATTTGCAATAATTCTCGGCTGCGTCGGATATATAGGAGGATTCTTACAAACTATTCCTACCGCAGTCATGGGTGGTATATCAGTTATACTCTTCTCAATGATTGCCCTTGTAGGTTTCAAAACCATAAAGAATTCAAAAATGGAATATAATTTAAAAAATATAATCACCATGGCAACTATTATAATAATCGGACTTGGACCAAATGCGGGACTTAATATAGGAATAAAAATAACTGACATGGTAAGCCTATCAGGACTATCACTCGCAGCGATTGTAGGAATTTTGATAAACGTAATATTTACTCTTTATGAAAATAAAATAGAAAAAGAAACAATGTGAAATTAATTTTCACAAAAGTATTCAAAAACGCCTCCTTTAGTATATAATTATTAAAAGGAGGTTTTTTTATGAAGGAAAACAACGAAGGCTTCAGCTCGATAGTCGGTTTTATAATGGTGGCTATTGGTCTTGCCCTAGGAATCGGATCTCTCTGGAGATTTCCATACGTAGTTGGAGAAAATGGTGGAGCCATATTCATATTTATGTATATAGCAATAATACTTGTAATAGGAATTCCACTTATGACCGCAGAGGTAACTATCGGATTTAAAACCCAAAGGACTGCCATAGATGCATACAAAACTCTAAGTCCAAAAACAAAATGGTACTACGCAGGATATCTACATACATTAGCAGCGATACTAATAGTTGGATATACATCACCAATCTACGCTTGGATTTTAAAATATATTTCTCTATCCTTAACTGGAGGATTCACAGGTCTTAATAAGGATATGATAGTGAGTCTATTTAATGATTTCAACGCAGATAAGAATATGGTCTACCTATTCTTTATGATAAATTTAGTTCTAAATGCTGTGGTAATTATATTTGGAATTCAAAACGGAATCGAAAGACTATCCAAGATACTTATGCCAATATTATTTGCAATAATGGCTGTAATAATATTCTATGCAATAAGTCTTGATACCAGTGGAGAAGGATTAAGATTTCTATTTACACCAGACCCAAGCAAATTTTCAATTAAATCAGTAATCACATGCCTAGGTCAGGCGTTCTTTGCACTGGGACTTGCGATGCTCGGCTCCATGGTATTTGGATCATATATAAAACAAAAAGATGAAAATATATTTAAAACTTCTACTATTATATGTAGTGCCTTAGTCCTTGCAGGAATATTCGCAGGAATGATGATACTACCAATAGTATTTGCAACAGGACTTACACCGGGAGAAGGAGTTTCACTTACATTTTTAACTCTACCAAATGCATTTAATGTAATTCCATATGGAAATGTACTTGCAATACTATTCTACTTCGGATTTTATATAGCAGCATTTACATCTTCAGTAGGAGTACTAGAAGCAGTGACAGGACAATTTAGTGAAAAGTTTAATATTTCTAGAAAAAAAGCTCTCCTTATAGCATTTATAATCGTAGCAGCAATCGCATATGTATCAGTTAATAACGATGCATTCTTTAACTTTATAGACAATGTAGAATCAAACTACATCTTAGTAATAGGAGTACTCTTAATAGCAATCTTCACAGGATATGTTTGGGGAATAGAAGAAGCGATGGACGCTGCAAATATAAAGAATAAATTTATAAGAACCTGGATGAAAGTAAGTATAAAATATATCTCACCAGTAGTTATAATAGTAATCTTTATAAGTCAATTTATAAAATTTTAAATTAAAATCAATCGGCATTAAGATGTGCCGATTTTTTTATGAAATCGTTGTAAAAACTTATAAAATAAATTAAACTTTAAAAATTCTAAAAAAATAATAAAATAAAATATTTTTATTCTAAAGACCTGTAATTGATTAAAATAGCGAAAGATAGTATGAAAAAATTACTTAAAAACAAAAACTGCAAAAAAATTATGAAAACCTTTTACTTTATCGTTGAAAATTTAACATGATAAAGGTATAATTAAGTTATCTTAATAATAAGGAGGAAGACATGGAAGACAAATTATTAGCAATAGTAAAATCTATTAATGGAGTGCTTTGGGGCGTTCCAATGATGGTAATCCTCGTAGGATGCGGTATTTTTTATACACTAGCATTAAGAGGAATCCAAGTAAGAGACTTTGGATTAGCATTTAAGAAAGCTTTTTCCGGCTTCAGTTTAAAAGGAAAAAAAGCTGGCGCTGACGGAATGAGTTCTTTCCAATCACTAGCAACAGCAATCGCAGGACAAGTTGGTACTGGTAACTTAACAGGATCAGCAACAGCTATTATTTCAGGGGGACCTGGAGCAATATTCTGGATGTGGATCAGTGCTTTCTTCGGAATGGCAACAATATTCGCAGAAGCAGTACTAGGACAAAAGTACAAAGTTGTTAAAGACGGACAAGTAACTGGTGGACCAGCTTACTACCTAAGAAATGGTATCCATTCAAAAGTACTAGCAGCACTATTTGCAATATTTATTACAATAGCACTAGGACTAGTAGGTAACCTTGTACAAGCTAACTCAATAGGACAAGCATTCTCAAGCGTTATTAACGTTCCTACATGGGTAGTTGGACTTGTAATAGTAGTAATCTCTGGATTTATCTTCATCGGTGGAGTTGGTAGAATCGCATCTGTAACAGAAAAAATAGTTCCAGTAATGGCATTCTTCTACATACTAGGTGGACTTATCATCCTTATTAAAAACGGCGGAGCGACAGCAGACGCATTTAGACAAATCTTTGTAGGAGCATTCAATCCTCAAGCTGTACTAGGTGGAGCTGCAGGGGTTACAGTACGTCAAGCAGTTAGATACGGGGTTGCACGTGGACTATTCTCTAACGAAGCTGGTATGGGTTCAACACCACATGCTCACGCAATAGCAAAAGTTAACCATCCATGTGACCAAGGTCTAGTAGCAATCGTAGGTGTATTTATAGATACATTCGTAGTTCTTACAATCAATGCACTAGTTATAATAGCAACTGGCGCAAACCAAATCGACGGACTAAAAGGAATCAAAGTTACACAAAAAGCATTTGAACTAGGAATAGGACATATAGGTGTAGCATTTATAGCAGTAGCATTATTCTTCTTTGCATTCTCAACTATCATCGGATGGTACTTCTATGGAGAAGCAAACGTAAGATACCTATTTGGTAAAAGCGGAATAGGAGCATACAGAATACTAGCACTAGTATTTATATTCTTAGGAACTATGTTCGAAGTAGACCTAGTTTGGGAACTTGCAGATATGTTTAACGCAATGATGGTAATCCCTAACGTAATCGGGGTAATCGGACTTTACAAAGTAGTTCAATCTACACTTAACGAATATCAAACATTAAAACTAGATGTAAATCCAAACGCATAAAAATTAAATTAAAGAAAAGCTTCAGAGAAATCTGGAGCTTTTTTTTAATTGGAAATGCTATCTGGATAGCATCAAAAATAAAAGCTCAAAGTCGATCAAGATTACAGAAACTCTAAAATTCTAAACCACGTCGACCTATAAATCGCAACTCGCTACGCTCAAACAGTGCGATTTATAGCCGGTCTCCTTAGGTTTGAATTTTGACGAGTTTCTTTCAGACGGATCTCCTTTTGAGCATTTTATTTTATAGAAATATGAATCAGAAATAAGGATTTTACTAAATAGGTCATAGGGAAAGTTTTGTATTTGTTTTTAGAGAAAACTTATAAAATAATTATCTTTGTAGCGGAAGCAATCTGCTTCCATCAGCCTTGATATTAAATTAATTTAACTTGGCCGTTAGGCGTAAAACAACAAAAATTTATATGCACGCCCATATAATTCTTACTAACAATCTTAGTACAGATAAAACCTATACCACCACAAGTGATTTTTGCTTTCGGCGTTAAGAAATTTTCCACTGTCTGAGCGTAGCGAGTTTGGAAAATTTTAGCCGAATAAAAAAATCACTACCAAAACCTCCTAATGCGAGGTGGGAAGAGGGAGCTCGAGGGAGAAGGGAGGAAACTGCGAGTCTCGAAGAGAAAACCGTAGGTTTTTTCGAGAGACGTTAATTCCCTCCCTCTCCCTCGTAAAAGAAAATTGGAAGGAGAAAGAATAAGGTTTGGTTATTCATAAGATATTTATATATTTTTATTTTATTTCCCATGCTCTACGTAGAGCATGAATAAATTAAAACAAACAAAAAAAAGCGGCTCAGCCGCTTAAATTTTTATATCTATTTACTTTCATTTATTGCATCGATTATTGCGTTTCTAAATCCGCCGCGTTCTAATGCGTGGACTCCCTTGATGGTGAGACCTCCTGGGGTGGTGGATTTTCCTTTTAATTTTCCGAGTTCCTCCACGTCGCCTAGTATTACGTCGCAGCATCCTCTTACGGTGCGAGTCATCAAATCTGTGGCGAGGTTTCTTTCCATTCCTCTTAGTACTGCTCCGTCTGCTGCTGCTTCCATAAACATGTAGAAGTATGCTGGAAGACATCCTGCCATGACAGATAGAAGCATGGTGTCTTCTTCTTTTAAGTCGTAAACTTTTCCCAAGACTTCAAATGTTTTAATAACTTCTCTATACTCTTCTTCGTTTAGATTTACATTTGTTGCGCCCATTACACCGTCGTTTATGGCAACCGGTGTATTTGGAATAAGAATCATAAATTTGTCATGAAGCTTATTTAGTTCCTTAGATCCTATCTGAGGCGCTACGGAGATAAATATCTTGCCAGATTTTTCTTCTTTTACTGATTTTAAAATCTCTGGGTAGGATGTGTGTGGCGTTGCAAGAACGATGACGTCGCTATCTCTTACGATTTCTTTTAAATCTTCATAGACTCTTATATTTTCACCGCTAAATTTATTCTTTCTTCTATTGTAAACGGACACTGGGCCTCTATTTGCAAGTCCAATTGCCAAGGCTTTGCCCATGTGACCTAGACCAACTACTGCTACTTTCATTTGTCACCTACTTTATAAAATAATTTAGTACGATTCCTAGCACTGCACCCATGCCTATGAGTTTTAGAAGGTCTACCTTTTTATAATATAGAACTAGACCTAGGACGAAGCACACCGCTGCGGGGATGCTGATATTTGTAAGACCATATCCATTTGGAAATACAGACTGAGAAAATAGTGATATGGCAGTGATTAATATAAGTGATACCACTCCAGCCTTGATTCCATTTAACATCCAGTCGAGAAGCTTAAAGGTTTTTTTCTTGGAAAATAAAAAGTATCCAAGTATCATCATAAGTATAAATTGAAATGTGACAACTCCTGCTGTGGCGAATATGCTGCCGATTATGCCTCCCACCTTTTGTCCTACAAAGGTCGCGGAATTTATTGCAATAGGTCCTGGAGTCATCTGAGAAATGGAGATTAGATCCAAGAACTCTTGAGGATTCATCCAACCATTTTGTTTTACTACGAATTCATTTATAAGTGGAATGACTGCGTATCCTCCGCCGAATGCCATCATTCCAATCTTTAAAAATATGAGGTAAAGTTTTAAAATCATTTTCTACTCCCTATTCCAAAGACTATTATTCCTGATAGTGCTGAAAATATAATTAAATAAACTGTGTCCACCTTTGTAAACATGCCCAAAAGGAATATTATCGCCATGACTACCGATGAAAACAAAGGATGTTTCTTGTAGGCTGTCTTGCCCATTCTAAGGACGGTTATAAATAGTACGGCGGAGATGATGCCGCTTATGCCAAGAAGGGCGGATGAGATGAAGAAATTTTCTTTAAATTCTGTGTAGAATTTCGCCACCAAGGATAGGGTTATTAAACATGGAAGGGTGGATGCTACTAGTGCCACCACTGCTCCCACAGGACCACATACTTTGTATCCGGTAAGTATTGATGTGGAGATTGCCATAGCGCCAGGACCACCCTGTGCCAAGGCGACTATATCAAGCATATCATCTTCAGAGATGGCTTCCAGTTCTTCTACAAAGACGTCCTTTACTATTGGAACGATGGTGTAGCCGCCGCCGAAGGTAAGTGCATTTATTTTAAAAAATGTAAGAAATAATTTAATTAAGCTAATTTTCTTCATATAACACCTCATTTAAAATTATAACATAGCAAAATTATAAAAATAACTTGGGTTTAATAGTTAAATGAGATTATATTAGATCTAAATAATCTCCGTATCCTTCCTTTTCCATATCTTCCTTCTTTATAAAACGAAGACTCGCACCATTTATACAGTATCTAAGTCCGCCTGAGAGAATCGGACCATCTGGAAACACATGACCTAGGTGAGAGTTAGCTTCTTTGGATCTAACTTCTGTCCTTCTCATTCCGTATCTTTCGTCTAGGACTTCTTCAAGTTCTACGCCTTTTGCAGGCTTGGTAAAAGATGGCCAGCCGCAACCTGCATTGAATTTGTCCTTTGAGGAGAATAGCACTTCTCCAGAGACGATGTCCACATAGATTCCGTCGCGAAACTCGTCGTTAAGTGGTGAGGTAAAAGGTCTTTCAGTGCCATTATTTTGAGTAACCTTGTAGGATACTTCGTCTAAATTTTCTATTTCTTTTGTAAAATCTTTTTTCATAAATCCTCCAGATTATTATTAATATATTTATTTAATAACATTTCAATAAAAAAGACAACCTTTATGGTTGTCAGTCATTTATTATTTTATTTTCTATAAAAGTTTTAAAATCTTCCTTGGTCATTTCACCACTTGCAAGCTCCTTAAATGCCAAGATATGTTCATCTACGAATTCTTCTGCATCTTTTAAAATTCTGTCTTCACTATTTAGACTTATGTTAAAAGGAATTGATTGCTCTCTTATCGCCTGTCTTAAAAATATATTTACTGCACTTGATAGATTGAGTCCAAGTTCATTGAATAATTTATCTGCCTCATTCTTTAAATCTGAATCTACCCTTATACTTATAGTTGTACTTGACATAGTATCCCCCCCCTTAAATATATTATAGCATTTTCTATTACAGCGTCAATACACGGTAACACAAAACACTTTAAGAGTTCATGTCTTCAAACTTGGATAAGTCATGATATAATATTAATAATAATATTGGAGGTTACTATGAAAAATAATAATAAATCTAATAAATCTTTAGAAAAAATAAATAAAGAAAAAGAAAATTCGAGAAAGAGCAACCTGACCTTCGGTGTGATTTCCATACTTATTCCGATAGGTGCAGAGTTTTACTTCGGCAAGAGCCCTTATATGGAAAGTACGACTCTTATGATGATTTTGTGGATGTTTGTAAACTATATGTTTTTAACTACCACCTACCAACTCATTGCAAACTACACGCCGATCATGACTCTAAAGGGTCTTACCATGAGAAAGACGAGGTTAAATTTAAATCTTCTCACCTACTACGCAGCGATTGTGTTTTTTAACGCATACTTTCTCTACAATCTATACACAAGGGACAATGTAATCATCTCAAGGCTTGCAAATCCAATACTTATGGTGATGGTACTACTAACATTTTTTATAAATCTATACAGCGGAATCTTTCCAAAGATTACGAAGAAGGACAATGTGACCCTCTATGATGTAAGTGACAAGCTTCCATTTAGAAATGGTCGTGAAAAGGTGGATGTCCTTGCTGGGATTTATGAAGGTGGCCTTGTGGTTGGGATAAATAAATTTAGATTTTCTACGATTAATAATATTTTTGAAGATAAGGATACCTTGGTCATCCGTGGAAAGGACGAAGAGGGCGCTTACAGGGTAAATATTTCCGCTCCAAAGACCAAGTACATGATGAAAAACTATATAAGAGCAGCAGAAGAGTTGAAACTTCTTTCTAGGGACGTTATAAATATTTCTTACGAAGATCTATAATCTTTACATGAGTTTTACACAAAATATATGTTTGTAAAATTGTGGATAATGTGGATAAGATTGGGGATAAGGTAATTACAGCGTTTATAACTGTTGATAAAAAATGTGGATGGATTTTAAAATAATTTTAAAAGTCCATCCACTTTTCATATGCGCTATCTAGCTTATTTACTAAGTTTTCTCGCTCAATGCTAAGTTTATTTATAGTTTCAAAATCTCCATCAAGACTTGCATTTGAGAGGTCTTCATCGATTGTGGATAATTTATTTTCGATTTCCACAATTTGATCTTCCAACTCTTTAAATTCTTTCTCACGCTTTCTTTTTTCTTCTCTTTTCTGTCTCTCTTCTTTTTTTATTTGCGCTCTTTCTGTTTTGGAAATATATACTTCTTCTTCCTCTTCTTCTGCGGTGGTCTTTTCCAAGAAGTAATCGTAGCCGCCTAAGTATTCCGTCACTTTATCTTCTTCCATGTAGAGAAGTTTGTTTATTACATGGTTTAGAAAATATCTGTCGTGGGAGATTGCAAGGATTGTGCCTTCATATTGAAGGAGCGCATCCTCAAGGGCTTCCTTCGAATCTATGTCTAAATGGTTCGTCGGTTCGTCAAGAAGTAAAAAGTTGGAGCCTTTTAAAATTATTTTTAAAATGGCAACCCTCGCCTTTTCTCCACCAGAAAGTTCCCTAATGGTCTTTAGAATATCATCGTCTATAAAGAGAAACTGTGCCAAGTATTTTCTGATTTCTGAATATTTTAATTTTGGATATTCGTCCCATATTTCGTCTAGCACTGTGTTGTCTAGGTCGAGATCTCTCATCTCTTGGTCAAAATATCCGATGTCCACATTGGTTCCAATCTTAAATTCGCCGCCGAAATCTTTTATTTTGCCAGTTATTATTTTAAAGATTGTGGACTTACCGATTCCATTTGGTCCCGTTAGACCGACTTTGTCGCCTTTTTGTACATTGAAAGAAATGTTTTTAAAGATTTCTCTATCGTAGGTTTTAGATAGATTTTCTACGCTTAGCACTTCTCTACCTGAGACTCTCTCCACAGGAAATTTGATATCCACCACTTGATTTTCTTCTGGAGCCTCGATCCTCTTAACCTTGTCGAGCATCTTTTGCCTGCTCTTGCCCTGTCTTATAAATCTTGCACGACCAAGTCCCAGGTATCTTTCGATGATCTGTTCTTGTCTTTTTATTTCTTTCTGTTGATTTTCGTACTGACTTTTTCTAATTTCAAGCTGTTTCTTTCTCTCTTTTGCGTAGTATTCGTAGTTTCCATTAAAGGTTGTAAGTTTTAGTTCATCTAGAAGCACGATTTTATTTACGATATTATTTAGAAAATATCTGTCGTGGGAGATGATTATAACAGCTTTTTTATAATCTCTTAGGGCTCTTTCCAAGAAATTTATAGATTCAATATCGAGATGGTTCGTCGGTTCATCTAGAAGTAAAAGATCCGGATTTTTAAGGATTAAATTCGCAAGGGAAAGTCTAGATTTTTGTCCTCCTGAAAGTTCAGAAATCTTTTTGTCGAACTCATCTTCAGAAAAGCCAAGCCCTATTAAAGTGCCTCTAATCTTAGATCCTACACTGTATCCATCAAGCTTTTGGTACTGATCACTTATCTTTTGGTACTCTTCCATTACATCGGATAGTTTCTCCTCGTCGTGCATCTCACCTTCAAGCTCGCGAAGTCTTCTCTCAAGGGCGAACACCTCTTCGAAATTTTCTTCTGCACTTTCGTAGATACTCTTTGTTAAATCCTCGAAGGGATTTTGTTTTAAATATCCAATGGTTAAATCCTTGGTCTTTATAATAGTCCCGTCGTCATAGGAAATTTTATCCGTAATTATATTAAATAATGTGGTCTTGCCGGTTCCGTTATTTCCGATGAGACCCACCTTATCATTATCTTCTACTATTAGAGATGCTCCGTCAAAGATCACTCTTTCAATAAATGATTTTTTTAAATTTGAAATATTAAGTATTGCCATATTGCACCTCAGATAAATATTAACACATTTTTTCTATCTATTAAAGCGTTTGAATTTGTGAAGAGATAAAACTATTTTAGTAAATGAAAGCTTTTATAAAACAAGAATTTTTGTTATAATAATAACATAATGAGGAGGCGAATATGGAAAAGAGAATATCGGAGTCGGTAATCAGAAGACTTCCAATCTATCACAGATACTTAACAGAATTAATCGACGATAGAATTGAGAGAATATCTTCTTCCGAACTTTCAAAATTAACCGGTTTTACTGCTTCCCAAATCAGACAGGACCTAAATAACTTTGGAGGGTTTGGCCAACAAGGTTATGGATACAATACACAGGCGTTGAGAGATCAAATAGATAAGATACTAGGAATAGATAAGGTATATACTGCAGTTTTAATCGGTGTTGGACATTTAGGAACTGCCATCGCAAGCTATCAAGGATTCTCAGATTCTGGATTTACTATAAAGGCTTTATTTGATACAGGAGAAAAAGTTGGTTCTGAAGTTGATGGGATGGAGATAAAACCATATAAAGAACTAGAAAATTACTTAGAAAAACATCCAATAGACATAGGAATTGTTGCCGTTCCAAAAGATGTTGCCCAAGATGTAGTAGACAGACTTTTGAAACATGGAATAAAAGGAATATGGAACTTTGCTCCTTTGGATATAACCACAGATAAGGCAGTAGTTGAAAATGTAAGACTAAAAGATTCACTATTAACACTTGGATATTATTTAAAAAACAAATAAAGATTTAAACGAAAATTAAGAAGGCTTCGGTCTTCTTTTTTTGTTATAACTTAATGTAGGTTGAAAAGGAAGTTACAAAAAACTTAAAAATAAGTTACAATTACCCGCAATTTATCTCAAAATTTAAATAGTAATATATAATAATTTTAGATAGATGCTAGATAAAAATACATAAAATAGGAGGAAGTATGAAAAAATCTATTTTAATTTTAATGGCAGCCATCATGGTAGTATTTACCGCTTGTAGCAAGTCAGATACGAAAACAAGCGAAGTAGATAAAACTTATCCGCCAATGGTTAAAGTCGATGGAACTACCTATACGGACACAGGTTATGAAAACGCAATGGTCACCTGTGGAACTGCTGATGGAGAGATAAAGACCTCAGTTGATGGTAAGAGTATGCCAGAAAACAACGATGAATCTAACTTCGGCACTGGATACGGCTACCAAGTTTGGGAAAAGGGATATATCAATGTAGAGATAGAAGGTAGATGGATTCTATTTAGAGATGTTGAACTAAAAGATGATGGACAAATTCCAAAATGGGTTGCTCATTTCACAGCTAAAGTTATAAATACAGAAGAAGATTCGATTATGGTAGAAGCGACAGAAATTGAAGATGGATTTTATTTCAAAGATCTACTTACTAAACCGATATCTCTATCCATAGAAAATTTAAAAAATGAAAAGGACGGCAAAACTACCACAGAAGGCCTAGAAGGCAAAACTGTTGAAGTCTACTTCGGGGGAGAAATTAAAAATACTGAGCCGGAAAGCTCCGTTCCTATAAATCTAGAAAAGATTTATAGAATAGAAGTAAAATAATTAAACGAAAAACTAAGAAGACTTCGGTCTTCTTTTTTAATTTAAAAGCGACGTCCTTTAAAGCGGCGCCAAAGATTATAAAATAGTGATTTTCTTAGTGAAAGTTTTAGATTTTAATGGTAAAATCATGCTATGGAAACAATTTTTACATCTGATGAAACAATTTTAAAAAATATAGATTCATTTGAACCAGAGCACATCTTTAAATGTGGTCAAGCCTTCCGCTGGGACGAGTTGGAGGACGGTTCATTTATAAATGTGGCATTTAACAGAGTCTTTCGAGTGTATAGAGATGGAGATGACATCCATCTAGAAGGAGTGGACGAGGAATTTTACAACGCTCACCTGGTGGATTATTTTGATTTAAATAGATCCTATTTAGATATAAAGGCTCATCTTTCTAAGGATGAAACTCTAAAGGAAGCCATGCTCTACGGCGAAGGAATTAGAATCCTAAACCAAGAGCCTTTTGAAACCATAATCACATTTATAATTTCTGCAAATAATAATATTAAGAGAATTAAAAATTCCATTAGGGACATAAGCAGAATGTATGGGAAGAAGATAGAAAATCCATATGGAGAATACTACGCTTTTCCAACTGTAGAAGCTCTTTCCAAGGCTGATCCAAAGGATCTTCGTGAGTTTGCAAAGGTTGGTTTTAGAGACGAAAGAATCGTAAAGGCTTCTCAAATGATTTTAAATGGAGAAGTTGAAATCGAACCTCTCTTTACCATGGATTTGGAACTTGCACGAGAAGAACTGATGAAACTTCCTGGAGTCGGTCCAAAGGTCTGCGACTGCATCCTACTCTTTGCATTTAAAAGGAGCGAATCATTCCCTGTGGATGTGTGGATCAAAAGAGTTATGGAAGAATTATATTTTAAAAAGGAAGTTAAGAAGTCTGAAGTGGCGATACTCGGTAGAGAGTATTTTGGAAAATCTGCAGGCTTTGCGCAACAGTACCTATTCTTCTATGGAAGAGATAATAAATTGGGGGTTAAGTGATGAAGGGACTTATTATAAACCTTGTGGCAATATTAATAGGCGGTCTTTCCGGCAACTTTGTAGGTTCAAGACTTAGCTCTAAGTACAAAGACCAAATCATGTCAGGGCTATCTCTTTCAATCTTTGTGGTAGGTATGGAATCTGCCCTAAAGGGAGAAAATTTTATCCAAATAATCCTTGCCATGGTCATAGGACTTGCCATAGGAACCTACTTAGATATAGAAAAGAGAATTGAATCCCTTGGAAATAAAATTCAAAAGGTTGTAAGCAAAAAAGAAGGAGACTCAACCTTCGTGGAAGGATTTGTAAGTGGTTCACTTATTCTATGTGTAGGATCTCTTACCATCATCGGAGCATTAAACGCAGGACTTATGGGAGATAACTCACTTCTTATAACCAAATCTGTATTCGACGGGATAACCGCATTTATTCTAGCGAGCACACTAGGAGTTGGAGTTATGTTTTCCGGAGTGCCACTTATGATTTATGAAGGAGGAATATTCTTCCTAGCAAGATACTTAAAAGATTTCTTCACACCTGCGATTATGGCAAACATAAACGGTGTTGGAGGGATACTAATCCTTGCAATTGGGCTTACCATGTTAAGGATAAGAGATTTTAAAAGTGCAAATATGATTCCTGCTATATTTCTTGGAATTTTATTCGGAGCAATATGGGGATAAGAATATAACCAGGCGAAAGTCTGGTTTTTTGTTGTAAAAATTTATATGTTTTTCGTAAATAATAAAAAATAATAGGAGGATAATTTCTCTTGATTTTGGTATTTAAAAATAAAAAGAAGCATCAGAAAATGGTTGAAAAAATATAGATTTATACACCCGAAATTTCACAAAATTTTCTATATATGTGGTAATATTTTGATTAGAGAGAAATAAATTGAAAGTGGATAAGTATGTAGGAGGTAATGATGAATATACTTATTGTTGGAAGCGGCGGAAGAGAGTACGCTCTTGGACACAATATTCTAAAAGGACATAAGGACAGAAAACTCTATTTTGCACCGGGCAATGGAGGCACCTTAAACCTTGGAGAAAATACTGGTATAAAAGTAGATGATATAGATGGACTATTAAAATTTGCATTAGAAAATAATATTGACTACACAGTTGTCGGTCCAGAACTTCCTCTTACTTTGGGAATCGTAGATAAGTTTGAAGAAAATGGAAAGATGATCTTCGGACCAAAAGAACTCCCATCCAAATTTGAAGCAAGTAAATCATATACAAAGAAATTTTTAGAAAAATATAATATAGCAACTGCAAAATATGGCGAATTTGACGACGAAAAGAGCGCCTATGAGTTTGCAGAAAAACTACTTACAAGAGATGGAAAAGTCGTACTTAAGGCGGATGGTTTAGCTGCAGGCAAAGGAGTGTTCATTGCCGAAGATAAATCCCATGCACAATCATTCTTAAAAGATGTATTTAACGGAGTCTACGGTGACAAAAAAGTGGTGGTGGAAGAATTCTTAGAAGGATTTGAAATGAGTTTAATCTGCCTAACTGACACGAAGACCATCCTTCCTCTACCAACTTCTCGCGATCACAAGAGAGCCTATACTGGAGAAATCGGACCTAACACCGGCGGCATGGGAACCTACGCACCGAATTTAATGGCAGAATCTTTTATGCCTAGAATAAAAGAAGAAATTTTAAATCCGATTTTAAAAGGACTTCAAAAAGAAAATATGGATTACAGAGGAGCTCTCTTTATCGGACTTATGATTACCGATGAAAAGATCGAAGTACTAGAATTTAATGTGAGATTCGGCGACCCAGAAACCCAAGTAATCCTAGAACTTATAGATAATGACCTACTAGAACTTCTTCAAAAAACTTCCGAAGGAAAATTAGACGAAGTAGATTTAAAAGTAAATAATAAAAAGGCACTTTGCCTAGTCCTTGCAAGTGGCGGTTATCCAGGCTCCTACGAAAATGGCAAAGAAATCCACATTGGACCTACCAAGAGTAGTATCTACTACTGCGGAACAAAACTTGAAGACGGAGTTCAAAAGACCAGTGGCGGTAGAGTTTTAAACCTCGTTTACTCTGGAGATGATTTCGACGAAGTAATAGAAACAGTTTACTCCGATGTAAAAGAAGTTTCATTTGAAAATATGGAATATAGAAAGGACATCGGTCCTAGAGTTAAGAGGGTCTACGTTGCGAAGAAGGATGAATTTGACCACGAATCCAAAGGAATCCAAAGTGAAATCGAAAATTCTCTTGGAATAAAACTAGAAGGACTAAAGGTTTACAATAGGTACGACCTTGAAATGTCAAAGGAAGGCATCGAAAAGATTCTCTACACCATTCTTAGCGAAAAAGTCGTAGACGATGCGTATTTCGAAGATGCTATGGAACTTCAAAGCAAGATGGAAGATACCATTGCTGTGGCATACCTTCCAGGTCAATTCGACCAAAGGGAACAAGGAATCCTAGACACTGTAAGTTTAGTTACAGATGAAAAAATCGCGGCTAAATGTGCAAAAGTCTATGAAATAAAAGGAGCAACCAAGGAAGAACTAAAGAAAATTGAAAAATTCTTGGTAAACCCTGTGGACTCTCACAGAGTTGAGCTTCTAAACATCCCTACAACCCTTAAAAAAGAACTTAAGACCACAGACAAGAACGAAACCTATGAAGGATTTATAAATTTCAGCGAAGAAGAATTAGAAAACTTCCTAGAAGAAAAATCTCTTGCGATGAATCTTGACGATTTAAAATGTATAAGAGATTATTTCAAATCTGAAAATAGAGATCCGAGCGAAACTGAAATCAGAATCCTCGACACATATTGGTCAGACCACTGCAGACACACCACTTTCAACACATTTTTAGATATTAATTTTGACGAAAAGACAGAGCTTGATAGAATAATTAAAAATTCCTTCGACGAATATATAAAGATAAGAGAAGAACTAAAGATTGAAAAACCGATAAACCTAATGAGTTTTGGAACAATTCTATCCAAGTATCTAAGAGCCAAAGGAAGACTAGAAGATCTAGAAGTTTCAAGCGAGATCAACGCCTGCTCCGTAAAGATTAAGACTAGAATCGACATTGGTGGCAAGGAAGAACTAAGGGATTACCTCCTTATGTTCAAAAATGAAACCCACAACCATCCAACAGAAATAGAACCATTTGGTGGTGCATCAACCTGTCTCGGCGGAGCAATTCGTGACCCACTAAGCGGAAGAAGTTACGTCTACCAAGCAATGAGAATAACCGGAGCCGCTGATCCAAGGGATAAAAATACTATGGCGGGTAAACTTCCTCAAAAGAAGATAACCACAGAAGCAGCCCACGGATACTCTTCCTACGGAAATCAAATCGGACTAGCAACAGGACTCGTTGACGAAATCTACCATCCAGGCTATGTTGCCAAGAGAATGGAAACTGGAGCTGTAATAGCTGCAGCACCAATGGAAAATGTGGTAAGACTAGAACCAGAAGCGGGAGATGTGGTAGTTCTACTCGGAGGCAAAACTGGAAGAGATGGTATCGGCGGAGCGACAGGCTCATCAAAATCCCACAGCACCACTTCAATCGTTACAGAATCTGCCCAAGTGCAAAAAGGAAATGCACCGGAAGAAAGGAAGATTCAAAGACTATTTAGACGTGAAGAAGCGACAAGACTTATCAAAAAATGTAACGACTTCGGCGCAGGCGGAGTAAGCGTCGCAGTTGGAGAACTTCACGACGGCGTGGATATATTCCTAGAAAATGTTCCACTTAAGTACGAAGGATTAATTCCAATGGAAATCGCAATTTCCGAATCACAAGAGAGAATGGCGGTAGTTCTAAGTAAGAACGATGTAGAAGAGTTTGAGAAATACGCCCACGAAGAAAATCTAGATACAAATATTGTTGCAAACATCACAGACACCAACAGGATGAGGATGTACTACAAGGACAAAATCGTCGCAGATCTTTGCTACGACTTCATAAATACAAACGGTGCAAGTAGGCATATGAATGTTGAAGTTACTTCTGAAAACTTCCCTAAAACTTTAAAATCAAATGATAAAGATCCAAAGAATTTAAATAAATATCTTGGAGATTTAAATATAACTTCCAAGAGAAATTTAATCGAACTATTTGACTCCTCAGTTGGAAGAAGAACCGTACTTCATCCGCTTGGTGGAAAAGAAAGCATAAACCCAGTAGATGCAATGGTTGCCCTAGTGCCAACCCTAGAAGGAAAATCCAAGACCGCATCTATTATGAGTTACGGATTTAACCCATACCTAAGCGAAGAAAGTAACTACCTCGGCGGTTACTATGCGGTGGTTGAATCCCTTTCAAAGATCGTTGCAGCAGGAGGAAAAACAGACAAAGTTAGACTTTCATTCCAAGAATTCTACGAAAAATTAACAGACGAAAAATCTTGGTCAAAGCCACTTAAATCACTACTAGGAGCATTTGAAGTATCATCATTTTTCGAAACTCCACCGATTGGCGGCAAGGACTCCATGAGCGGAACCTTTGAACATATAAGCGTGCCACCGACACTTATTTCATTTGCAGTGACCACAGAAGACGTGGAAAATATCGTGAGCCCAGAATTTAAAAATGAAGGTAAGATCGGTTTAATCGACATCGACTACGATGAAAATGGAACCCTAGATCTAAATAGATTAAAATCAAACTACGAAAAGATCTACGAAGAAATTAGAAGTAAAAATATTATTTCTATAAAGGTTTGTAGCAAGGGAATTCTGCCAACTATTTATGAAATGGCTGTTGGAAACACAGGGTTTGATGTTAAGCTAGAAGATTTATACACCAATAAATTTGCAAGCTTCGTCGTAGAATTTAAAGAAGATAGAGAATTTATAAAAGAAATCGGTAAGTTCCAAGAAGAAATCACAGTTAACGGCGAAAAATTAAATTCTAAAGATTTAAAAGATGCCTACCTACACACTCTTGATTCAGTCTTCAAAGGAGCAATAGAAGAAAAACCTGCTAAGATTGAAAATAAAAAGGTGGAAAGAAGACTTAAATCCAAGAATAAAGTTACTAAGGTAAATGCGCTTGTCCTTGCATTCTTAGGTACAAATAGTGAATATGACACTAGAAAAGCCCTTGAAGACGCAGGAGCAGAAGCGAAGATCGTCTTATTTAAAAATAGAAATGAAGAAGAAATTAAAAAATCCATAGACGAATTTGCTAAGGAAATTAGAAAAGCAAACATCCTTGCAGTTCCTGGAGGATTTTCAATGGGAGACGAACCGGACGGCTCTGGTAAGTTCATCGCAAATGTTCTAAGAAATGAAAAGATAAGAGAATCCATAGAATATATGCTAGAAGAAAACGACGGACTTATAGTCGGCATTTGCAACGGATTCCAAGCCCTTATAAAGACCGGACTTCTTCCATATGGAAAGATCAAAGAGATAGAAGAAGACGATCCAACCTTGACCTTCAATAACTCATCTCGACATATAGCAAGATTTGTAAGTACAAATATGCTAACCAAGAACGGACCATGGTTAAGTAAACTTAAAAAGGACAGCTACAAGATTCCAATCTCCCATGGAGAAGGAAGATTCATAGTAAATGAAGAAAAATTAAGAGAACTTCTAGAAAATGAACAGGTTGTAGCCCAATACGAAGTAGTTCCAAACGGATCCTACTACGGAATAGAAGCCATAATGTCAAAGGATGGAAAGATCCTAGGTAAGATGGGTCACTCAGAAAGAGTTACAGACGATCTTTACAAAAATATCGATTCAGATATCCAAGAAATATTTGAAAGCGGCGTAAGCTACTTCAAAGAAAAATAAATAAATTAGTAATAAGAGGTGCGCGAGTCGCACCTTTTTTAATGAAAAAATTATGTAGAAAATAAAAAGATATTTTTCGTCATATAAAAATTTTTAAGACAAACAAAAGCTTACAATAAATATAAAAGATATGAAAATAAGTTATCTTTATGACTTGCAAAAAAAATAGAATGATACTATAATACTATTAGCACTTAAAGAGACCGAGTGCTAATTAAATAGTTTATAATTTTTATTATACAAGGAGGGACTTATGGAACTTAAACCATTAGGCGACAAAGTCGTAATCAAAAAAATTGAATTGGAAGAAAAGACAGTATCTGGAATAGTTCTTCCATCTTCAGCAAAAGAAGAAACAAATATTGCAGAAGTAATAGCAATAGGAAGAGAAATACTTGATGATGACAAGACCAAAGATGAAATAAAAGTTGGGGACAAAGTATTATTTTCTAAGTATGCTGGCACAGAAGTTGAACTAGAAAGAGAAAAATTCATAGTCCTTAAATATCAAGATCTACTTGCAGTTGTAAAATAATAGGAGGTAGAAATGGCAAAAGAAATTAAATTTAGAGAAGACGCAAGAGAATCCATGATAAATGGAATCGACAAACTTGCAAATACAGTAAAGGTAACACTTGGACCTAAGGGAAGAAATGTAATCCTTGGTAAGGAATTCGGAGCTCCACTTATTACAAACGACGGAGTTTCAATCGCTCGTGAAATAGATTTAGAAGATGTATTTGAAAATATGGGTGCACAACTTCTAAAAGAAGTAGCAACTAAGACCAACGATGTTGCCGGGGATGGAACTACAACAGCAACCCTACTTGCACAAGCAATAATCACAGAAGGTATGAGAAACCTAGCAGCAGGAGCAAACCCAATGATCCTTCAAAAAGGAATTAAAAAGGCAGTTGAAGCTGCGGTTGAAAGCATAAAGGGATTCTCAAAGGTAGTTGAAACTAAAGAAGCAATAGCACAAGTTGCATCAGTTTCAGCAGCAGATGAAGAAATCGGTAGACTAATCTCTGAAGCAATGGAAAAAGTAGGAAGAGACGGAGTTATAACCGTTGAAGAATCTAAATCCATGGGCACAGAACTAGATGTAGTAGAAGGTATGCAATTTGGCAGAGGATACCTATCCCCTTACATGGCAACAGACCCAGATAAGATGGTAGCAAATCTAGAAGATCCATACATCCTTATTACAGATAAAAAGATCACAAATATCCAAGATTTACTTCCACTACTAGAACAAGTTCTACAAGAAGGAAGACCACTATTGGTTATCGCTGACGACATCGAAGGCGAAGCACTAGCAACACTTGTTCTAAACAAACTTCGTGGAACTCTAAACATAGTAGGAGTAAAGGCTCCAGGCTATGGCGACAGAAGAAAAGAAATGCTTCAAGATATTGCAATCCTAACTGGTGGACAAGTAATCTCTCAAGACTTAGGAATGGATATAAAAGAAGCAACCGTTGATATGCTTGGACACGCAAGCAAAGTAAGATGTGAAAAAGAACTTACAGTAATCGTAAACGGTGGCGGAGACAAGGATGAACTCGATAAGAGAATCGCACAAATTAAGAGCCAAATCGAACAAACAGAATCTGAATTTGACAAAGAAAAACTTCAAGAAAGACTTGCAAAATTAGCAGGCGGAGTTGCGGTTATCCATGTAGGAGCAGCAACAGAAGTTGAACTAAAAGAAAGAAAACTTAGAATAGAAGATGCTCTATCAGCTACAAGAGCAGCAGTTGAAGAAGGAATCGTGCCAGGAGGCGGAACCGTTCTTATCGACTCAATGAAAAAAGTAAAAGAAGTAGCAGAAGCATCCGTTGGCGATGAAAAGACAGGAGTAGAAATAGTACTTCGTGCATTAGAAGAACCTGTTAGACAAATCGCAGCAAACGCAGGACTTGAAGGATCAGTAATCGTTGAAAAGATAAAATCAGAAGCTGAAGGAATTGGATTTGACGCTCTAAACGAAGAATATGGAAACATGATTGAAAAAGGAATCGTAGACCCAACTAAGGTAACTAGATCTGCACTACAAAACGCAGCATCAGTAGCAGCTATGATTCTTACAACAGAAGCAGCAGTTGGACCAATTAAAGAAGAAGCACCTGCAATGCCACCAATGGGCGGTATGCCAGGAATGATGTAATAAACGATTAGGAAGGCGAAAGTCTTCCTTTTTTTATGCAAAATTTTTGGAAATTTGTGCAAAATTATTTTTTTGAAAATTTATACGGAAATATATCTTTTATAAAGAGTTAGACAAAATCCATGCGATTATCAGATTACAGAAATTAAAAAATTAATTTTGAAGAGTCTTATTTAAACCTCTACCCTTTAAATTTAAAGGTTTAATTGATAGAATAATCTTGAGGTGAAGAATGTACTACGCAGTTAAAAATGGAAGAAACCCAGGGATCTATTCCACCTGGGATGAATGTAAGAGAGAAGTTACAGGTTTTAGCGGTGCAGCCTACAAAAAGTTCAAAACTTTTGAAGAAGCAGAAAGCTATTTAGGAATTATAGAAGAAGAAATAAAGATAAAAGATATAGATGAGCTAAAGAGTGACGAAATCTTAGCCTATGTGGACGGAAGTTATAGAAAGGAAGACCATTCCTATTCCTACGGAGTCTACCTCTACTCAGAAGGCGTAGAAGAAAAGTATAGTGCTAGATTTTTCGACGAAGAAAATGCAAAATCTAGAAATGTCTCAGGAGAATTAAAAGGCGCAATCATCGCCATGAAAAGAGGTGTGGAGCTTGGATACAAAAAAATGTACCTTCACTACGACTACAGAGGCATAGAGGATTGGGCACTTGGGAACTGGAAGACGAATCTGGATTTAACGAGAGAATACAAGAAGACCTACGACGAAATCAAAAATAAAATGGAAGTTAAGTTTATAAAAGTCGATGCCCATACAGGAGTTTATTACAACGAACTGGTGGATAAATTGGCGAAGGAGGCAAAATGAGAAAATCTTGGGATGAATATTTTATGGAAATAACAGAGATGGTAGCCACGAGAAGCACCTGCGACAGAGCCTTTGTAGGTTGCATCTTAGTAAATAAGGACAATAGAATCGTGTCCACAGGCTATAACGGATCCCTATCAGGAAATAAATCCTGCGACGAGATCGGTCACACCATGAGGGATGGCCACTGCATCGCCACCATCCATGCAGAGATGAATGCTCTTCTCTATTGTGCAAAGGAAGGCATCAGCGTCAAAGGTTGCAAATGCTATGTAACACATTTTCCATGTCTAAATTGCACCAAGGCTCTACTCCAAGCAGGCATAACAGAAATCTACTATAAAGACGACTACAGAGTGGACGAATACGCCCTAGAATTAATCAAAAACAACAAAATAAAATTAGTAAACATGAAATAGGGGTATAGGATTATTGGGAGGTAAGATATGAAAAATTTTATAAAAGAATTTAAAGAATTTATAGCGAGAGGAAATGTGCTAGACCTAGCAATAGGGGTAATCATCGGGGGTGCCTTTGGTAAAATCGTATCTTCTCTAGTAGATGATATAATTATGCCACTAATAGGAGTAATAACAGGTGGAGTTGACTTCACTCAAAAGTATATTGCACTAGATGGCAACACCTATGAAAGTCTTGCAAAGGCAAAGGAAAGCACAGCAGTATTCGCCTACGGAAACTTTATACAAAATATTGTAAACTTTTTAATCATAGCACTTGTAATATTTATTATTATTAAAAATGTAAACAAGATTCAAAGTTTAGGCAAGAAAGAGGAAGAAGCTGCAGCACCTACTACAAAAGAATGCCCTTACTGCAAGAGTGAAATACCTATAGAAGCTACAAGATGTCCACATTGCACATCAGAACTTAAATAATGGAAAACATTGAGAAAATAAAATCTAAAATTGAAAATCACTTTCCAAAACCGGTAGACAACAAAAGTAGCTACTCGGTTTTGATTCCTTTAATAGAAATAGATGGAGAGCTTCACATACTCTACGAAAGACGAGCGAAAACTCTAAGAAAACAACCTTATGAAGTGTCTTTTCCAGGCGGAGCAATAGATTTTGGTGAAAGCCCAAAAGAAGCAGCCATAAGAGAAACATCAGAAGAACTCCTCATAGGAAGAGACAAGATAGAAATAATCGGAAGATCTGACTACCTTGTGAAGCCAGAGCTCTTAACTATCTACACCTATGTTGGAATAATTAAGGAAGATTACAAAAGAATAATTCCAAATAAAGATGAAGTGGAATATATCTTTACAGTGCCACTTAAATATCTCATGGAAAATAGTCCGAAAAGTTATCCCATCGAACTTAAAATTGAAAGGACCACGGGATTTCCCTACGAACTAATTCCAGAGGCGAAGAAGTACAAAAGACGCCTAGAAGTTGAAACTGTGGAGACCTATGAGTACGGAGATAATTTGATCTGGGGATTTACCGCAAAGATGACCAGAGCCTTTATAGAAATATTAAAAAACGAATAATCCGGAGATCGGATTTTTTGTTATCAAAATGTAATGGAAATGTAATATAAAAATAAGAATGGCTGTAACAAGCCATTTATTTGCGTTACTGTAAAAAAGCTGTATAAAAATAAAAAAATATTGTTACAGAACAAAATGGCTTAAAATAGCGAAAATTTTTAAAATTACTTCTAAAAGTAACAAAAGAGTTACAAAAATTTGACATATAAATTAATATCATATATACTTCAAAAAGAATTAGTTACAAAATGGTAACTAAGAAGGAGGTATTATGAACAAATCACATTCTTCTAAGCCAGTGAAGAGATTCCTCATAGTGACCTTGCTACTTGTTATGGCAATCACCATGGGTTCTTCATTAGTAAAAGGGAAAAATGTAATTTTGAACATTAATGGTCGAGAAAAAACATTATTAACTTATTCAGCGACGGTTGAAGAGCTAATTACAAAAGAAAAAATTGAATTAAAAGAAAAAGACTTGGTTGAACCTAAGAAGTCTTCTAAAATCGAAGAAGGCATGACTATTTATATCAAATCACCAAGATCCATTACAATATACGATGGAAACAAAACAGTTATTGAAGAAGCTCAAGGTGCTACCACCAAAGAAGTCCTAGAATATCTAGGAATCAAATTAAATAAGCTCGACAGAACTGAACCAAAACTTGACGAATTAGTAGATAATAAAATTACAATAGCAAGAGTTACGACAGAGACCAAACAGGTTGAAGAAGTAGTTCCATTCGATGTTCTTGAAAACTTAAATAAAGAACTTGAAAAAGGAAAGACAAATGTCATAACTCCAGGTGTAGATGGAAAGAGAATCGACACAATCGAAACTACATATGTAAATGGAAAGCCAGAAGGCTCACAAATTCTATCAAGCGATGTAGTTGTGGAACCTATCACAGAAGTCCGTGAAGTAGGTTCAAAAGTTATTGAAGATCAAATTCCAGCAGGCGAATTTAAAGGCGAAGAAGTAGTAGCAGTCTATATTATGGAAGCTACAGCATACGATCCAACAGCAGGCTCAAAGACCGCAATGGGAACTAGAGCAAGAGTGGGAGCTGTGGCGGTAGACCCAAGAGTTATAAAACTTGGATCTAGACTATACGTCGAATCAATGGACGGATGGCCAAGCTACGGATACGCAACTGCAGAAGACACAGGTGGAGCGATAAAAGGTAAGAGAATAGACCTATTCTTTAACTCAAATGCTGAGGCTCTTAGATTCGGCAGAAGAAACGTAAAAGTTTACGTTTTAAAGTAAATAATAAAAATTAAAATTAGAGGCAGAAGCCTCTTTTTTTTATGAAATTTTCTGGAAATAAATTTTTAGATTAAAATTGTCTAAGATTTTAAAATAAGAAGGATAAGTATATCTTCCTTAGAAAATAAAAACTGATGGTTATATATGTTAAAATAGAAAAAAGGAGGAGCTATGAACAAGTTAATTAAAATAATAATGATAATTCTACTTGGGGTGGCGCTATTCTTTGTAAATGCATTCTTTGGAAATCCAATTTCAAAAGCCTTGGCAAGTAGAGCAGCGAATAAGTACATAGACGAAAACTACAAGGATTACAAATTAAAGAGAGATAAAATCTTCTACAACTTTAAAACCGCATACTATACTGTAAGGCTTCAGGATGAAAATAGCGAAGACACCAAGTTCGAAGTGGCGTTTGACAGCCTCGGTCGCTTTAAATCTGATAGTTTTTTTGATATTAAGTTCAACACTTGGCTTAGATTTGAAGATGAGCTTCGAAATTACGGCAAAGAACTTGCTAAAAAGGAAAATCTTCCTTTTAAACTAAATCTAATCTTATCAGATGAAAAAGATTATAATGAACTTACCTTAGACGAAAAGGTAGACTTCGACCACTTTCCTTTTAGGGTAGAGGTAAATGTATTTGGATATGCAGAAGAACCAACCAAAGAAATAGCTATAAAGTATTTACAAGAAGCATCCAAAACCATGGAAAAGACACATCTAGAAATAAAGAGTTATTCAATCATCCTAGTTCCAGAAAAAAATAGAAAAGAAGATGGAGAGGCGCTGGATTGGAAAGGTGCTTTAACTGTCCATAATATACCTAAGGAAAAGATGAATGATCTAACCACAGAGTATTTAGACGAACTGATTGAAGAAGGAAATCAGCCAAAAGATAATTAAATTACCATAAAATATATTTGAGTTAAAAGAAAAAAACTGGGTATTAATACAGGGAGAGGATAAAAGGAGGTAATTTAATTGAAATTAACAGAAACAATTCAATCAGGTGACTGGAAAAACGAAAAACACGTACCAGCACTACACGTAGAAAGATGTTGCGAAGAAGGAATCAAAATCGTAGCAGAAGTTGGTGAAGATATTGCTCACCCAAATACTTTAGAACATCACATTTCTTGGATCAAAGTATTTGTAAAACCAGAAGGAGCTAAATTCCCTATCGAAGTAGGATCATACGAATTTAAAGCTCATGGTGAAGAAGAACTATTTTCAGTTCCAAAAGTAACTGTAAACGTAAAATGTCCTAAGAAAGCAACAGTATACGCACTAAGCTACTGCAACATTCACGGACTTTGGGAAAATTCAGTAGAATTCGAAGGATAATATAAATAAACCGGCTAAGCCGGTTTTTTTAATGCCCATTTTTATGTAAGATTTTATTATTAAAATTTAAAACTTTAAAACATTATGCTATAGACCATAAATTAAGTATAAAAATTTTAAAAGATTCATAACAATTACTAAGAATGATTAAATGATATAATATTATAAACAAATTGGATTTATTTATGGTGGTATATGAAAAAGATATTAATAATTGAAGATGACAAAAATTTAAATAAAGGACTTTCTATAGCTTTAAATAAAGATTATGAGGTTTTCTCTGTAAACACAATTAGTGAAGCTAAAAATTTTATTGATGATGCGGATTTGATTTTACTCGATATGAATTTGCCGGATGGAGATGGGCTTGAAATAATAAAATATACTAGACAATCTTCATCGATTCCTATAATAGTTTTATCGGCTATAGATCTAGAAGCATATATAATCTCAGCCATAAATTTAGGGGCAGACGACTATCTAACAAAACCTTTTTCTTTGGGAATATTAGAAGCAAAGATAAAAAGAGCTTTTGAAAAAATAGTGTCTAGTGATTTAAATCTTTATAAGAAAGATGGTTTAGACTTTAATTTCAATGAAAATACTTTCTATGTAGATAATAAAAATATAGATCTCACAAGAACAGAGACAAAAATTTTATACTACCTGATAAAAAACAAGTCTCAAGTTATTACTAAGGAGTTACTTTTTGATTTTGTTTGGGGAATAGATGATGAATTTATTGATCAAAATACACTGAGTGTCAACATTTCTAGAATAAGAAACAAATTAAAACCCTATGACCCAATAGAAACAGTATTTGGAGTTGGTTATAAATGGAATTTTTAATAGGTCTTTTAGCTCTTATAATTGGAATTATTTTATATAAATATATTGTCTTGAGAAGTGAGATGAGTGAACTCTCAGACTATATTGACAAGGCTTTGGATGGAAATTTAGAAATTACAGAATTTGATGAAAAGGAATTATCTAAAATAAAATCAAAACTCATTAAATTCTTATATGCCAGCCAAGTAAAAGAAGCGAAAATAAATACAGAAAAAAGTAAAACAAAAGATTTAATAGCAGATATATCACACCAAACCAAGACGCCCATTACCAACCTTTCATTATACATTAGTCTTTTAGAAGATGATCCGAAAGATGAGTATCTTGAAATTATAAAGTATGAACTTAATAAACCAGAATTTTTAATTCAAAACCTAGTAAAATCTTCTAGGCTAGAATCCGATATTATTTCCTTACAAAAACATCAAGCAAATTTAAAAGACATAGTAGAAGATGTTTTGAGAGAATTTAAAGTAATATTGAATGAAAAATGTATAAGCATAAATTTAAAAGACGAAGACTTAATTTTCAATTTGGACGAAAGATGGCTTAAAGAAGCCATTCACAATCTAGTAGATAATGCTATAAAATACTCGCCAAATGGTTCTACAATTAATATTTCAGTTTATAAATCTTACCTAAACTATAATTTAGACATAGAAAATGAGTGCAAAGACCTATCAGAAGAAACTTTGCCAAAGATATTTGAAAGATTTTATAGAGGAAAAAATTCAGTTTCCAAGGACGGTTTGGGTTTAGGTCTATTTATAGCCAGAGAAATTATAGAAAAGCATGGCGGAAATATAAGAGCGTCTTTAGACGAAAATAGAATAAAATTTTCAGTAGACTTCCCCTTGTGAGAAGTCTTTTTTCTTACAAAACTGTAAGAAGTCTTGTAAGTACTTTGTAAGATATAAGTGTTATATTAAATTTGAAGAGGTGATAGATATGCTAAAAGTAGAAAATTTAAAAAGATATTATAAAACAAATGACGTGGAAGTAAGAGCTCTTGACGGAGTATCTTTCGATGTGGAAAAAGGAGAATTTATTTCTATAATAGGAGCATCTGGATCTGGTAAATCAACCCTATTACATTTATTAGGAGGACTTGATTATCCTACAAGCGGAAAAGTTTTAATTGATGATACCGACATTTATGCATTGAAAGATGATGAGAGAACCATTTTTAGGAGAAGAAATATTGGTTTTGTCTTTCAAGCATATAATCTTTTGCCCATGCTAAATGTATATGAGAATATAATTATTCCCTTTGGTCTTGATGGAGACAAAGTAGATAAAAAATATGTGGATTCAGTAATAGACATTCTAGAGATAAGTGATCAAAAATATAAAATGCCTAATGAATTATCAGGTGGACAGCAACAAAGGGTTGCCATAGCAAGAGCCTTGGTTACCAAACCATCTTTAATACTAGCTGATGAACCTACAGGTAATTTGGATTCAAAATCATCATCCCAAGTTGTTTACTTACTAAAAAAGATTAATAAAGAGCTTGGAAATACTATTCTTATGATTACTCACGATGATGCCGTAGCTCAAGCTGCAGAAAAAACTCTAAGGATAGAAGATGGAAAGCTGGTGGGAAAAAATGAAAGTCAAAAATAGAGCTTATATTAAACGTTTAGCAAAAAATATTTTAAATGCTAATAAAAGTAGGAGAAATATTCTCTTATTAGCAATTGCTTTGACTTCTATACTATTTACAAGTCTATTTTCCGTAGCCTTAGGTTTAGGAAAAAGCATGGAAACCCAAACGATGAAAACTGTGGGGTCGATCAGCCACGGATCATTTAAAGAACTGTCTAACAAAGATATAGAAGTTTTATCCAAGGATAAAGATATAAAGGAATTTTCAATAAGAGAGAAAGTTGGTATTCTTGATGATGAAAAAATAAGTGCAGAACTATCCTATATAGATAACAATGGATTTGAGTGGTCACTATTTGACAATGTCAATGGAAAGTATCCCGAAAGAGAAGATGAAGTATTTATAGATATAACCACTGCAAAGAAACTAGGCTACAAAGGTGAAGTTGGAGAAAAAATAAAAGTACCATTTAATATAGAAAAACCTTACACTGGAGAGATCATAGAAAAGAAAATGGGAAATTTTGTTATATCTGGAACATATCAAAGTCCAATAGATTCCAACGTTGGTGTAGGACAAATTTACTTATCGAAAGCTTATGTAGATAAATTATCCCTTCCAAAAAATAATAAAGATTTGGAAGTAATGCTAAAAAACTCTTTTATGATAAAAGATAAACTCTTAAAAATAGCAGAGAGGAATGGATATAAAGTAGCAGATAGCCCTGGAAATTTATCTGATAAAGAAATAAGAATTGGTGTTAATTTTGCTTATATTTTATCTAGAGGTGATAACGCAGACTTTTTGATATTTTTACCCGCATTACTTTTATTAATTTTAGTAATGATTGCAGGATTTTTAATTATCAATAATATATTTAAAATATCTGTAAATGAAGATATAAATTTAATAGGACTGCTTAAAACAATTGGTATGACAAAAGTTCAAGTTAAAAAGCTTGTTCATTTAGAATCTTTTATAGTTTCTATCCCATCTATAATAATAGGAAATGCCATAGGTATTTCTATTGGTAAAATAATTTTAAATAAAATATTTTCTTCTAATGTAATGCTAGCGAATATAAATCTATCATTAGCCTTAATATTATTAGTTATACTTTTCTCTACCATATTTACTTTATTAACTGTTTTTCTATCAGTTATGAGTCCAGCAAAATATGCAGCTAAAATTTCACCAATAGATGCTAGTAAATATAATGAAACTCAAGTAAAAAAGAAATACAAAAGTAATTCTATTTCACTAGGAAAACTTGCAAAAAGACAGGTTTTTTCAAATAAATTTAGATTTATATCCATAGTTCTATCTATTAGCCTTTCTGCTGTTATTTTGAATAGTGTCTTAACTTATACAGGCAATATTGATCTAGAAAAGGGGATTTCTGATGTAATTGCAACGGACTATAATATAGCAAGCCCAAAATATTTTAGGTATATGTACTCAGGAAGTGAGGACGGTATTAATGAAAAGTATATCGGCGAAATAGAAAATCAAAAGGGATTTAAAGCTGGGGGAGCTTTATACTATTATGGTTATGAATACGCTTATCCAGATATAAAAATAGAAGACAATAAAGTTGCTCCAATATTATTGGGAATAGATGACTATTTAATAAACAAACAAAATTTTATAGATGGAGAATTTGATAAAGATAAATGGAATAACGGATCGTATGTCATTGTAGGTGAAGATAGCGATAAGAAATCTTCATTTAAAGCAGGCGATAAAATAAAGATCAAAGTAAAAAACAGCATTAAAGAAGTCCAAATTATGGGAAAGATTAATTATAATTTTTCCGATGGATTGAGATATTATCCTATTATCCAGGAAAATCAATTTGATGAGTCTAGCCCTGAGTTAGATTTAGAATATTTTTATTTAAATCCTAATTTGTACAAAGAACTCACAGGAGATAAAAGTATAATGTCCTATGGATTTGATGTAGAAGATAGTGAAAAAGAAAATTTTGATAAGTTATTAAAAACTTTTGAAAATGAACCAGGATTTTCCTATGACTCAAGAGATCTTCAGATAAAGTCTTTTAAAGATTTCAAAAATCTTATAGAATTTGTGGGTTATAGTTTATCTATAGTATTATTCTTAATATCTGTGCTTAACTTTATTAACGTTATTGCTACTGAAATATTAAGAAACATGGTTAACTTATCAATCCTTGAAGCAATTGGAATGACAAAGAAAAATATTAAAAAATATTTGGTGAAAAAGAATTTGATCTATTCTTTATGTGGCTTAGTATTTTCTTTCATCATTATGCTTCTTGTAGATAAATACATCTTGATAGATTTTATGGAACAAACTAAGTGGACTTCCTATAAATTTGTAATCATGCCACTTATACTTGTGAACTGTGTAAATATTATAATTGGAATACTATTTACTGGTAGGTTCTATGAAAAACACAGCCAAAACAGTGTTGTGGATAGAATAAGAAATATAGATTAAAAAAAGGCTAGGAATATTTTTTCCTAGCCTTTTATTTTATAGGTCGTCTTCTATTATCGCTGATTTTGAGTATGCTGTTACTTTTGCTTCGAAGAAGTCGGTCTTTAGTAGGTTGATGTCTGCGTATTGGGTTACCCATTTCATGGATTCTACTTCTTTGTCATAACCTTCGTAAAGTGGCTCAAAGCCTAAGTTGGTTGCTCTTAGGTTGCCTAGATACTTGATATAATCTTCAACCATCTTGCTGGTTAGTCCTTGGATATCATCGCCGATTACATACTTACCCCAGGCGATTTCTTCTTCAACTCCGTATTTTAGAAGTGCTCTATACTCTTCTACCTTTTCTTCTGTGAAGAGTTCTGGTTGTTCTTTCTTAAGATCTAGAATTATACTTCTAAATAACCATAGATGTGTGTTTTCGTCCCTGTTTATATATCTGATTTCTTGAACTGTTCCAGGCATCTTTCCGTTTCTTCCAAGATTGTAGAAGAACATAAATCCTGAATAGAAATAAATTCCTTCTAATATATAGTTGGCGATTAGAGCATGCATTAGGTTGCCCTTGGTCTTGTCATTTAAAAATCCTGCGTATTGGTCTGTGATATATTTATTTCTTTCAAGCAAGGTTTTGTCATTTATATATTGGTATAGTATTTCCGTTCTTTCTTCCGGTGAGCATATGGTGTCAAGAATATATGAATAGGATTGAGAATGGATTGATTCTTGGAATGACTGGATTGAAAGACATAGATTTATTTCATTTGCTGTAATATACGCTTGTAGGTTTGGAAGTTGTGCAGTTTGGATACTGTCAAGATATATTAGAAATGATAGGATTTTGTCAAATGCTCTCTTCTCTGCTTCGTCCAAAATTTTATAATCTAACACGTCCTGAGAAAGATTGATTTCTTCAGGAATCCAGAAATTGTTCATGGCTTGTCTGTACCAGTCGCTGGTCCATTTGTACTTAATATTGTTAAAGTCATTTAAGTTTGTGGTGTTACCATTTATTATGGTTCTCTTTTGTAGGTCTATGTCTCCGTTTTCGTTGAATAGACCTCTTTTTTTAAGTTCTTCCATTTTTCCTCCTTATGCTTGACATACTTCGCATTCGTCTACTTCTAGGGACTTACTTCTCACATAGTATAGTGATTTTAGTCCTTCTTCCATGGCTCTTATATATAGATTTAGAATCTGTCTCATGGTAAAGTCGCTGGTGATGTAGAGGTTTACAGATTGACCTTGGTCGATGTGGCGTCCCCTTACTCCAGTTGCCTTTATGATTAGAGATTGATCGATTTCGTGGGCTTGTTCATATAACCAGAAGGTGCGAGTGTTTAGATCCGGTGCAACACGCGGGATGATCGCTCCCTTCTTTTCTTCTAGGAAGAATCTCTTCATAACAGGGTCAACTGCAGCGGTGGTACCTGCGATTATGGATGTGGATCCAGTAGGTGCAACCGCCATAATATATCCGTTTCTCATTCCGTGTTCGTGGATGCTTGCCCTTAGGTCTTCCCATTCTTTGCCGTGGTAGCCTCTAAGTTCGAAGTAGTCTCCATTGTCCCAATCGGAACCTTTGAAGTATTCGTAAGCTCCCTTTTCTTTTGCGATTTCGTTTGACGCTTTTACTGCGTAGTAATTTAATTTTTCGTACACTCTATCTGCAAATTCCAAATGTTCTTCTTCATCTGAAAATGCGATTCCTTCTTTTATAAGTGCGTGGTGGTAACCAGAAGTTCCAAGACCTATTGCCCTGTACTTGCTATTGGTGATCTTTGCGTAAGGAAGTGGATAGTAGTTTAAATCGATTACATTGTCCAGTCCCCTAACCGCTGTGGAAACCACGTACTCAACTTCTTCGTCGTCTTCTAAGTTTATATTTGAGATTACAAGAGATGCCAAGTTACATACTACAAAATCTCCAGGTTTTGTCTTTGTAACTACCACTGTATCTCCTTCTTCTGTTTCGATTTCTTGGGAAACAGTCTCGATGGCGCTCATATTTTGCATAATTTCTGTGCAAAGGTTGGATGAATAGATCATGCCCTTGTGTTTGTTCGGATTCATTTTATTTACCGCATCTCTAAAGAATGCAAATGGAGTTCCAGTTTCAGTTAGAGATTTGATGATAAGTCTAACCATGTCCTTTACAGAGATTACTCTCTTGGAAATATTTGCGTCGTGGACACATTCGTAGTATTTCTTTTCAAATTCGTCGCCGTAGTAATCTTCTAGGCAGTAGCCCTTCTTCACCATGATTTCATGTGGGTCAAACATGTACCAATCAGCATCTATATTATTCTTCGCAAGTCTGAAGAATAGATCTGGATAAGAAACTGCTGGGAAGATGTCGTGGGCTTTCATTCTGTCGTCCCCGTTGTTGGTTCTGATTTGTAAAAATTCTGGAAGGTCCTTGTGCCATGCGTCTAAATACACTGCGCAGGATCCTTGTCTAACTCCCAGTTGATCAACTGCAACTGCGGTGTCGTTTACAAGTCTTAGCCATCTTATAACTCCGCCGGCAACTCCTTTGAAACCTCTGATATCTGAACCGGATGCTCTCACCTTTCCAAAGTATAGTCCCATTCCTCCACCGTGTTTAGAAACTTGGGCGAAGTTGTCGATACTTCTGTATATTCCTTCAAGGGTATCCGGAACTGTGTCAATAAAGCAGGATGAAAGTTGGTAGAATGGTTTACGAGCGTTGTTCATAGTTGGTGTAGCTACAGTTACTTGAAGTTTTGAAAGCACTGTGTAGATACGAGTTGCCCACTCTACTTTGTTCTTTCCTTCTGGAAGTGCAAGATGCATCGCAATTCCCATGAACATTTCCTGTGGACGCTCCAAAACTTTCATGTCGTGGCTACGAACGAGGTATCTCTTTACAAGAAGATCTAGGGATGAATAGGTAAGAAGTTTGTCCCTTTCAGGTACGAGTTCTTTTTCCAATTTATCTATATCTTCCTTGGTATAATTTTCAAGGATGTACTTTCCGTAGAGGTTCATCTCCGTAAGATTTTTAATCTTTTCGTAGAGAGTATCTATGCCTTTGTAATTTTCGTTTATCTTGATTTCTAAATCGTATCTATAGAATCTAGATGCGATATATTCCCAATCGGGAGCTTCCTTGGTAGTAAGTTCTGATGCAGCTCTTATAAGCATGGCCCTTGAATCATCTTGACTCATGTCCTTTTTGCAGAAGGAGCTGAATTTGTGGAAGAGGGATTCGATTGGATAGAGTTCCCTTGAATAATCGTTTCTCACATCTCTTATTATAGAAACGAGGGTGTCGTCTTCTAAATATTCGTTGAAGCCTCGGAGCACCTGTCTGTCCTTTGAGTGGGCAGCCCTATAGGTGATGTAGGATTTAACTACGTCGATCTCCTTTTCTTCGATGAGTTCAAGCTCTACTAAGTCTTGAATCTGTTCAACGGTTGGAATGGTATCCTTGTAGAGATCTTCTACTTTATAAACGATCTTATCTGTAATGCTATCTATATATGAATCCTCGAAGGGCTTCATAATACCGATATAGGATTTTTTGATGGCTGTAGAAATCTTTTCTCTGTCGAAATCCACAACCCTTCCATCTCTTTTTCTTATATTCATAGTTCACCTTTTTCTAAAATATTCCTACATATAATCTTATCATAAATAAACTTATCCTACTGATATATTTGCATCTTATTTTTGATAATTATTATAAATCGTGATAGAATTATCTTCAAAATTATGGGTAAATTTTAAAATTTAGCTACATGATGTATAATATATCTGAGGTGAAATATGAAAGAAACAATAGCTGCAATATCCACTGCCACTGGTGAAGCTGGCATTGGAATAGTGAGAATGAGTGGTGAAGACTCAGTAGAAATAGCAGACAAAGTATTTCGTCACATAGGACAGAAAAATCTCACTGAGATTAAGAATAGAATGATGAGCTACGGCCATATAATAGATGAAAATGGAAAAGTTATAGATGAGGTCCTAATCGTTAAGATGATGGCGCCTAACACATATACGAGAGAAAACATGGTGGAGATTTACACCCACGGGGGAATCATCTCCGTAAGGCGTGTTTTAAATCTTCTTCTTGACAATGGAGCGAGAATCGCAGAAGCTGGAGAGTTTACCAAGAGGGCATTTTTAAATGGAAGACTTGACCTCTCTCAAGCAGAGGCTGTAATAGACATCATAAAGGCGAAGACCGATGAGTCCTTTGACCAAAGCATAAAGCAACTGGAAGGTTCTCTAACTGGAATCATCACAGAAATATCAGACGAAGTTACCAAGATGATGGGAATTATAATCGCAAACATAGACTTCCCTGAAGACGACGTGGAAGAGTACCAATACGAAACCCTTTTAAAGGATGCGAACAAGGTAAAGGAAAATATAAATACTCTAATAGAAGGTTCAAATAGAGGTAGACTTCTTCGGGACGGAATAAACACCGTTATCCTCGGCAAGCCAAACGTAGGTAAATCTTCTCTACTAAATGCGATGCTTAGGTATGAAAAGGCAATCGTAACAGATATTCCTGGAACCACTAGGGATATAATAGAAGACTATGTAAATTTGGACGGGATACTTCTAAAGATTACGGACACAGCAGGGATAAGAGAGACAGAGGACAAGGTGGAAGCCATAGGAGTTAGACGTGCGGTTAAATCCATAGAAGGAGCGGACCTTATAATTGCAATCTTTGACGGAAGCGAAAAGTTCGACGAAAACGACGAGGAAATCTTAAAACTTCTAGAGGGCAAGAAGAGCATAGTACTTGTAAATAAGGCGGACCTTGAAAGTAAAAACTCAGAAGATGAACTTAAATCTTTCTTTGGAAATAGAGATTATATGAATGTTTCCATAAAGAAAGGCACCATCTTAGATATTGAAAACAAGATAAAAGACATGTTTTTCAGTGGAAATCTAAAGGCGAAGGAAGAATTCTACATCAACAATCTTCGCCATGTAAGAGCCCTAAAAGAAGCGACCAAGTTTATAGATTCAGCCATAGAAGGTCTAGAGACGAGAGAGTTCTTAGACTGCATAGAAGTTGATTTAAGGGGCGCCCTAGACGAACTTGGAAATATAACTGGAGAAACCACCACAGAAGATATACTGGACAAGGTATTTTCGGAATTTTGTATAGGAAAGTAGGAATAAAATAGAAGATGGCAGAAATTAAAAATTATATTGGAGGAGAGTACGATGTCATCGTAGTAGGTGCAGGTCATGCAGGTACAGAATCTGCCCTAGCTGCAGCACGAATGGGAAGAAAAACTCTTCTTCTAACCATGAATTTAGATTCAATAGTAGCCATGAGTTGTAACCCAAACGTCGGCGGCACTGGAAAAGGACATCTAGTTAGAGAAATCGACGCATTGGGCGGAGAAATGGCGAGAAACATAGACAGGACATTTATCCAATCAAGAATGCTAAACCTTTCAAAAGGCCCAGCGGTACATTCCCTAAGAGCCCAAGCGGACAAAAGAAGGTACCACGATGAAATGAAAAAAGTAATCGAGAAGACCGAGAACCTAGACCTTAGACAGTCAGAAGTAGTAAAAATCCTTCTTGAAGATTCAAAAGTCGTGGGTGTCCTTACAAAGACTGGGGCAATTTATAAAGCGAAGGCTGTAGTAGTTGCAACGGGCACATATCTACGAGGCAGAATCTTTATGGGAGAAGTAAATTATAGTTCCGGTCCTGATGGCATGAAACCATCCCTAGATCTTTCAGAATCCCTAAAGGATATGGGTCTAGAACTTATCAGAATGAAGACGGGAACTCCAGCGAGGATGCTCCGTTCTACCATAGATTTTTCCAAGATGGAAGTCCAACCAGGAGACGAAAGAGTCGTTCCATTCTCCTTTGATAATATTGACAAGGATATGTCTAAGGACCAAGTAAATTGCTACCTCACCTACACCACAGAAAAATGTCACGACATCATAAGAGAAAATATAATGAGATCCGCAATGTATCTTGGAGATATCGAAGGCACAGGACCGAGGTATTGCCCTTCCATCGAAGACAAGGTAATGAGATTCAAAGATAGAACCTCCCACCAAGTATTTATAGAACCAGAAGGACTTAGCACAGAAGAGATGTACATCCAAGGAGTGTCCAGTTCCCTACCGGAAGAAGTGCAAATAGATATCTACAAAAATATCATCGGACTAGAAAATGCAAAGATCATGAGATCAGCATATGCAATCGAGTACGATGCCATCGATGCAACAGTAATCGATAGATCATTGGAACACATGGATATCTCTGGACTATTCTTTGCAGGACAGATCAATGGATCCTCAGGCTACGAAGAAGCAGCAGCCCAAGGATTAATGGCAGGCATCAACGCAGCGTTAAAAGTAGAAGGAAAAGAACCACTTATCCTCGAAAGATCCGACGCATATATAGGAGTATTGATCGACGATCTTGTAACCAAAGGCACAAGAGAGCCATATAGAATGATGACAGCAAGAGCAGAATACAGACTTACACTAAGACAGGACAACGCAGACATGAGGCTCACCCAAATGGGATACGACATAGGACTTGTGACGGAAGAAAAATACGAAAGATACCTATATAGAAAAGAAAATATAGAAAATGAATTAAAGAGAATAAAAGAAATAAAGATAAATCCAACGGCGGAAAACAATGAAATACTAGAAAGACTTGGCACCACGCCGATAAAGAACACACAAAGTCTAGAAGAACTCATCCGTAGACCAGAACTAGGCTACGATGCGGTTAAAGAACTGGACCCAGAAAGACCAGAACTAAGACGAGATATAATAGAACAGGTAGAAATCGAAATCAAGTACAGTGGATATATAAAGAAGCAAAACATTCAAATCTCCCAATTTAAAAAACTTGAGAAGAGATACCTTGAAAAAGATCTAAACTACGAAGAAGTACAAGGACTTAGAAATGAAGCAAGGGAAAAACTTACAAAGATTCGTCCAGAAAGCATCGGACAAGCTGCGAGAATCACAGGCGTGTCCCCTGCTGATATCAACGTGCTTCTAATATATTTAGAAAGAAAAAGACGTGAGAAAAATGACTAGGCTAGAAGAACTATTAAAAGAATTTGAAATAGAATTTGATAGTGAAAAAAATAACAAACTACAAAAATATAAAGAAATTTTACTTGAGTGGAATAGTTTTATGAACCTAACCGCCATCACCGATGACGAAGAGATAGACGTGAAGCATTTCTTAGATTGCCTCACCATCTTCAAGACCGGAGAGCTTGACGGGAAAAAATCTGTAATAGACGTAGGCACTGGCGCAGGATTCCCAGGGATCCCGATGGCGATAAAAAATCCGGACCTTGAAGTTACACTTCTCGACTCGTTGAACAAAAGGATAAATTTTCTCAATAAAGTCGTAGAAGAAACTGATTTGAAAAACGTCACGACTTACCACGGTAGAGCGGAAGAGTTTGCGAGAAAAAAAGAATTCCGAGATGCTTTCGATGTGTCAGTATCAAGAGCTGTGGCGAATATGGCGACTCTTACTGAGTACACTCTGCCCTACGTAAAGCCTGGCGGAGTTATGATTGCAATGAAGGGTTCTGAGTACAAAGAGGAATTAAAAGAAGCAGAAAATGCAATCAAAGTCTTGGGAGGAGAAATAAAAAACGTAATGGAGATTACCCTTCCAGATGGAATCCTCCACTCACTAATCGTGGTTGAAAAAGTAAAACCAACCCCGAAGAAATATCCGAGATCTGGCGGCAAACCAAAATCAAAACCACTGTAGTGGAGATAATTAAATATAAAAAGAGAAAGACTTCCAATAGGAAGTCTTTTTTTAATGCTATCCGGATAGCATGAACAACAAAATAAAACCAAATGCTATCCGGATAGCATGAAACATAAATCATCAATACTTAACCTCACCAAGGTTATACCCATTCGACTCGCTACGCTCGCTCAGGGTGACTGTCTTCATTAACAAAAAAAATGCTATCCGGATAGCAAGTCCCTCTCTCTGGTCATCCCGAGCGAAGTCGAGGGATCTAACTATAGTGAGGAAAATAAAAAAAAGCTCTACGTGTAGCAAGAAACAAAAATAAAACAAATGCTCTAAACAGAGCGCGAACCTCACAACTGCAGTCACCCTGAGCGGAAGAGCCGAAGGCTCTGAAGTCGAACGGGTATAACCTCCGAAGAGAAAGTCTTCCCAACTGAAATTAATCAGATAAATTAAAACTAAATGCTATCCGGATAGCATGAGCAACAAAATAAAAGTAAATGCTATCCAGATGGCATGAACAATAAAAATAAAAGTAAATGCTATCAGCAGACTGTATCTGCCAATCGGCTACGCCTCTTGGAAACAGGTTGCATCACACCTACTAAGACTCACTACGTTCTCCAAGTTAGGTGTAGACGTATAGCACGAACAATAAAATAAAAGTAAATGCTATCCGGATAGCATGGAACATAAATCATTAGTGATATTACTGAATTAGTTTCTCTACGGCGAAAAATTCCATAACTTTAAAAATTAATCTACCAACTGCAGTCACCCTGAGCGGAAGAGCCGTAGGCTCTGGAGTCGAACGGGTATAACATCTGTAGAGCAAGTACTCCCAACTGAACTTCATCAGATAAAATAAAACTAAATGCTATCCAGATAGCATGAACAATAAATTAAAACTAAATGCTATCCGGATAGCAAGACCCTCTCTCTGGTCATCCCGAGCGAAGTCGAGGGATCTAACTATAGTGAGGAAAATAAAAAAAGCTCTACGTGTAGCATGAAACAAAAATAAAACAAATGCTCTAAACAGAGCGCGAACTTCCTAACTGCAGTCACCCTGAGCGGAAGAGCCGAAGGCTCTGAAGTCGAACGGGTATAACCTCCGAAGAGAAAGTCTTCCCAACTGAACTTCATTAAATAAAATAAAAATAAATGCTATCCAGATAGCACGAACAATAAAAATAAAAGTAAATGCTATCCAGATAGCGCGAACAACAAAATAAAACTAAATGCTATCCGGATAGCATGGAACATAAAACATCAATACTTGACCTCACCAAGGTTATACCCATTCGAAGCCCTAGCCGAAATCTTTGATTTCGTAGCAGGTCTTGTGCAAAGAGTTCCAAAGAAGCCGAATGAAATGAAGGCTGATTTGTAGAACTCGACTGCCTCTCAGGGTGACTGTATTCATAAATTAAAACTAAATGCTATCTGGATAGCATCATACTTATTTATCAAATTTAACCTTATACTTGTACTTCTTACTATTAATTTTTAATCCTCCCTGTTTTTTGACCCCTATTTTTATTCGTTTTCTATTAATTATTTTAAAAAATTTTCTTAATATTACTTTCATGCTATCCGGATAGCATTTAAAATTAAAATATAAATTTTTAATTTATTCTTTAATTAATCTTTAAATGATTTTGATTTTAATCTATAATAGTATTATAAAGATAAATTAAGTAAATTATAGATAAAAGAACATATGTTCGAGGTGAATATGGCAAAAGTTATTTCAATTTTCAACCAAAAAGGCGGGGTAGGCAAGACTACTTCTGTTATCAATTTGGCTGCTGGTCTTGGTCGCCTTAAACAAAAGGTCCTAATCATTGATATGGATCCTCAAGGTAACGCCACTTCCGGCATTGGTTTAAATAAAGAGCAAGATAAAATTATATATGACCTACTAATTAATGGGGATTTAGATGTTATAAAACCTACTGAATCTAAGAATGTAGATATCATTCCTTCTAATCAAGAGCTATCTGGAATCGATCTAGAGCTTGCAAATACAGAGTGGCATTACAGACTTAGAGATCAGGTTAATAAAATAAAAGACGACTATGATTATATTTTAATCGATAGTCCTCCTAGCCTAAGCGTCTTATCTATTATGACACTTATTGCTAGCGATAGTATCATTATTCCTGTTCAAACGGAATATTATGCCCTTGAAGGGGTTAGTCAGCTTATAGAATCTATCGATTTTATAAAGGAAAATTTCAATCCGGATTTAAAAATCCTTGGGGTCCTTCTAACGATGTATGACGGGAGAAACAAACTTTCTAAACAGGTTGTTGAGGAAGTGAGAGGATTCTTTAAGGACCTTGTGTTTAACACAACTATTCCTAGAAATGTCCGTCTTGCTGAGTCTCCTGGTTATGGCATGGATATTTTTAAATACGATAGAATTAGTGCTGGCGCTTTTTCATACAAGAAATTTGCGAGGGAGGTGCTTAAGAAATGAGTTATAAGAAGCGTGGGCTCGGTCGTGGTTTCTCAAACTTTTTAAGCAAGGAACAACAGGAAGAGATCACTTCTGAGTTTATGAATGATTCTGATTTAAATAAAGATAGTTCAAATAAATCAAATGAAAAAAATATAATAGAAGAAAAAAATAATTCTGGCGAGAGGATAAAATCTACTTTGGTAGGAAATTCTATAATTACCGAAAAGACCACTCCGCTTATTTCTGAAGATAATTTGAATGATGTGAACAACACTCACGATCCAAATAACTTCGGTCTTAAAAATATTGCTGTGGAGCTTATCACTGCAAACCCGGACCAACCTCGTAAGTATTTCGACGAAGATATACTTAGGGAGCTTTCTAAGAGTATTGAAGAGCTTGGAGTTTTGCAACCGCTTATGGTTCGTCCAATGGGCAATAGATACTTTTTAATCGCCGGTGAAAGAAGGCTTCGCGCCTCTATTATGGCTGGTCTAAAAGAAGTTCCTTGTATCGTTGCAGATGTAAGTGACTTTGAAGCGGACAAGATTTCCATCATCGAAAACGTGCAAAGGGAGGACTTAAGTCCCATTGAAGAGGCGAGGGCTTATAGAAATCTAATTGAAAACTATGGAATGTTTCAAGATGAAGTTGGGGATATCCTCGGTAAGAGTAGACAGTTTATCGGAAATAGAATTAGACTTCTAAAGCTTCCAGAAGAGGTTCAAAATATGATAGAAGCCGGAGAGCTAACCTATTCCCATGGTCAAATTCTTTTGTCCCTTGAAAATGAAGAAGACATGTTAAGGGAAGCAAATAGGATTAAAAATGATAGCATTACCGTGACTACCATGAGGAGAAAGAGACCGAGAAGGAGAAAAGAAGTAGTAAGGGACAAGTATCTCGACGCCCTTCTTGAAAAAATGAGCTCTCATCTCGGCACGAAAATTGACTCAAAAGGCACAGGAGCTGTGAAAAAACTAGAAATCGAATACTACAGTGACGAAGATCTAGAAAGAATAGCTTCTATTATAATGGGAGGGGATTTGGATTGACTAAGGAACTTATAACCTACATTGTAAATGCCTTTACAAATAGCGCCTTTAACGGCAATGCAACCGGAGTTGTCATAGATTCTGTTGGCTTAACAGACGATGAAATGTCAAAGATTGCAAAAGATCTAAAACAACACGAGACTGTCTTTGTAAAGAAGATGGATGTAAATAGGTACTCCACCAGATTTTTCACAGACAAAGGTGAGATAGATCTCTGTGGTCATGCGACCATCGCCACATTCTACGCCCTTGCAAAGGAAGAGTACATCATACCCATCGACAGGGGTACTGTGGACATCATCCAACATTCCCGCTTAGGTAAGATTCCTGTAAAAATTGAATACAAGAACGAAGAAGTGTTGGGAATAAGCGTGTTTCTAGAAGGTAGAGAGCTTGAAACATCTGTAACCAAGGAAGAAATGGCAAAAGTGCTTGGAATTTCTAAAGAGGACATAGATTTAGAAAATAAAGACCTACCAATTAAGAAACTTACATCTGGGATTTGCGACATCGTTGTGCCGGTAAAAGATAGAGAAACCCTAAGCAAAATTAGTTTAAACTATGATCTAGCAAATGAAATTGTAAAGAGAGAAGATGCACTATCGATCCTTGCATTTACAACTGGTGACTATGAAAGAGTATATTCACGTACATTTTCACCAGGACTGGGAATAGAAGAAGAGCCTGCATCAGGGACATCAGCCCTTGCAACACTAAAATACCTAAGGGACCTAGGACTTTCAAAGGATGTAATTGAATCGGTGCAAGGCGTAAGTTTCGGGAGAATAGGGTACGCAACAGCAGAATATATAGAAGAAAGTGATAAAATCAAAGTAACAGGAGAAGGATTTGTATTTTTGACGGGAGTGCTAAAGATATGACAGGAAGAGAATTAAGGCGTCTAAAAACAAAGAGAAAGAGAAGATTTACCCTCCTCGTTTTAATCCTACTAGGACTATTTTTCACAGGAAAGTTCATCTCCAATGCAAATAGACTAATAAAGATTAAGACCAACGAAATCTCCTACATGGAATTTATAAAATTTAAAGAAGACACACTGAATAAGACATCAACACCGAAAATTATCAGGAAGATGGCATCAGCAGTAGAATCCATAAAGGGTAAACCATCTACAAAAGACGCATCAGATACAGGAACAATAAATGTTTTAAACATATATTTCAAAGACAACACAAAGATTGAAATACTTAGGAAAAATTCCTTTGTTTCAATAGATGGAGTCTGGTACAAGATCCAAGGCTCCTCAGCAAATAAATTCGACAGACTATTTGAAGAGTACAGTGAATAGGAGGAAAAATTGAAAATTTTATCGGCAGGACCTACATCCATATCCAAAGAAGTAATGGCAGAAATGGGCAAGATCCACACAAATCCGGACCTAGATCCAAACTACACACAGTTTCACAGAAATGTAGAAAAGAAAATTGCAAAGATACTAAACACAGAACAGACCACATTTCTAATGCTAGGAGAAGCGATAATGGGCCTGGAAGCAGCAGTAATAAACATAGTAAATAGAGGCGACAGAGTGCTCGTTCTTCACAACGGATACTTCGGCAAGGGGTTTTCCGAATACGTGGAAAATGTAGGAGCAACTCCAGTAGAATTGAAATTTGACTACAGAAGGGGCATCGATGTAGAAAAACTAAAAGAATACTTAGAAAAGGATAGCGACTTCAAAGCAGCGACCTTCGTTCATTGCGAAACACCATTTGGAATCACAAATGACATCGAAAAGATAGGAAAACTACTAAACAGCTACAATATTTTATCCATCGTCGACTCAGTAAGCGGCATCGGAGGAGAATATATAGACTTCGACGAATTTAAAATAGACGTGCTAATCGGAGGATCACAAAAGGTCCTATCAGCACCGACAGGACTTACCACAATTACACTATCAGAAAGAGCAAAAGATGAAATCGCGAAGAAAAAAGTAGCATCTTACTACCTAAACTTCAAGAACTTCTACGATTACAAAGACGCAGCCTTCGCATTTCCATACACCATGAACGAAAACCTAGTACATGCAATGGATGTGGCGGTGGACAAAGTACTATCAAGAGATACGGTAGCCCTACACAGAAAATATGCAGAAGCAACGAGAATCGCAGTAGAAAAAGCAGGACTAGAACTATATGCCAAAGATTATTTCGCAAACACAGTAACAACAGTCCTCCTACCAGAAGGATTTGACGCACTTAAACTTCTAGAAAAGATGAGAGAAAGAGGAATCATCATCTCCGGAGGAATGGCGGACATCCTTCACAGTGCATTTAGAATCGGACACATGGGCAATAATATCGATTTTGACGACTTCAAAGAAATGTTTAGAAACCTAGACGAAGTACTAAAAGAAATGAAAGTGCCTATGAAAGGAATTCTAGAAGAAGAATTTGTAAAAGCAATAGAAAAATAAAAAATAAAAGATATATAAGAAGCTCAAGGAAATACCTTGGGCTTTTTTTTGAGGATATAGAAGTCAGTTTACAAAAATTTATTTTGAAAAATAAGATTATTTTCTTGATAAATATGGCTAATTATCAATATTTAGTGTGAACAGATTATAAAAATATTATTTAATTATATTTTTATAAATTTTTGTGCTATAATCTTATTAAATAAAATTCTTATATTTTTCAAAAAGATCAATTGAGAAAATAAAAATTAGGAGGGAAATTATGAAAAATAAGATTTTAAGAAAAGTTTTGATGTCATTATTTGTTATGGCACTTGTTGCAGGTCTTTCTGGTTGCAGCAAAGACAAAGCACCAGCTGAAGCTAGTAACGGCGAAGAAAAGGTAATAAGAGTTGGATGTGAAGCTACAACACCTGGTTGGATTCAAACTGATAAAGATGGAAAACTTACAGGATATGATTATGAAGTTTGGCAAGAAATTGGAAAGCGTATAGGATATACAATTGACTACAAAGTTATGGATTGGGATGGAATGTGGCCAATGCTTGAAGATGGTCGTCTAGATACAGTTGGAGAACAAATTTCAATGACTGATGAAAGAAAAGAAAAATACGAATTTACTGAACCATATGCTTACAACTACTATTGCTTAATATCTGCAAAAGATAATCCTGAATTAAACACATTAGATGATTTAAAAACAGGTATGACTATTTCTTGTGAAACAAATTCAAGTGATGAAGTAATTGTAGACTCATTAAATAAAAAATATGGAATAGAATTAAAACCTATGTACTATAGTGGCATGTCTGTAAAAGACGTAGCATTAGGAAGATGTGACCTATGGCCAAGAGCTGAAACATCTTCAATGATAACTGTAAAGGAAATGGATAATTTAAAGATTTTGGGAGTAACAGATATACTTGAAACAAACGCATATCCATTTGCAAAAACTGAAAAAGGCAAAGAACTTGCAGCATTAGCAAGCAATGCCATCAAAGAAATGAAAGAAGACGGAACATTAAAAGAACTTTCTGAAAAATGGTTTGGTATGGATATCACTACACCAGATCATAAATAATGGGAAAGTATCATGGAATTTAGTATAGAAGTATTTAGTGCGATATTAAAAGTCATCCCTTTAACATTGGGGATGACTATCATTTCTTTTGTATTAGCGCTTATAATAGCTGTGTTAATAGCTGTTGTTGACTATTATAAAATCCCGGTTTTAAACCAAATTCTCGAATTATATGTTTCCTTTTTTAGAGGGACACCTTTAATTCCACAATTATTTTTGTTGTACTTTGGGATACCTACATTTGTTCCTTCATTGAGAAGTATACCTGCTTTATATATCTGTATAGTTGGACTTACGCTTAATGCAGCCGCATATATGAAGGAAGTAGTAAGAGGAGCTATTTTATCAGTTCCAAAAGGACAAAGAGAAGCTGCATATGCCCATGGAATGTCAAGTATGCAAACCATGTTTAAGATAATACTTCCTCAAGCAGCTATGGTAGCAATACCTTCACTATTTAACAATCTTGTAGATATTTTAAAAGGAACATCAGTTGCATTTACCATAGGAGTCATGGAAATGACAGCGGTTGCAAATTTAAGAGCTGCAGTAACATTTAATTATTTTTCAGCATATATAACATTAATGCTTATGTATTGGTTAATAGTATTCCTAATGGAAAGAGCACAAAAGATAATAGAAAAGAAAAATATGGTATGGAATGTTAGGTAGGATAATATGATAAAAATTGAAAATCTAAGCAAAAGTTTTGGAAATAATCGAATTTTAAAAGGTATTAATTTAACAGTAGATAAAGGAGAAGTTGTATCTATAATAGGTACGTCTGGAACAGGAAAATCAACATTTTTAAGATGCCTTGACTATCTTGAAAAACCAGATTCAGGAACCATAACAATCGGTGATGTTACTCTCGATGCAGAAAAAGCAACTAAACAAGATATAGAAAAATTAAGACTTAAATCAGCAATGATTTTTCAAAACTATAATCTATTTTTGAATAAAACAGTAATGCAAAATGTAACACTGCCATTAATTTCAACCAAGAGATATAGTAAAAAAGAAGCTGAAGAAATAGCACTAAAGTTTTTAAAAAAAGTAGGAATGGCTCATAAAGTAGACAGCTATCCAATTACCCTATCTGGTGGAGAACAACAAAGAGTTTCCATTGCGAGATCAATTGCATCAAGTCCAGAGGTGCTTCTTTTCGATGAACCAACCTCATCACTTGACCCATCTTGGAAACAAGAAGTGCTCGAAGTAATAAGAAGCCTTGCAAACGAACATTATACGATGATTATCGTTACACATGAAATGGAATTTGCAAAAGAAGTGTCCGATAAGATTGTATTTATGAGTGAAGGAATAATAGAAGAAGAAGGAACACCAAATCAAATATTTAAAAATGCTAAGAGCGAAAAAACTAAAAAGTTCTTAGCTAGGATTAGTCAAACTTCATCCTTCGATGAATTTTTCATAAGAAAATCACTCGACTATAAGAAACTTCTACCTCTATTCAAAGAAGCAGGATTAGATGTAGAATTGGATGAACAAAATCCAGAAGGACTGCTAATGTGTTTTGAATTATTTGACAAGAAATCTAATGAAGTAGTTGGAGCATCTTCAATAATCAGAAATAAAGACATTTATCAAATTAAAACATTTGCAATTTCTAAGCCTTATCAAGGTAGAGGAGTTGGAAAATATCTAATGGATAATATGATAGATGAACTCAGAGAATGGGGTGCAACAAAAGTTTATCTCAATGCTAAAGAGCCAGATTTCTATGAAAAGGTAGGCTTTGTAGAATCAGATATTGATGTTAAAAATATAAGGTATGATTGTGGAGATTGCGACCACTTAAATAAAAGTTGTTTTCCAAAAACTATGGAACTTTCATTGTAGAAAATTTGTTTTAATAAATAAAAAATCTCCAAATCAATTGGCATAAATTTTTGGGAGATTTATTTATTGAATAATATTATGCTATAATAGATAAGGTGGTTAACAATCTAGAAGCGACAGTGTTAAGGGTATAAATTTTTATTATGAGGTGAATAAAATGGTAATGGAAAATTTGGAAAATCTTCCGAAGACTTTGGAAGATTTTCAATATATAAAAGGAGCAGCTCAAGGGGAGCTAGTAAGATTAAAAGAAGAAAAAGTACCAATAGTAGGCGCATACTGCACATTTTTTCCGCAAGAACTTCCGATAGCTGCAGGAGCAGTGTCCGTATCCCTATGTTCAACATCAGGCGAAACTATAGGTGAAGCGGAAAAGATTCTACCAACGAATCTCTGCCCTTTGATTAAAAGTTCATTTGGTTTTGCAATCACTAACAAATGCCCATACTTTTTCTATTCAGACCTAGTAGTAGGGGAAACCACCTGCGACGGAAAGAAAAAGATGTTTGAGTACCTAAAGGAATACAAGGACGTGCATGTAATGCAACTTCCAAACATGATTTCCAAAGAAGCGATGGCACTTTGGAAGGCAGAAATAATAAAAATGAAGGAAAAGATAGAAGACAAGTTCGGAAGAAAGATATCTGATGAAGATCTTCGCCGTGCAGTTAAAATTATGAATGAATACAGATCTTCTATCAAGGATTTCTACGAAATAATGAAAACCGATGAACTCCCTATAACAGGACTTGAACTTTGGCACGCATTAAACGGTGCAAATTACTATCTTTATAAAGAAGATGTGCCAACAATAATGAAAAATTTAAAACAAGAGGTGCTTAAAAACTCAAAGAAGATCACTGGCAAGAAAAGAATTTTAATTACAGGATGTCCAATAGGAGCGGCTACAGAAAAAATAATCGAAGCAGTTGAACAAAAGGATGCCATAGTAGTTTGTTATGAAAACTGTGGCGGAGCTAAGGCTCTCGACAGAAATGTTGACGAAGATACAGATGATATTATCCAAGCTATGGCAGAAAAATATCTAAATATCGGTTGCGCTTGCATAAGCCCTAATGACAATAGAAAAGAACTTCTAGGAAGGTTGATCAAAGAATATAAAGTGGATGGAGTAGTGGATATGCACCTTCAAACCTGCACACCGTTCCAATCAGAATCCCATGGAATAAAGACATTTGTAAACTCTTTGGGAGTGCCATACGTAGCGGTTGAAACAGACTACTCAAACAACGACGTAGGACAGTTAAATACAAGACTAGAAGCATTTGTAGAGATGCTATAATTAAAAATATATCTCAAGGGAGATCCCTTGGGTTTTTGTTTTTTTGGTAGTAAACTCCTGTATTGTATGTTTTGTAGTGGAAGAAAAATGCTTACGCTACAAAAATAAATCTTTTATAAGTTTTCTCTAAAAATAAATTCAGAACATTCCTCCGATCTATTCCATAGAATCCTTACTCAATGACTACTACAGATTTAATCCTGTGCCACCACAAGTGATTTTTGCTTCCGGCGTTAAGAAATTTTCCACTGTCTGAGCGTAGCGAGTTTGGAAAATTTTAGCCGGATAAAAAAATCACTACCAAAACCTCCCCAATGCGAGGTGGGAAGAGGGAGCTCGAGGGAGAAGGGAGGAAACTGCGAGTCTCGAAGAGAAAACCGTAGGTTTTTTCGAGAGACGTTAATTCCCTCCCTCTCCCTCGTAAAAAAAGATTTGAAGAAGAAAGAATAAGAATAGAGAAGTGTAGAATATTTATTTACATTTATTATTTCACTTTTTTGTCTTAAGTAGGTTAAATATGGGTCAGATCCTTCGACTTCAAAGGCTAATGCCTTTTCCGCTCAGGATGACCAGTTGGTGGGGAGTAGACCTCACCATGGTTATACCCATTCGACTCCAGAGCCTTCGGCTCTTTCGCTCAGGGTGACTGTAGTTGTGAGGACTTCTTAGCCTCTCGGCTATGGAAGCAGGATGCTTCCGCTACGGGGATAAATGGTCATATAAACTTGACATCACCAGGGTTATACCCGTTCGACTCACTTCTTTCGCTCAGGGTGACTGTAGTTGTGAGGACTTTTTAGCCTTCGGCTGTGGAAGCAAAATGCTTCCGCTACAAAAATAAATGGTTCTACAAACTTGACCTCACCATGGTTATACCCATTCGACTCCAGAGCCTTCGGCTCTTTCGCTCAGGGTGACTGCCTTCATTAAGGTTTTCCGTGCAGAGCGTCAAAGACCTAGCCGAAATCTCCTGTTTCGTAGCAGGTCTTGTGCATAGTTCCAAAGAAGACAAGCGAAGTGAATGCTGATTTGTTGAACTTGACTGCCGACTACGACGGCAAATCCGTCTTCTCTCAGGTTGACTGTCTTCCTTTGGGTTTTCCATGTAGGGACCTCTAAAAACCTAGACTATGCAAATAATAATTTATAATCTAAGTGAAAAAAATGCACGCTCTTGCGTGCATAAATTATTTAATATTATCCGTTTAAAACTATGTCTTCAAAGTACTTGTAATTATCTATTAATACATCTGTTTCTGGTATATAGGACGCGCCGATTAATTCGTCTGGTTTGTATTCTTCCTTGATGTGCTTCCAAGTTTTGGCGGCTTCATCGATGTCGCCTTCAATGGTTAGACCTTTTGATGTTCTAAGGATAAATTTTTCCATAGAGGTTAGTTCAGGCTCGTTGTCAGGATCTAGTTTCATAAATTCCTTGCGCTCTTTTCTCATAAATTGTAGGGATATATTTTCTGCGTGTTTCTTCAATACTTCCGCTTCTTCCTTGGTCTTTGCAATGTTAACGGAAGTTCCAAGCATTACATACGGTTTATACAGATACTTGGAAGGTTTAAATTCATTTCTGTAAATGCCAAGAGCATATCCGATGGTATTCGGTGCAAAGTGTCCGGCAAAAGAATATGGAAGACCGAGTTCTGCTGCTATGTGAGCGGATGTTTCCGATGAGCCGAGTATGGTTAGAGGAATTTTTGATCCTGCTCCTGGGAATGGTGCGACATCTAAATCCCATGCCTCATCAGACATGTACATTTGCATTTCTTTAATTGCATTTTTAAAATCTTCTTTTCTATAAATATTTCTATAAATTAATTTTGCCGTTTGCATATCTGTGCCTGGTGCCCGGCCGATACCTATATCAACCCTGCCAGGATGGAGAATATTAAGGGTTGCATATCTTTCGACAACTTGAAATGGCGTGTGGTTTGGGAGCATTACTCCGCCAGCACCAACTGTTATTCTCTTTGTATTATTTAAAACGTGACCAATCATTAAATCTGTGGCAGCGCCCAAAACTGCGGGACTGTTGTGGTGTTCGGCGATCCAGTACCTTGAAAAATCATGGTCGTCGGCAAATTGTGCCAAAGAAACTGCTCTACCCACGGCATCCATTTGACTTTCATCTTTGAATTTTGGTATTAAATTTAAAATTGAAACTTTTGTCATAATAACTCCTTTCAAATTACATTTACCCAATTAAATGATTTAGTAATTATGGTTACATTCAAAAATAAAAAACATCCAATTTCGGTTAATTTTTTATATTTTTCTAAATACTATTTAAGAAAATGCGATAACTTCCACAAAAATATTATAAATTTATATATTTGTCAAAATATGTTATACTAGAGAATGGAGGTAGATTATGAAAAAAATATCTAAAATAATGGCAATCATTCTTATGTTCACTGCTGTTTTAACAGCTTGTGGCAAAAAAGATGATGCGCCAGCAAGTAACGCAAAAAACGAAACTAAGACAGAAGAAGCAGCTAAGGCTTTTGAAGGCAAGACTTTAAATGTTGTTGCTACTTCAGACAAGTATGTTGGACTTTTCGATAAGTTCACTGAACAAACTGGTGCTAAGGTTGAATTCCTTTCTATGAGTTCTGGAGAAGTTATTTCTAGAACTAAGGCTGAAGGAAAACCTATGGCTGATCTATGGTTTGGTGGCGGACTTGACGCTTTTTTAGCAGCTGATGCTGACGGACTTCTAGAACACTATGTAAGTGACAACTCAAAAGACGTTGATCCTGCTTACAAGGATGAAAACGGAGCATGGATTGCAAAAGGTCTTACCGTTGCAGGTTTCTTAGTAAACAACAAGATTCTTGAAGAAAAAGGTCTTGAAGTTCCTATGACTTGGGATGATCTTACTAAACCAGAATACAAAGGTCTAGTTATTATGTCAAACCCTGCTGTTTCAGGAACTAACTACGCTGTTGTAAAGGGACTTCTTGACGCTAAGGGAGAAGAAGCTGGATGGGAATACCTAAAGGCTCTTAACGAAAACATTGAATTCTATTCTAAGAGAGGTAAAGATCCTCAAGAAAAGACTGTTCAAGGTGAATTTGCTATAGGAATTATCCCTGTTGACAACGGTGCTTTTGAAGTTGCAAAAGACAATGGTCTTACTGTTGTGTACCCTGATATGATTCCATGGGTTCCAGAAGGAGTTGCAATTTTTAAAGATTCTGAAAACGTAGATGTTGCTAAGGCTTTCGTTGACTTTATGCTTACTCCAGAAGCTCAAGCTATAATAGCAGAAGTAGATGGAAAAGACAGCGCTCAAATCGTAGTGCCAGGAGTTGAAGGACTTTCACTTGGCCTTCCAAAGGACAAGCTTATAAAAGAAGATCTAACTACTTTTGGGAGCATGAGAGAAGAAGTGCTTAACAAATTCAAAGAAATAGCTCAAGACAAAGCTGAACAATAATTATAATAATTTTTAGGGGAGTGCTATGAAGAGAATAAATATTGGTAAGATAATCGACTATTTAATAATCGGGAGTTTATTTGCTATGACCATTCTCTTCATACTACTTCCTTTTATTTTTGTTTTCAAAGAGAGTTTCTTCGTAGATGGAAGGCTCTCCCTTGAAAACTTTACATACCTGCTTACGAAGAGAAGAATACTTATAAAGAACACACTGGTTTTAGGTGTTGTGTCTACCATTCTTTCTTCTGCAGCAAGCCTAATCGTTTCAATCTATCTCTACCTTTCACCGAAGAGAAGAAGGAGCATCCTTCTTGCAATTTTATTTATAACGCTTATAAGTCCGCCATTCGTAACTTCTCTTTCCTATATCAATCTATTTGGTAGGAGGGGATTTATAACCTATGGACTTCTTGGACTTTCACTAAATGTATACGGAATGTGGGGAATCGCAGTGATGCAGACCATCTCCCACCTTTCATTAAACGTGCTACTTATCTACGGATTTCTAAAGACTCTTAGTCCAGATATCATAAATTCTGCGAGAAACCTAGGAGCAAAGACGGACAATATTATAGTGGATATTATCTTTCCAAAGGCTAAGGCTGGTCTAAAGGCTGTCATACTTCTTTCATTCTTTAGGGCCATAGCAGACTTTGGAACGCCTGCCATCATCGGAGGGAAGTTCAATGTCCTCGCACTGGAATCCTACTTTGCAGTAATTGCTGAAGGAAATCTTGCCAAGGCTTCTGCTATGAATATTTTGATACTTATTCCGTCAATCTTAATCTTTATTTTTTACCAAAACAATCTAAGTGCCATGGCGGAAACTTCTGGCTTTGACAGGGTTGAGCTGGAGATAAAGAGAAATGGAATTATCTACTATATTTTTTCTGTGATTTCGCTACTTTTGATCTCTGCACTGACGGTTCTATATGTAACCATAATATTTTCCGCATTTACCCGCATGAAGGACGGCTCACTTACATTTACGCTACAAAATTTAATCGACACGAAGCCATATATCACCGGTGCGATGATAAGAAGTATAGTCTACAGCTTAATCTCTGCGGTAGGCGGTTCAATAATAGGTCTACTAATCGGATATTATTTACAAATTAGAAAACTAAAAGCTATGAAGGCGGTGGATTTTATCGCCAACCTTCCATATATAATTCCTGGAACATTCTTCGGTCTTGGATACCTACTATTCTTTAAGAATCCGCCGATAGCCATCACTGGAACGGCGGCAGTTGTAGTGTTAAACGTGGTATTTAAACAGCTACCATTCTCGGCAAGAGTCGGCAGCAGCCAAATGGAATCCATCGACAGGGAGACCTTGGACTCGGTTAAATCTCTCGGAGGAAATAATATGAACGCCCTCTACGACGTGGTGTTACCTCTTAGCAAGGAAGGGCTCAAAGTTTCATTTATCAATGGATTTACCACCACTATGACCACCATAGGCTCCATAATTTTTCTAGTCTATCCTGGAAGAAAGGTCCTAACCCTTGTCATGTTTGATGTAATTCAATCGGGAAAATACAATATTGGATCTGTAATCGCCCTTATAATCATACTTATATGTCTAGCTATAAACGCTCTCGGATACATGTTCTTTGGAGGGAAAAATGTTTCTTGAAATAAAAAATTTAACGAAAAAATACGGCGACTTCTATGCCATAAGAGATATAAATTTCTCCTTGGAAAAGGGAGAACTCCTATGTTTACTCGGACCTTCCGGCTGTGGGAAGTCCACCATTTTAAAAAGCATCGGAGGATTTATAGAAGTTGATGGAAATATTATTTTAAATGGAAAGGACATCACCCACACTCCACCGGAAAAACGTGGTGTGGCAACGGTGTTTCAATCATTGGGACTTTTCCCACACATGAATGTCCTTGAAAATATAAAGTACGGCCTTAAATTTAACGGCGCTCCGAAAAGTAAGAGAAACGATATGGCAGAAGAAATGCTTAAGACCCTCGGTCTTGAAGGTTTGGGAAAGAGGATGATTAACGAACTTTCTGGAGGTCAAAGACAGAGGGTTGCCCTGGGAAGATCCATGATAGTTGGACCGGAGCTACTCCTACTTGACGAGCCTCTGTCAAGTCTAGATGCGAAGCTTCAAAAATCTATGAGGCAGGAGATTAGAGACTTTCAAAAGAAGTTCGACATCACCACCATCTTCGTAACCCACAACCAGGAGGAAGCCTTCGAAATTGCAGATAAGATCATTCTTCTAAATGAAGGAGAGATCATGCAGGTTGGTAAGGCGAAGGAGATCTACGAGCATCCGGCAAATGAATTTGTCCTCGACTTTATCGGTAGTTCCAATACTTTCGATGGAGGATACGCAAGACCCGAAGACATCACAATTAACTCTGGAAGCACCAAGGCAAAGATAAAAAATATTATCTTCAAAGGTTCATTTACAGAAGTTATTTTGGATACGGAATTTGGAATTTTAACCGCAATTACAATGAACGCAGAGGATTTAAAGATAGATGATGAGATAAATATTGATATAAAGAAGGAGAAACTATGAAGATTTTAAATGTTTTGGCTCAACTTCCGATGAAGACGGGAAGCGGAGTATATTTTTCAAACTTGGTTGAAGAATTAAATGCCAAAGGCCACGAAAATATTCTGCTCTATGGTGTACAGGCACCATACTCTGTGGATGTGGAAGGCAAGCACTATCCAGTGGAATTTAAATCTGAGAAGATTCCATTTCCAATCGCTGGGATGAGCGACATCATGCCCTACGAGAGTACCATCTATTCAGAGATGACTGAGGACATGATCGATCTAGAACTTAGCGTATTTAGAGAGGTTTTGGAAAAGATTAGAGATACTGAAGGTGTGGACCTTGTAATAACTCACCATCTCTTCTTCCTTTCATCTCTTGTTAGAGAAGTATTTAAGGACACTCCTGTGGTTTCTTTCTGTCACGGAACCGACCTTAGACAACTTGAAAGATTTCCAAGATTTTTAGAAAGATGCGGAAGTATCAAGGATCTCGACATGATTTTCACCGTTTCTCCAAATGAATCGGAAAAGATACATGAAATTTTCTCCTACGACAGGGACAAAATAAAACTTGTCGGCGGTGGTTTTAACCAAAATATCTTCAACAGAAATTATGAAAAGTTAGACGACGGCATCCTTAGGGTTTGCTACGCGGGTAAACTTTCAAGATCTAAGGGTGTTTACGAACTCGCTAGAAGTTTTCCTCTAGTTAAGAAAAATATAGATAATCTAGAGTACCATATCATCGGTGCAACTTCTGATGAAGAAAAGAGAAGACTATACGACTTGGCAGAAAATTTAGAAGGCTTCAAGGTCTATGACGCTGAAGATCAGGTGACCATGGCGAAACATTTGAAGAAGTGCGATGTATTTGTCCTACCTTCTTACTACGAAGCATTGGGACTTATTGCAATTGAGGCTATGGCGACAGGACTTTACGCAGTAACATCTGAAATCGAAGGCTTGAGGGCAGAACTTGGTGACAAGGTAAATGAATCTGGACTCATTCTCTACACAGAACTTCCAACCATCTACGATTTGGACAATCCTTGCGAAGAAGAAGTGCCTGCCTATGTGGAAAGGCTAGCGAAAAATATAGAAATTCAACTAAAAAAGGTTGAGAAGAAGGAAGAAATCGGCAAAGATATCATGTATATAATCGATGGAAAATCCTGGGCAAATCTTGCGAAGAGGATTGAAAAGATGCTTATAGAGGTGACAAATGACAGAAAAACTAACTGAAAAAGCGATATGCGGACATTGTAACAAGCCCTTTGACGTAGAAATCTACACCAGTATCAACACTCGGGTGGATCCTGAGATGGAGCTGAAGGTTCTAAACTACGATGTATTTGAGTACACCTGTCCCCACTGCGGAGAAAAGGTAAAGGTAATCTACGACATGCTCTACCACATGGAGCCGGAAGGCACGATGATCTACCTAACAGACCCGAGCAATGTAGAGGAAGAGATAAAGACTCTGGACGAATTTTATAATAATGATTTCAAAAAATTCCAAGAACTTATGAAGATTGACCCTCCGAGGGTGAGAGTGGTGGTGGACTTAGTTGAACTTAGAGAAAAAATATTAATTTTCAAGGGCGGCTACGACGACAGAATCATGGAACTCTATAAATCACTTCTCATTCTTCAGATTAACGAGAGAGAAAATATGGAAATCATCAGAATGTTCTACGATATCTACGAAAACAAACCTATAATCGTGGTAATTGACAAGGATCTTAAGGAGTACCACTACGACTTTAGAGAAGAAGGCTACAGGGAACTTGAAGAACAGTTTGGGGACAAGATGGAAGGTTTCGAAAGATATGTGGTAAATGAAAATTTTGCCATTGAATTTATAGAAGATCTGTTAAATAAAAAGAAAAATTAATTTATTAAATTCGCGAGTTTGATATTATAAGACTCGTCGAAATTTCTTCAAAATGAAAATACAAAAAAATAATCCTTCAATCAAAGTTATTTCTTCGATTGAAGGATTTTTTATGCTGCATCTTTATCGATATTTTTGAAGATTTCTCTGTAAATGGACATAATCTTGTTGATTATTCCCCTTTCGCGGATATCTTCTTTGATTATTAATTTTGATTCTCCCACTTCTTTGCCATCTACTTTGTAGGTGATTGAACCCACCACAGTGTCCTTAGGTAGAGGAGCTGCGATTTCATTGAGATGAACTTCGCTTTCTACCTTTGATTCTGGATGTACTAGAGAAGCTATTTCCGATTCTTGATATACATTGTAGTTTGGTTCTTGAGAATTTTCTGCTTCGATAGTCGTAACAGGAGAAGTAGTGTTTCCTAGTATTCTATTTTCATACTTGGTTAGAGCAATATTTGCAACTCTTTTCGAAACTACATACCTTGACCAATCGGATTTCGATCCGGTGGTGATTGTGATAAGCCTTAGATCTTTGGTGGTCTTGCCATCTCCTGGTTTTAGTTCCGTTGCTATAAGACATCTTCCTGCCGCACCAGTGTATCCCGTTTTAAGTCCTTGGACCTCAGGAATTACTCCTAAGATGGGATTGGTTGAGTAAGCTGTAAACTCTCTATCTGCTTCAACGATGGCAGGCATCTTTGTATATTCTAAGATTTCTGGATGTTCCTTCATTATATATCTTGCAAGGAGAAACATCTCTCTTGTGGTCATCTTATTATAATCTTCTATTGAATAATCTGTTAGCCCTGTTGGATTTATCATGTGGGCGTTTGTAAGACCTAGATCTTTACACTTCTTGTTCATCATGTCAACGAAAGCTTGGGTAGATCCTGCCACCTTTATTGCAAGGGAAGTGATGGCGTCATTTCCAGATATGACTAGCGCCGCTGTTAGAAGTTCTTTTACAGTCTTTGTATCTCCCTCTTTTATTTTGTAGGAAGAACCTGGTAGGACTTCTGCTTCATGGGGAATTGTCACCAAATCGTCTAGCTTCAACTTGCCTGCTTTGATTTGGTCTAGGACCACATATACGGACACGAGTTTAGAAGTTGAAGCCATGGCTACCACTTCATCTATATCGTTAAATTCTAAGATTTCTCCCGTTGCATAGTCTCCGATTAGAAAGGTCTTTGCAAGTTCGTTGGTAGATTTTTTTTCTAGCTCAGCTACTAGAATTGCTTCTTCGTAGGTTGCCCTATCCACTCCGTGAGAAGTTGGTACGAAGATGTTTTGGTTTCTAATCTCTTGAGGCTCAGAAACTTCTGTTTTTTTCTGTGAAACATTCTCCGTTGCAAAAGATACGCTAGGAGAAAATAAAATGACTAATGCAAGGATTAGACTTGTAAATCTTCTCATTTCTTCCTTTTACTTTCTACTGAGTCTATCTTTTCCATAAAGGATCTTTCTTTGTCGCGTCTGTCATCGATCTTAACAACAGAGTAGACTCTGTTTGCTCCATTTAGAAATACGGATTCTTGCATCCTTTTGATTGCTTCGTACATAGTATCTAAATCGGGAGCTTCTATAACTGTTCCCATTGGGTTAAGTGCAAATGTAATATTTTTCATGTCTGCTATGCTATCTAAAGCACCTGCAACATATTTTGAAACTGATGTGGTTTCTGTTCCTATTGGAACTAGTGTTAGTTCACAAACTACCATAATTACCTCCATATACAAGCCAAGATAAGGTAGATTAATGCTACCAAGATTTGGCTAAAACTTTTTACATAAAAATATAATATACCACCTAGAATAAAAAATCCAATAGATATTAGAAAAAATATGCTCACATGAAGTCTGGAGCTATCCTTGGTTCTTAAGTACTTGCCTATGATGGTGGCGCTATCTGTCAAGTATCCAGTAATATGTGTGCTCCTTATAAGGGCACCTTCGTACTTTAAAAAAAGGGAATTTTGAAATCCAAAAATAAATGTAAGTAGGTACACCGCGTATTCTCCTATTAAGGTAGAAATTATGGCAAGGACCGCCAAACATAGAAAGCCTCGGCGGAAATTCTCCTCATAGGTAGTATATGTTCCCACCACAGAGCCTAGAAAAAATAGTCCAAAGATGGCAAGAAGAAATATGAACCTCTTACTGTCGCTTATGGAAAGTGCAATGGCTGTGGCGTTACCAGTGTGGTGAGTTACAGGCGTTTTGAAATTCATAACACAGTAGGCGTTTGAAATCCCGCTTGCAATCATAAGGAGCATAATTCTTACTTTGAAACCAAGATTTCTATTCATTATCAAGCTCCATCAAATTATATTTTTCAATAATATCGATGACCTTTTTTGCGTAGTTAGGGTCCGTCGCATAGCCGCAGGACTGAATAAGGGTGATCGCCTCTTTGTAGTCCTTGGCATCTCTTACCTTTTCGTAACGAGCAGCAGTAGAGATAAGTCTGCCGTAATCTTTAAAACTCGCCTTCTTCGAATCGTATTTTTTAAAAGGCTCAAGGACGGACTTCTCCACTCCGTTTTCGTATTCCTTCGTCTCCATTTCAACTCCACCGCTTTTGGCTTTTATTCCAAAGTAATTGTTGTATGTAGTAGACAGTTCGCTCCTTCCGAAGTTACTCTCCAGCGCCGACTGGGCTAAGGTAACCGACGGGAAGAGACCGTGCTTCTTCGCTACACTGATTGCCAAAGGCTTGGTGGATTCTATGTAATTTTCTTTTAGTTCAATGGTGTCTGTTCCATTGTTTAGAAGCATGGCAGGAATCATCATAATAAGGATTCCAAGTATGGTAAGTGATACCAATCTTCTTAGGAACATATTGGGTTTTCTCTTTCTCATAAATCCTCCATGTTTTATTTTATCAAAAATTTCAAAAAATGCAAAAATTCCCGATTAAATCAATAATGAAAAGGATATCTAAATTTCGATATGCTATAATTAAATTTAAGGAGGGAATATGGGTTTACCAGATCTATCATTCACAGTATTTAAGTTTGAAAAAATAAAGAATCCAGTTAAATACTCGATTCTACATAGAGAATATCCACCTAAGATGACAGAAGAGATGCATACGATAGTAGAAACTCTCCTTTGGTATGTGCCAAACATCGACTCAATTCAGTCGCCTAAGAATGATATGGCGCTGTCTCTTGACTTCGATGAATTTGCCTTCGAACTGGTGAAGAAGAATATGCAGCTTGGTCACGAAGATGTGGCAGTGCTTGATTATATTCCAAAATCGGTGGTCGATTTTTATAAAAATGAAGTAGATCCAAACTTTCAAAAGATAATTATCACGAAGTACAAGGACGAATCCACCACCAACAGTCTCCTTAGGCACATTAGAAACGCAATTGCCCATGGCTATTTCACCTTGGTTGAGGGGATGCTAATAGGTTTTGATTTTAAAACTACCAAGTACACAGACGAAGAATGTACCGCCATCTTTAAAATATATCCGAAGAATCTTTTAAAATCCCTTAGAATTTTAAACGAAGAAGTGACCGAGGAAGAGCTTGCGAAGAAGGCTCTACTGAGGTGCGATTATGTGGTGGAAGACTTTGACGATTCCTATGACCACACTGAGATGGGATTCGATTTCTATGCCAAAAAAGGAAGACGCAGGTTTGCAGTAGAGGTGAAGAAGTACAAAAATGTGGAAGTTCTATCTCAAAAAGAAATAGACAGATTGGTAAGGGAGTTTTCAAATATTTACAAAACCATAATTCCAGTTCTATTTATAAATACATCCCTTATGACAGATGAATCGAAGGAGAAACTTCAAAGAGAAGAGATAATTATTCTAGATGTAAAAAATATAAAGAAGATGATGAGAGGAATAGACGTACTAAAAGAGGTGGTAGACCTTGGAAAGAAATAGTTTAGATACGAGTAAGTACATGAAACTCGCCCTACACCTGGCGAAGAAATCCTATAGGCGAGGAGAGATACCTGTGGGAGCAGTGGTAGTTTTACATGGCAAGGTGGTAGGCTATGGATACAATTTAAAAGAAACATTAAACGACGCCACGGAGCATGCAGAACTTCGCGCCTTAAAGATGGCTGCGAAAACTCTTGGCACCTACCATTTGGAAGGGACAAAGATGTATACAACCCTTGAACCCTGTGCCATGTGTGCAGGAGCAATGATACTCTTTCGTATAGATAAACTCATAATCGGGGCGAAGAGTCCTCGCATGGGAGCTGCCGGATCAAACCTAAACATCTTAGATAGAGAAGGCTTAAACCACAAGGTAAATGTGGAATATTCCATTTACGGAGATGAATGCAGCAAACTTATAAGCAAATTTTTTAAAAATGTAAGAAGAAATAAAAACCTATGATGCAGTGCACCATAGGTTTAATTATTTTTTGAATGTATTCTCTTATATTCTTGGTAAGCGGCATCTCGATTCTTCTTGGTAAGTTCCTTGGAGATGGTGTTTAAATCTGTGGTGTTTGTGATTTCCTTTTCCATGTCCCTCTCTGAAATTACCACATTTGAAACTTCTTCGTAGTTTAGAAGACTGTCGGATTTGATGCCGATCTTAACGAGAGCCTCCCTAGGATTCTTCTCATATATAGAAGGTGTGAAATCAAATTTTGAAAATCTGTAGTAGACATAGAAATTGTAGATTCCGCTTTCCTTTATAAATCCCACCACGCTGTAGCTAAGGGCAGAATAGTCGCAGTCACCCTCCAAGTACTTGTACTTTTCAAAGGAAGAATTTAGTTTTGACTTTGCAAGAGTAAGTTCAATCTTTGATCTGCTGGTAAGACTTATGGATCTAAAAAGTGACTCCAGATTTTTCGCGCTTATTCTGTCGAACTCATAGAAGAGTTCTTCAAAAACATTTCTGGATAGGGCGAAGGAATCTCCGTCATCTTCGCAGATTAAGATCTCATCTAGCTGAGGATTTAGGTACATGATGATGGTGGAAATCTCAAAGATTGCCGCATCGTGTTCGTCGATGTATTCCTTTGATCCAAAGATCTTCATAGTTTTGTCTATAAGTTTTAAATTTATATCGTCATAGCCAAGGCTTTCCACTAAGCTGTGGAGTTTATCCTCTGTACTCTCGTAGGTGTAGAATGAATATACCCTTTCAGTCATGGAGAGCTTCGCTTCTTTTAAGTAGTTTCCCTTGCACCCAACGAGGAAGAGAAGAAGTATTAAAATCGTAAAATATTTAAATTTTATTTTCAATGTATCACCAATTAAATTTAATAATATAAGTTTATTGTTTTTTTTATATTAAGTCAAGCAAATCAAGATTTCACCTAATTTATATCGACACTTAAAATTTTAAAAAAGAATATATAGAAGAAACATTTGCATAAAAACTATGCTATAATGTTAGCTGAGGTGATAATAATGGATAACAAAGAAAAAGCTATGAAATGCCACAGAGAATGGAGAGGAAAATTAGAAATTAAATCTAGAGCAGCTACAGAAACTGCAGAAGATTTAGCACTTGCTTATACACCAGGAGTTGCAGAAGCTTGCTTAGCTATAAAGGACAATCCTGAGGAAGCATACAACCTAACTAGAAAATGGAATTTTGTAGCAGTAGTTACAGATGGAACAGCAGTACTAGGATTAGGAGACATAGGCGGCCAAGCAGGTATGCCAGTTATGGAAGGTAAATCAATCCTATTTAAAAACTTTGGAGATGTAGACGCTTTCCCAATCTGTTTAAACACAAAAGATACAGAAGAAATCATAAAAACAGTTAAGTACTTAGAACCAACATTTGGTGGAATCAACCTAGAAGATATTGCAGCACCAAAATGTTTTGAAATTGAAAATAGACTTTCAGAAGAATTAGATATACCAGTTTTCCACGATGACCAACACGGAACAGCAATCGTAGTTCTAGCAGGAGTTTTAAACGCTCTTAAACTTGTAGGCAAGAAGATGGAAGACGTAAGAATAGTTATGTCTGGTGCAGGAGCAGCAGGTATGGCAATCAGAAACCTACTTGTACTTGAAGGTGCAAAGGACGTTATCTTCGTAGGAAGAAAGGGAATCATCGGAGCTGACTACTACGAAGACGAATACAGAAAGAACATCTTAAAAGAATGTAACCCACATAAAATCGAAGGTGGAATGGCAGAAGCACTAAACGGAGCAGACATCTTCATCGGAGTATCAGGACCTGGAATCGTAACTGAAGAAATGGTAAGAAACATGAACAAGGATGCGATAGTACTAGCTATGGCAAACCCAGTTCCAGAAATCTATCCAGACGAAGCTAAACGTGCAGGAGCTAGAGTAGTTGGAACAGGAAGATCAGACTTCCCTAACCAAGTAAACAACGTATCAGTATTCCCAGGACTATTCAGAGGAGCACTTGATGTAAGAGCAAAGAAAATCACTGACAACATGAAACTTGCAGCAGCTCGTGCAATTGCAGATTCAGTTGAAACTCTAGACGAAGACAATATACTTCCACACGCATTCGATCTAAGCGTATCTAAGAAAGTAGCAGAAGCAGTAGCAGAAGCAGCTAGAAAAGATGGAGTTGCTAGAATATGAAGTACAAAATAGAACATGATACCTTTGGGGAACTTCAAGTACCGATAGACAAGTACTGGGGAGCACAGACTCAAAGATCTCACCAAAATTTTGTAATCGGCGACGAAAAAATGCCAAAGGAAATAATAAAGGCATTTGGAATTCTTAAATACTCTGCAGCAGTAGCAAATAATGCCCTTGGACTTCTACCAGACAACAAAAAAGACTTGATAACAGAAGTTTGCGACGAAATATTAGAAGGAAAACTAGAAGAACATTTCCCACTTGTAGTATGGCAAACAGGTTCAGGAACCCAATCCAACATGAACGTAAATGAAGTTGTAGCCAACAGAGGAAACGAAATCGCAAAAGAACACCTTCTACATCCAAACGACGACGTAAATAAATCACAAAGTTCAAACGACACCTACCCAACAGCGCTTCATATCGCATCATTAATAGCGGTTGAAGACAAGGTAATCCCTGCAGTAGACACACTTATAGAAACATTTAAAAAATTAGAAGAAGAATACAAGGACATAGTCAAGACAGGAAGAACTCACCTACAAGACGCAGTGCCTATAACCCTTGGACAAGAAATAAGCGGATGGAGAAAATCCTTAGAAAGATCTAGAGACTACATCTCCACAGCCAAAGAATCACTTAGAGAAATCGCCCTTGGAGGAACAGCAGTAGGAACAGGACTTAACACCCACAAGGACTATGCAGTTAAAGTAGCAGAAGAAATCTCTAAAAAATCTGGACATAAATTCGTAACTGCAGAAAATAAATTCCACGCCCTAACCAGTAGGGACGAAATCGTATTTGTTCACGGAGCTATGAAAGCTCTTGCGGCAGACCTATTAAAAATAGCAAACGACGTAAGACTACTAGCATCAGGACCAAGATGCGGAATTGGAGAATTAATCATACCAGAAAACGAACCAGGCTCATCAATAATGCCAGGAAAAGTAAACCCAACCCAAGCAGAAGCACTAACCATGGTAGCAGTGCAAGTAATGGGTAACGATGCAGCCATAGGATTTGCAGCATCACAAGGAAATTTTGAACTAAATGTATTCCTTCCACTAATAGCATATAATTTCCTACAATCAGCAAGACTACTATCAGATGCAATGATATCATTTAACAAGAATTGCGCAGTAGGAATAAAACCAAACATGGAAAAGATAGAAGAAAATCTAAACAAATCACTAATGCTAGTAACGGCACTTAACCCACATATCGGTTATGAAAAAGCAGCAGAAATTGCAAAGCTTGCCCACAAAGAAGGAACCACATTAAAAGAAGCAACATTAAAACTTGGATATTTAACAGAAAAAGAATTCGACGAAATAGTAGATCCAAGAAAGATGGTATAAAAAATAGAGAAGTGTTTCAAAAGAGACACTTCTTTTTATATAACCACATCATTGAATTAAAGTTAAAAAATTGGGTACAAATGTACTAGGAGGTAGAGTATGAAAATATTAGTACCAGTAGACGGCTCAAAGAGTTCAAATAAATCAGTAGAAGTGGCAAAAGATATAGGCAAGAAACTAGGAGCAGAACTCCTAATCCTAACAGTAATATCCGAAACATCCATCTTCGAACAATATCCAACCAACTTTCCATACTCCTTGGAAATAGACAAGGCAAATGTGGAAAGAGCAGAATATGTACTTAAAGAAGCGGAAGAAACCTTAAAAGACTATCCATACAAAGTAGAACTCTTCCACACAATGGGAAATGCCGCAGAACAAATAGTAAACGTGGCAGAAGAAAGAGGATGTAGCCTAATAATCGTAGGCAACAGAGGCTTGGGAGCATTCTCAAGAACACTATTAGGCTCCGTATCCAATAAAGTAATCAACACATCTAAAATATCAGTTCTAGTAGTAAAATCAGATATAAAATAATTTAGCGTAGGTGACTACGCTTTTTTATTGTTTTGATTTATTTCAATACTATATTGACACAAAAGATATAAGACTATAAGATAGACTAAGAGGTGAGAAAATGAAAAAAATAAGTAAAATTATGGTAATTATAAGTGTATTTGCATTAGTACTAAGCCTAAATACCTACGCAAGTCAAAAGACATACCTTGTAGTAAATGGAGAATACATAAAGACAGATGCAGATCCATTTATCGAAAGTGGAAGAACACTCGTACCAGTCAGATTTATCTCAGAAAACTTAGATAGCATAGTTGATTGGTTCAAAGAAGAAAAGAAAGTAGTCATCACTACCAAAAAAGAAGGCACAGAAATAAAAAAGGTTGAACTTATAATCGGTTCAGACATTGCAAAACTATATGACAAAGACGAAAATGTAAAAGAAGAAAAACTAGACGCAGCAGCGAAAATAGTAAATGGAAGAACCTTTATACCAGTTAGATTTATAAGTGAATCACTAGGAACAGAAGTAGGCTGGGATAAAGAAAACAGAGTAGTTCTAATAGGCGACGCATCTAAATACGATGCCAAAAAATTCAAAGAAGAAGTAATCGGTAAAGCGGCTCCAGCAAAGAAAGAAGAAAAAAAGGAACAAAAGAAAGAACAAAAGAAAGAAACAAAAGCAGGAGACATCAAATTCGAAGGAATATATTTAAATGCTTGTAATGGATTAACTCTTAATATAGAAAAACTTACAGAACCATTCCCAGATGCACCTGATATAAAATACGTTGGATCTGTAGGAGAGTTAAATCTAGAAACTTCAGTAATGGAAAATATCGGATTGGTCTTCTTTAAATTTAGCAAAGACGGTAAAACTGTAACAGCATCCACATATGACGAGTCTGATAAAGAGGTAACTTATCCAGTAAAAATCGAAAAAAAGAGATTTTCATTTGTAAACTGTTATTGGTACAAACTATATGAAGGCGACAAATACGAAATAATAGATGGAAAGTTTTGTATGAATGGAAAAGAAGTACCAATAGAACCAGGTAAATAAAATCAAAATGAAATTTAAAAATCCAAATAATTTCTGGTTTTTAAATAAGCATATGCATATAAAAACACCGGGGTAATATTCTCCGGTGTTTTTTATAGCAAATATTTTATTAAAATTACCCCCCTTCTTTAAGTGATATATAATTTCAAAAAAATATACCTTCTAAAAAAATTTTTTGATAAAATAATATTGAAATTATTTATTAAAATTAAAGGAGGTCCTTTTAAATGAAATCCAGGGAGAGATTTTCGGATTCATCCATTATCGAAGAGATTAAAAGAATCGAAAATTTGCCGGAGACCAAGAAGAGGCTTGACGATGTGAAAAGAGATTTACAAGATCGGGTGAGTAAACCCTATATACTTGGATTTATCCTTCTTGCAGCGGGGCTTTTTATATACTATCTTTTTGAAATATATGGACTAATTGTCTGCTTTTTCCTCTATAAATACTGGTACCAATATTCACAGACGAATAAATCTTATATTGGAAATACATACGCAAATAATTTTTTAGAGCCGGTGTTAAAAGAGATCTTACCAGGTACAGAGATAGATTATTTTGGAACCATGGATCTATATATTCTTAAAAATTTAGTTAGAAATTCAGAATTCTATGAATCCAATTGTCACATAATTTTTGGTGACGAATACAAGACTGAGTTTTGCAATTTAAAAGCAAATCATTATAGAAGAGACAAAAAAGGAAGAGAAATAAACGAGACTGACTTCATGGGACAAGTATTTTTTGCTCCTATAGAAACGGGAATAAATGGTCATATTAGAGTGGCACCGATTAGTAAAGGTGGTTCCCACAGACCTTATGGAGAAATTAGAGATGGCGAAGAGAGAATGGAAACCGAGTCCATCGAATTCAACGATTTATACACTATTTTTTCTACAGATGATTTAAATGCCAAGTTTATTTTGGATACAAAGATTATTGAACTTTTAAATGATATTGGGAAAAGAATGAATGTTTCCATCTACATGAATGAAGAATATGTATCCATCGCTTTTGAGTCGAATAGTCTTCTATTTTCCTTGCCATATACTCCAGGTGGAGTAAATGAGATTTCACTTTCTGGTGAGTATGAAAAGATAAGAAAAAAACTCTCAGACTTTTATACGCTTATGGATGTTATAGTAGAAAAATTTTAGAGGGGGATTTATGAAATACTTATATACGATAGCTATTTTAGCGGTTTTAGTATGCATATCAAATTTTATCTCCGCTTCAAACAGACTCAAAAAATATCTAGTAAAGATAGATGAGTCCAAGAGGAATTTGGATATTGCACTGGCAAAGCGGTATGACACCATCTCCGAAATGATCAAGGTGGCAAAATCTTTTGCAAAGCATGAGACAGACGCGTTTACAAACATCGTTAAACTTAGACAGGAAGGCACTATCTCATCATCAAACGATGCAATTAAGCATCAAAACGATGCGATTAAAGAAATCTTTGCCCTTGCAGAAGCTTATCCGGAGCTCAAATCTTCTGCAGAGTTTCTACGCTTGCAAGATGAAATCGACGATGAAAATGAAAAATTGGCGGCGGCAAAGAGAATCGTAAATGGCAATATCAGCATACTAAATCAAGAGATTGTGTCATTTCCAACCTCTATAGTTGCAAAGGCTAATAGTATTAAAAAGATGGAGTTCTTAGCAGAAGAAGATCTCGACAGAAAGAAGTCGATAGAAAATTTCGATTACAATGTATAGTTTAATAATAAATCTAATATAAAGCAGGGTGACCTGCTTTTTGTTTGAAATTAAAATGTTATGAAGCTAGAAATATTTTTCTTTACCACAAATTAATATTTAAAATATTTAAATCTTATAAAAGCTTAGGAATATATTGAGACGATTTTTAACTTATGTTAAAATTATAGTTAGCGGGAACAAAATTATATGGGTTCAAATTATTCCCAGAGGTGAACATGGAACTACATTATTTTTTAGATTTTGTATATGAAGCAAAGGATATTTTCTTAAAAAAATACAGTTTGCTCTCTTACATTTCAGAAAAATCTACTGTCGGTAGAAGAAACATAACTAAAGATTTAAATTTGTCTGAGAGATTCGTAAGGGACACTGTCGATTTTTTTAGAGATGATGGTCTTTGCGAAGTAACCAGTAGAGGTATCTCGATTTCCAAATTGGGTATTAAATATGTAGAAGATTTTAAAGATTTGTACTTAAGTCTTACCTCTAAATCTTCTGACGAAGACCTGGTGGATTCTGTGAAGAAAGTGGCGGGAATTTCAGATATCTACATTTCAAACTCCAGCGGCAAGGATGAACTTGCGAAGTTTGCTTCTAAGATTATAAGAGATTATATAGAAGATGATTTTCACATCGGAGTCACGGGAGGAGAGACTGTTTCAAAGGTCATAGACAGTATTGAAACGGACAAAAAGAATTTGAAGATCGTTCCTGCAAGAGGTTCCATAGGAATAAAATCTGAGTTTCAAGCAAACACAGTTGCGATTAAGTTTGCTCAGAAGACGGGATCGGAATCCTACATAGTGCCTGTTCCAGACTTTGCAAATAGAGATTTACTATCCTCAATCAAGGACTCCGCGGAATACAAGGAGCTTCTGGATAAGTTTAAATCGATAGACCTACTTATATTTGGAATTGGCAGGGCGGATGTAATGGCGAAGAGGCGAGGACTTGATGATATAGTCACGAAGAAAATTCTGCGTGACGGTGCAGTTGGAGAAGCCTTTGGCAATTATTTTTCTGCCACAGGAGGTATAGTCTATAAAAAGAAAAGCTTAGGACTATCCCTTTCTGATTACAAAAACATTGGTTCAGTTATAGCCGTTGCAAGTGGCGCGGAAAAAGCCGAGGCAACCATGGCTATTTGCAGTTTAAGAAAAGATCTAACTCTTATAATTGATAGGGAGTTGGCAAAGGAAATTATTAGGAGGAATTAAATGACAAAAGTAGCTATTATGGGATTTGGAAGAATTGGTAGAGATTTTCTAAGAGCATGGGCTCTTAAAGAAGAAAAAGATTTTGAAATTACTCATATTGCAGTTAGAAACTGTGAAACTACCGTAGCTCAAAGAGCTCACCTATTTAAATACGACACAATCTATAGAAAGTACCCTGGCAAATGTGAACTCGACGGAAATATTTTAAACGTTGACGGACACAAAATCGAATTTATCGAATCTAAGACTCCAGCTGAAATGGAATGGGGAAAACTTGGCGTAGATATAGTTGTAGACTCAAGTGGAGCATTTACTTCTCGTGAAAAAGCTGAAGGAAATATCGAAGCGGGAGCGAAGAAGGTAATCCTTACTTCTCCTGGTAAGAACGAAGATATAACCATAGTAATGGGAGTTAACTGCGAACTATACGATCCTAAGAAACACAATATCATTTCAAACGCATCATGTACAACTAACTGTCTAGCTCCAGTTGCAAAGGTAATTTTAGATAAATTCGGAATCAAGAGAGGACTTATGACTACAGTTCACGCTTATACAAATGACCAAATGATTCACGATGCAATCCACAAAAAAGATATGAGACGTGCAAGAATGGGAGCTGAAAACATCATCCCTACTACCACCGGTGCAGCTAAAGCAGTTGGAAAAGTTATTCCAGAATTAAACGGAATCATGACAGGTATCGCAATCAGAGTTCCAGTACCTACTGGTTCTCTAGTAGATGCAACCTTTGAAATTGAAAAAGAAGCAACAGTAGAAGAAATAAATAACGCAATAAAAGAAGCATCTGAAACAACAATGAAGGGAATCCTTGACTACCAAGAAGAAGATCTAGTTTCTTCAGATATAATCCAAGATCCACACTCTTCAATCTTTGATGCAAAACTAACCCACGTAATGGGCAATATGGTTAAAGTTATTTCTTGGTATGACAACGAATGGGGTTACACACTAAGAGTGCTTGACCTTACAGAAATGGTGGCGAAATCACTATAATGAAAAAGACATTAAGAGATATAGATGTAGCTGGGAAAAAGGTGCTTGTAAGAGTTGATTTCAACGTACCAATGGACGGAGATTTAATCACAGACACCACAAGAATCGAAGCATCTCTTCCAACTATTAACTACCTGCTTGAAAATGGCGCATCCGTTGTGCTTATGAGTCACTTGGGAAGACCGAAGGGAGAGTACAAAGAGGAATTTTCTCTCGCTCCCGTTGCGAAAAAGCTAAGCGAACTTCTTAAGAAGGATGTAAAATTTGTAGCGAGCAAGGTAGTCATAGACGACGAAGTTAAATCGGAAATTAAAAAATTAAAAGCTGGCGAAGTTGCCCTTCTTGAAAATACAAGATTTGTAAAAGGCGAAGAAAAACTGGACTATGATTTTGCAAAAGACCTCGCATCCCTTGCAGATGTATATGTAAATGACGCCTTCGGCACATCCCACAGAGCTCACGCTTCAAACGTGGGAGTTGCCAAGTACCTTCCATCAGCTATGGGCTTCTTACTTGAAAAAGAAGTTGAATACCTAGAAGGTGCGGTACAAAATCCAGACAGACCATTCGTAGCAATCCTAGGCGGCAAAAAAGTTTCAGACAAGATAAATGTAATAGACAATTTGCTTGAAAAGGTGGACACTCTAATCGTGGTGGGAGGAATGGCTTATACATTCTTTAAATCCATGGGACTTGAAATTGGAGACTCAATCGTTGAAGATGACAAGCTAGATCTTGCTCGTGAACTTATGGCAAAGGCAGTTACAAACCATGTTAACTTTGTCCTTCCTGATGATGTAGTCATGGCTAAGGAACTAAAAGCCGGAGTAGAAACCAAGACTGTCGATAGAGACAAGATGGAAGAAGGATACATGGGTCTCGACATCGGACCTAAGACTATTGCAAATATAAAAGAAAAACTTGAACCTGCAAGGTGCGTAGTTTGGAATGGACCTTGCGGAGTATTTGAAATTCCAGAATTTGCAAATGGAACCTTTGAAGTTGCAAAGACTCTAGCTAATCTTGAAGGAGCAACCACTATCATCGGCGGCGGAGATTCTGTGGCAGCCATTGAAAAAGCGGGATTAAAAGACAAGATGACCCACATTTCCACTGGAGGAGGAGCAAGCCTTGAACTTCTAGAAGGCAAGGTTCTTCCTGGAATAGATTGTATCGAGGATGCGGAATGAGAAAACCACTTATCGCTGGAAATTGGAAGATGAATAAATCTGCCCTACTTGCAGAAGAATTTGCCAATGAAATATTGGAAATTAACCTGGACGATCAAGTAGAAGCGCTGATCTGTCCTCCATTTACAGCAATAGATAGATTTAAAAAAACTATTGGCGACAAAATAAAACTTGGAGCTCAAAATCTTTCTGAAAGAGAAGAAGGAGCGGTGACTGGAGAAATATCTGCAGAAATGCTCGTAGATCTCGGCTGCGACTATGTAATTGTAGGTCACTCAGAAAGAAGGGACTACTTCAAAGAAAGTTCCGAAATAGTAAGATTAAAGGCAGAAAAGGCAATCGAATTTGGACTTGTGCCTATAGTCTGCGTGGGAGAATCTTTGGAGGTAAGAGAAGAGGGTCGCCAAAATGAATTTGTAAATAAAATGCTAAAAGACTCCACAGAAAATTTAAAGGGAGAGTTTATTGTGGCATACGAACCTATTTGGGCAATTGGAACGGGTAAGACCTGTAGCCCAGAAGATGCAGAAGCCATGTGCAAAAACATCCGAGAAACTTTAAAAGAAATGGGTCACGCGGCAGATGAGATCAGAATATTGTACGGAGGATCAGTTAAACCTTCGAACATTTCTGGACTTATGAGTATGGAAAATATTGACGGAAGCCTGGTGGGAGGAGCATCCCTAAAGGTGGAAGATTTTGTAAAATTAGTTAATTATAGAGGAGAAATATGAGTTTTATATCCAATGTATACGCTAGAGAAGTGCTAGACTCTAGAGGAAATCCAACAGTTGAAGTAGAAGTACTTACAGAAGCAGGCGGATTTGGTCGTGCAATTGTGCCAAGTGGAGCATCAACAGGGGCACACGAAGCAGTAGAATTAAGAGACAACGACAAATCTAGATACCTAGGCAAGGGCGTTTTAAAAGCGGTTGAAAATGTAAATAAACTATCTGAAAAACTATCTTACTTCGATGTAAGGGACCAAGTATCAATAGACAGATTCCTTATAAAAGAAGACGGTTCAGAAAATAAAAAGAACCTAGGAGCAAATGCAATCCTTGGAATCTCCATCGCAGTTAGCCGTGCAGCAGCAGATGAACTAAACATTCCTTATTACCAATACCTTGGCGGAACCAATGGCAAGGTGCTACCAGTTCCAATGATGAACATTCTAAATGGTGGTGAACACGCTGATAACAACGTGGATATCCAAGAATTTATGATTCTTCCAGTAGGAGCACCTACCTTTAAAGAAGCACTTAGAATGGGATCAGAAGTATACCACAGTCTTAAAAATGTATTGAAAGAAAAGGGACTAGGAACAGGAGTAGGAGACGAAGGTGGATTCGCACCAGATTTAAAATCCAACGAAGAAGCCCTAAATGTAATAGTAGAATCCATCGAAAGAGCAGGCTACGTACCAGGAGAAGATGTAGTACTAGCAATGGACGTAGCAGCATCAGAGTTCTACAACGCAGAAGAAAAAACATACTACCTAAACGCAGAAGACAAAGAGTTCACATCAGAAGAACTAGTATACTTCTACGAAGATTTAGTATCTAAATATCCAATAGTATCCATAGAAGACGGACTAGCAGAAGACGATTGGGAAGGATGGAAATTCCTAACAGAAAGACTAGGCAAGAGAATAATGCTAGTAGGAGACGACCTATTCGTAACCAACACCAAAAGACTTGAAAGAGGAATAAAAGAAAAAGTAAGCAACTCAATCCTAATCAAGCTAAACCAAATAGGAACCGTAACAGAAACCATGGATGCAATCGAACTTGCAAAAAGACACAACATGACTGCGATAATCTCCCACAGATCAGGAGAAACAGAAGACACAACCATAGCAGATTTAGCGGTGGCAACAAATGCGGGATTTATAAAGACCGGAGCACCAGCAAGATCTGAACGTATTGCAAAATACAACGAACTTCTAAGAATCGAGGATATGCTATTTGACTCTGCAATTTATGCAGGCAAAGAAGCATTTTACAATCTCAGATGAGAATATACTTTATAAGACACGGAATCGCAGAAGCATTTGCAAGTGACGACAAGAGGAGAGGGCTGACCTTCGAAGGCAGGATGAAGCTAGAAGATACATTCTCAAAATTTGCAAAAAAGTTCAAAAAAGAAGGAATCACCGACTATAGAATATTCTGCTCCACCTATCAAAGATCAATGGAAACGGCAGAAATATTGTCAGAATACTTGGGAGAACCATACTCAATAAAACAGTACCTAGGAGGATGCACCACCAAGGAACTTATGTATAGACTAGAACTTAGCAGAAAAAAATGCTACATTCTAATCTCCCACGAACCATACATCAGTAACTGGATCTTTGAACTAACAGGAGAAGACGTAATCGTATCTAGAGGCTCAATCCATAAAATCGATATTTAAAATAAAAAATTTAAGATAAGGGATATTAAAAGTCCCAATATAAAAAAGACGAGGAAACTAAACATCCTCGTCTTTTTCTGATACAATGTATCTATAAAACAAAGTAGTAATACATCAGGCATTGATGTCTTTAAAAACCTATATAGTAAATGAAATAAAAAAGGCGAGAGATAAGATGAAAAAATTGTATGAAAAAATAGATGAATTTAAAAATAAATATCCCATTGAAAAGGAATTTGAAAACAGAATTCCAGATCCGAAGTTCTTATACATGGGAGATGCAATCTTAGAAGAGGCTATAGCTGCAATCCTTGCCGGCAAAAATATCCTCTTAGTTGGAGATAAGTCCACCGGGAAAAATGTCCTAGCAGAACATTTGGCATATCTTTTTGCCCGCCCAATGTGGAATATTTCCTTTCACGTAAGTGTCGACGCATCAAGTCTAATTGGTGATGACACCTTAAAATCAGGCAACGTAATTTTTAGGGAAGGACCAATTTCTCTTGCAAGTAACCATGGCGGTTTTGCTGTCCTTGATGAAATAAATATGGCAAAAAATGAAGCAATGGCAGTACTCCACTCAGTTCTTGACTACAGGAGAAGGATTGATATACCTGGATACAAATTAATAAATGTTCATCCGGCCACACGCTTCATAGCAACTATGAACTATGGCTACGAAGGCACTCGCGATCTTAATGAAGCACTTTTATCAAGATTTGCTATTATTAAAATGCCAAGAATTTCCGATAGTGACCTTAAACACTTAATCAAAACTCATCACCCAGAACTTAAGGAAACTTATATAAATGACATTGCAAACTTTTTTAAAGACCTAAAAGATAAGGCTTTGGCCCATGAAATTTCTGACTCAGCTCCAGATCTTAGGGGTATTTTTGACGGGCTGGACTTAATAAAAGAAGGCCTTGAATTTAAGGAAGCTATGAGACTTTGCCTGGTAAATAAGATTTTCGATGATTATGAAGCTGACCTAATCGAAGACCTATTAAAGGCACGTTTCCCAGAAAATATTTACCAAAAAGACATTTCAAATGAATAAAGATCAAGATAAAATTTATGAAAATCGAATATTTAACCTACAATGGGCAGGAGCCACGAGTTATGACTTTGATAATTTTATCATAGGCGAAAATATCGATGGCAATCCTGATTTTTATCTAAACCTAATCATTGGCATTGCTGTAAAATACTTGGGACATAGAGAAATTGAAAATCTCATTAACTCTTGGACCGATAACCCAAGGCGTGAGAAGTATGACCTTGGTCTAATCTATATGCTTGAAGACTTTGCATATAATAAAGAATTAGGTAAAAGACCAGTTTTAGAGTCTTTGAGAAAATATTTTGCAGAAAAATTTCTCGCCGACAAGTACGACCTCCAAAGGAGAAGCCTTGCCATAAGGCAAAATCAAATGTATAGGCTTGAAATGCTCAGGATGAAAGAAATCTTAGGAGTTAAACCTGGGAGAATTTCTAAAAAAGACTTAGAACGCTATAAAAATCTAAGATTACCAGAAGATACAGACAGGACTAATTTAGAAGAAAGAGTCCTTGATCTTTTTAAAACCTATCTTGGTTATAAGGAAAATGACATTATTAGTAGAATTCCATTCATTAAATTTTCCTTTTTTGAAAGTGCAGGCAGGGTAAGCCTTGAAAGGTCAATTATGCCGGCAAGCTTTGCAGGCAAAAATCAAAAATCTCATGGTTTAAGAGCATTTATCTTGAATTTTAAAATAAAAAAAAGAAGGGAAAGCCTAGACTACATAGAAAAAACCTTTGGCAGATCGCTATTTGATGAAAAAATAAGACTGGGAATAGAAAGAGACCTGTGCACCGGTGGACACAAAAAATCTAGACTTTTTTATACGAGAGGAATCACAGAAAATGATAAGTACCTCGACCAAGATTTAAATAAAAAAGCGATTGAAAGACACCTCTTGAAATTTAAGGCAAACCAGGCATCATATATGAGAGCCATTAGTCTTTTGTCCAAGGAAATAAAACTAAAAATTAATCTTACTTCTTCCTTTGATGAAGATATAAGTGCAAGGGGAAAACTCGTACCCCGCCTTGCCTACAAAGCAGAAATATCGGATAGGGCAAAGATTTTTAAAAAGAAAAATCTTGTAACTGACCCTTCCATGAAGGTGGACCTTTTAATCGACGGATCTGCATCTCTGCTTGATAAGGAATCAGAAGTCGCCATCGAAGCCTATATCCTTTCTAAATCTCTAGAAAACAACTCTATCTTAGTTAGAGTAATTTCATTTCAAACAGTAGGAGATTTTACAATTTTAACCATTTTGAAAGACTATGATGAGAAGGCTGAAATCAAGAAAATCTTTCGTTTCAAAACCATGGGCTGGAATAGAGACGGGCTAGTTTTTCGTGCCTATAGGGCGATACTGAATAAAGACATAGAAAATACCTTAAGCTTAATTTTAACAGATGCAAACCCACAAGATTTAAAGCCACTAATCACCAAAGGCTTTAGCTTTAACAAGCCTTACCAAGACGAAGTTGGAGTTGAAGATGCCAAGAAAAATATAAATGACCTTAGGAAAAAAGGACTAAAAATTGCCGCAATAATAAGTGGCAGACATACTGACAACGCTAAAGAAATCTACAGATCGGATTTTATAAAAATAGATAAGGCAAGCTCCATAGCAAGAGTCTGCGGCAAATTTATCAAAAAACAAATACTATCCATAGAGAAAAGCTGAATTCTTCTTCAATCGAATTCAGCTTTTTATTATTCATTTCTGTAGCGGAAGCAACCAGCTTCCATTAAATTTGATACTAAATTATTTTCCCTCAGCCGAGCAGTCGAGTTCTGCAAATCAGCCTTCATTTCATTCGGCTTCTTTGGAACTCTTTGCATAAGACCTGCTACGAAATCAAAGATTTCGGCTAGGGCTTTAACCCGTACGACAAACTTTATTTCAATTCATCCTCGTAGCGGAACCTTCCAGGTTCCACAGCCGAAGGCGTGAAGTCTCAAAACTATGCAAATAACTTATAAATATCGAGCAAAAACTTTCCCAATTTGTCATCCTGAGCGAAGACGGCTTGCCGTCGAAGTCGAAGGATCTCTACAGAAAAAAACATCCCAACTACAGTCACCCTGAGCGAACGAAGTGAGTCGAACGGGTATAAGCTCTATTTAAGTTAGTTTTGGCAAGTGAAATAATAATGATTTTGTTTATGATATCGAGATAGCATTTGAGATCAATAAACAATGTTTGACCCCACCAGGGTTATACCCATTCGACTCCGACGGTTTCGCTTTGCTTCACCGTCTTCGCTCAGGGTGACTGTCTTCCTTAAGACTTTCTCAATAGAGCCTATCGGCTATGGAAGCAAAATGCTTCCGCTACACCCAAAACAAAAAAATAATCCAAACTAAAATAATTATTTGTGGTGACGCATTATAGAATAAAAACTACCTATATGATAAAATAAATCTATATGGGAGAAAAAATGGTAAAATCACAATTAGAAATAGAAAGATCACTTATTAAGACTTATAAAAAGAGAATTTGGACCAAATTTATTAGAGCAATAAAGGAATATGAGCTTGTGGAAAAGGGAGACAAGATTGCGGTAGCCATCTCGGGAGGCAAGGATTCGCTAACTCTTGCAAAACTATTCCAAGAGCTAAAAAAACACAAGAAATTTGATTTTGATTTGGAATTTATTGCTATGGATCCAGGTTACAAGAAGGAAAAGTTGGATCAGATGCTTTACAACTGCGAAAAACTTGGAATTCCGGTCAAGGTTCACCAGTCAGATATTTTCGAAGTTTCAGAGAGAATTGCGGGAGAGAATCCTTGCTACATGTGTGCTCGTATGCGTAGGGGAAATCTCTATGCCAAGGCTCAGGAGCTTGGTTGCAACAAGCTTGCCCTCGGACATCACTTCGACGATGTCATAGAAACTGTCATGTTAAATATCATCTTCGCAGGAGATTTCAAAACCATGATGCCAAAACTTAAGGCACAAAATTTTGAAAACATGGAACTTATAAGACCGATGTACCTAATTGAAGAGGAATCTATTATAAGATTTATGAAATCAACTGGGCTTACTGCAATGGATTGCGCATGCACAGTTACTTCTAAGAAATCTGGCGGTTCCAAGAGGGACTATGTAAAACAACTGATCAAAGAACTTAAGAAAGAAAACGAAGTTGTCGGCATAAATATCATGCGTGCAACGGAGAATGTAAACATGGGTGCGATTTTAGGATTCAAAGATAATTTAGGCAAGCATTCATTTTTGGAGAGATATGATGACTAAGAAATTTGTTTCGTGGAATGTAAACGGAATTAGAGCAGCTTTAAAAAAAGGATTTATGGAATCTTTTGAAGAATTAAATCCTGATATAATTGGACTTCAAGAGATAAAACTATCTGAAGGTCAACTTGATTTAGAAATTCCTGGATACCATATGTATTGGAACTACGCAGAGAAGAAGGGCTACTCAGGCACTGCAGTCTTCACAAGAGAGGAACCTCTAAGCGTAAGTTATGGTATTGGAATCGAAGAACATGACAAGGAAGGCAGGGTTATTACTCTAGAATATCCAGATTACTACTTCATCACCTGCTACACCCCGAATTCACAAAGAGGTCTTGCTAGACTCGATTACAGAATGGAATGGGAAGAGGCTTTTTTAGAATATCTAAATAGATTAAATGAAGTTAAACCGATAGTTCTCTGCGGAGATTTAAACGTTGCTCACAATGAAATAGATCTTAAAAACCCAGAATCCAACAGAAAAAACGCTGGATTTTCGGATGAAGAAAGAGATAAATTTACAAAACTATTGGAAGCGGGATATACGGACACATTTAGATACCTATATCCGGACAAAGAAGACGAATACTCCTGGTGGAGTTATTTTAGACAAGCAAGAGATAGAAACATAGGATGGAGAATCGATTACTTTGTAGTTTCAAAAGTTTTAGAATATAAGATAGTGGAAGCATCCATTCACCAAAATATTATGGGATCAGACCACTGTCCAGTAAGCGTGGAATTAAATTTATAGGAGGAGAAAATGAGACAATTTAGTCAAAAGATTACCGATAAACTCTACTACATCGGTGCCAACGACAGAATCACAGAGATGTTTGAAAATATGTGGCCACTTCCAGACGGAGTAGCATATAATTCATATATAATCAAAGGTTCAAAAAACATACTACTTGACTCAGTTAAATCTACAACTATCGAGGAATGTATAAGAAAATTAGACGAAGTACTAGAAGGGGAAGAGCTTCACTATATAATCGTACATCATATGGAACCTGACCATTCATCAGGAATCCCAACCCTACTTTTAAAATATCCAAACTGTAAACTAATCGCCAACAAGAGAGCGGTTAAAATGCTTGAAAGTTACTATGGAATAAAAGAAGACGAATTAATCATAGTAGACGATGGCGAAACACTAGAACTTGGCGACACAAAACTAACATTCTACCACACACCAATGGTACACTGGCCAGAATCAATGGTATCATTTGAAGAAGAAACAGGCACACTATTCTCACAAGATATCTTCGGAGCATTCGGAACTCTTGACGGAGCAATCTATGATGACGAAGTAGAATTCGATAGATACTACCTAGAAGAAATGTCTAGATACTATATAAACATCGTTGGTAAATATTCAGGACAAGCGCTAAAAGCACTTGGAAAACTTGGCGGACTAGACATCAAGATGATCTGCCCAGACCACGGTCCAATCTGGAGAAATAATACAGAAAAAGTAATCCAAATCTACACAGACCTAGCAAACCAAAAGACTGAAGACGGAGTTGCTATCATCTTCGGAAGCATCTACGGCAACACAGAAAGAATGGCACAACTTATTGCAAAGGGAGTAGCAGAAGAAGGACTTACAAATATAAGGATGCACGACGTAGCCAAGACACCACAGTCTTACCTACTAGCAGATTGCTGGAGATACAAGGGAATTATCCTAATCTCATGTTCATATGACAAAGCACTATTCCCACCGATGTCATTCTTAACAAGCGAACTAAAACATCAAAAGATGAAGAACAACATCTGGGGTATAGCAGGCAGCTATTCATGGAACGGCGGCGGACTGAAAGGATTAAAAGAATTTGTTGAAGGCGAAAAACTAAACGTGCTACCACTAATGCCAGAAGTGATGGGAGCAGGCTCAGAAAAAGACTTTGAAGACTTAATAAATCTTGGAAAGATGATGGCAAAGGCAGTAAAAGAAGGAAAAGTTCCAGAAGCAGAATAAAAATAATGGGAGGCAAGACCTCCCTTTTTTGTTGCACTTATAAATTCAAAGCAAAAAACCAGAGAAAAGTCTCTGGTTTTATATTATTTATCTTTAGGCGTGATAAGTTTCACGAAATGTTTAGGATCAGTGCTCTTTTTAATATTGAACCTGTTGATTTTGTAAGGATCTAGATCAAAGATAGAGCTTGCATTTTTCTTCGCACCTAAGAAACCAAGTTTCAGACCACTTTCTTTCACCGCTTTAGATACTATTTCGTCCCCAGCCATACCTCCAGGATAGGCAATAGCCACAGGAAAAACAGAAGAGTGGGAATAGATGAGATTATTGTTCCACACAAGATCCTCGTAGATTCTCTTGTAATAATCTTCGTCGCTTTCACCAGGAGACGGAGTGGAAAAAGTAGTCTTGCCTTTATGCGGACCATCGAGCCTTAGATCATGAGAATTGTAAGTGTGGCTTTCAAAATCCACAAGGCCGCTGTTTGCCATCTCCTCTACCATTTTCCAAGTCAAGAATTGATCACTAGAATCGACAAAAGCACCGATAAGAAAAATCGTCGCCTTTGCATCGTACTTCTTTAAAATTCTATACGCGTTGGTATAATTGTCCCTATAACCATCGTCAAGAGTAATCATGACAGGTTTATCAGGCAGAGTCATCTCCTTATTGTAGATTTTGTAGAGATCCTGCGCAGTAATGAAAGTAAAATCATTTTTCTTAAGCTCCGCAATCATCTCTTCGAATTTGTCGGGATCCAAGTAGTACTCATTGTCCATTTTGTCGATACCGTGGTAGGTCAAGATGGGGATATCACCATATGAAACCTTATGAATAAACACATAACTATATAAAAATAAAAGCCCAGAAAGAAGAGCCAAAAATACAATAATAATAAACTTTTTCATAATATCACCAAGTAAATTATATACATAAAAACTAGAAGATTCAACATTCAAAACATAAGCCCCGATGTGATAGAATAAGAACAGGAGTGAATATGAATAAAGAAATAATAGCAAAGATAACAGAAGTAGATTTCCCAAATAGATCTACAGTAGAGATAGAAGGTAAAAAATTTAAATTTAAAGGCGGACTACTAGGACAAGTTGTAAAACTCTACAAAAAAAACAGAAGAAAATTAATATATAAAAACGTAGAGAAACTATCGCCACTAGAAACAGAAGAAAACTGTAAGTACCAAGGAGTCTGCGGCGGCTGCACATACCAAAACTTCAGTTACGAAGACGAAATAGCCTACAAAGAAGAAATGCTAAAGAAACTGCTAAGAGAAAACGACATCGACGCAGAAGACTTCTACCTAATCAAAAGCCCAAAGTACAAAGAATACAGAAACAAAATGGAGTACACCTTTGGCGACGAAGAAAAAGACGGACCATTGGCGCTAGGACTGCACAAAAAAGGATACTTCCATGAAGTCGTAGACATGGATAAATGTTTAATCGTCCATCCAGACTTTGACAAAGTAAGAATAAAAACTCGAGAATACTTCCAAGGAACCTCATTTTACAATAGAAAAACCCATGAAGGAGTCCTAAGACATTTAAGCCTAAGACGCACCATATCAGGAGAAATGCTCATCAACCTAGTCACATCGTCCCAAGAAGAAATAGACACAGAAAACTATGTAAAAGCGATGCTAGAACTAGACCTCGAAAGTGAAATCAAAGGAATCCTCCACACCATAAACGATAGGATGTCCGACGCAGTAGTAAAAGACGAACTACACATACTATATGGAAGAGACTACGTAGTGGAAAAATTAATGGACATGGAATTTAAAATAGGACCATTCTCATTCTTCCAAACCAACACCTACTCAGCAGAAGTACTGTATACAGAAGCAGAAAAAATCCTAAAAGACAAAGGCGATTACCTATTGGATCTATTCTGCGGAACAGGAACCATCACATCCATCCTCGGCAAAAATAGAAAAGAAGCCCTAGGAGTAGAAATCGTAGAAGAAGCAGTGGACTCAGCAAGAGAAAATGTAGAACTAAACGGACTAAAAAATATAAAATTCATCCCAGGAGACGTCTACGAAGTAGTAAAAGAATTGGAAAATAAATACGACATCATCGTCGTAGACCCACCAAGAGCAGGAATAGGGAAAAAAGCAATCGAAAAAATCACAGAATTCGGCGTAGAAAATATCCTCTATATCTCCTGCAACCCAGTGACATTTGTAGAAGATATCAAAACATTTAGAGAATGCGGATATATGGAAAGATCCGTCCATGGCGTCGACCAATTCCCAAGGACGAACCACGTGGAAGCTATAGCGTTGATACAAAAGATGTAAATTTAGAAATCCTGCATTTTAAGCAGTTTTATAAGCATTTTGTCTTCGATAAAGATGAAGAAGGATACATCAAAAAGACTCAAAAAAACTACATGGATGTAAGAGTTGTTTTGCAACTGGTATGAGGAAACACAAAAAATATAATTAACTCATTTTGTACTTTCTACAAGAGTAGCTTAAAAGGCTGCTCTTTTTGCAATTAGAATACCAAAGGTTGGATCAGGACTTTATGTTTATATTTTAATGATGAAAAAAGACCTACATTTTAAAATGAACTTGCGTATTATCGGAAAAATAATAAGAGATTTATATGGTTTAATCATATAAAGAGATTATCACATTCAAATGAGATAAAATAGTGATAAAGAAAAAAGACTTGATAAATAAGAACTGTCAGAAATGCATTAATATAATTTAATAAAAAAGTCTAATAAAATTATTTAAGCATTATAGGTTTAAATTATATAATTTTCTTGATTATGTAACTATATAGAAATTAAGAAATAAGAGATTGAAGAGAAAATTAGGAACGATAGTATTTTAAAATTTGATTGCTTATGTAAGAACATGTTACTCATTGTATGTTGACTAATTGTATTCAACAATGATAAAATTTTAAAAGAATAGAGGTAGTGTATAATGGATATCATAGAAGTTTTTTCTAAAAACGTTAAAAAATATCGAAATGAAATGGGTTTATCACAAGAAGCTTTTGCTGAAAAATCCGGATTGCATAGAACATATATAAGTGCATTAGAGTGTAAAAAAAGAAGCATTGCGTTGGATAATGTACAAAAAATAGCTGATGCTTTAGATATAGAACCATATTTATTATTTAAGGAATAAATAGTAAGAAATAGGATGGTATTAAGTGAATAGGACAAATTATTTTAATTACATAGAAGAAAAATTAAATACGCTAGCATATAGAATAGAAGTGAGAAGTAAACTAAACCTTTTGGAACTTAATATCCATTCTGAAAATTTTTTCGCCAATTTGTGTAATATTATTTTTGGTTTAGAATTAGAAAATTTAAATTTCTCATACCAAAATATAGATGGTATAGATTTAATAGATCATAAAAATAAAGTTGTTGTTCAAGTTTCTTCAACCTGTACAAAAACAAAAATTGAAAATTCTCTAAGCAAAAACATATATACTAAATACAAAGATTATAACTACAAGTTTATGTCTATTTCTAAGAATGCACCTTCTTCTCTAAAAAATAAAACTTTTCAAAATCCATATAGTATGCAATTTAATCCAAAACAAGATATATGGGATATTGGGTTACTTCTTAAAAAAACTTTAAATCAAACAGTTTCTAAGCAAAGGTGTTTATATGATTTTATAAAAGCTGAGTTAGGGCAGGATGTTGATTGCGTTAAAATTGAGTCAAATTTAGCCAAAGTTATTAACATTTTAGCAGAGGAAACACTTGATATTAACGCTGGTTCTCCAGAAATCAACTCTTTTGCTATAGAGGATAAAATTTTATTTAATGATTTAGAAGATGCTAAAGACATAATTGATGAGTATAAAATTTTTTATCACAGACTTGATGAAATATACAGTGAGTTTGATAGAGAGGGTAAAAATAAAAGTTTTTCTGTATTACAGGAGATTAGAAGGCGGTATATAGAATTAAATAGATTAAATTATACTCCTACAGACATTTTTTATGAAATAATTAATTGTGTTATGAAAGTTATAATTGGAAGTAGTAATTATATAGAAATACCGATGGAAGAACTACAATTGTGTACGGATATACTGGTTGTAGATGCTTTTATTAGATGTAAAATATTTAATAATCCGGAGGGATATAATCATGTTATTACCAGATAATATTCATCCTGAACTTAGTATTTATTATAATGGTTATGTTATTTTAACAGAGCTTGAGAAGAAAACAGAACAAATGCTTTTAGAATTATACTATAATGTAAAAAAGTCAAATAACATGTCATTTTCCGTGTTCGTATTGAGTCTTGACTGGTTATATTTAATACAATTAGCTCAAATAAGTGAGAAGGGGGTAGTAAGAAAATGTTTATAGAAAAACTGAAAATTTCTACTAAATATGAAACAATTCGAGAGATGAAATTTCATACAGGTATGAATTTAATAATTGATGACACCCCTTTAACAGATGACTTAAAATCAACAGGGAATAATGTAGGTAAAACAACAGTTTTAAAATTAATTTATTTTTGCCTGGGAGGAGAAGGTAAGGATATTTACACAGATGAAGAAAATAAAAATAAGGTATATGAAGAGGTCAAAAGTTTTTTAATAAATCAGGAAGTGTTAATAACATTAACCCTTATAAATGGATTTAACATGCAAGAAAAAGAACGATTAGTTATTGAGCGTAATTTTCTATCAGGGAAAAATGCTATAAGGAAAATAAATGGTAAATCGATATCGAAAAAAGATTTTGAAAATGAACTATTAGCAAAAATATTTCCAGAACATAAAAATGAAAAACCTTCTTTTAAGCAAATAATATCTCATAATATTAGATATAAGGACAATAGTATTAATAAGACATTAAAAACATTAAATTCTTTTACTACTGATGTTGAATATGAAACTCTATACTTATATCTTTTAGGATGTGGATTTGATAGTGGAGCCAATAAACAAGCACTTACTAATAAGATAAAGCAGGAAAATGCATATAAAGAGAGGCTTGAAAAAAAACAAAAGAAAAATTCATATGAGGTTGCATTAGCTATAATTGAAGATGAAATAGTTGAGTTAAATAACAAAAAATCTTTATTAAATATAAATGAAAATTTTGAAGAGGATTTAAATAAATTAAATGAAATAAAATATAAAATAAATAGTTTAAGTTCACTTATTACTAAACTAGAAATAAGAAGGGACATGATCATTGAAGCCAAAAATGAGATGGAAAAAGATGTGTCTACAATTGATTTAGATCAATTAAGATTGTTGTATAGTGAATCAAAAGAATATATCCCTAATTTGCATAAAACATTTGAAGATTTAGTTGTATATCACAATAAAATGATAGTGGAGAAGATTTCATTTATAACAAAAGAATTACCTGTTTTAAATGATAGAATTAAAAATGAGAAGAGAACTTTAAAAGAATTGTTAAATGATGAAAAAAAATTATCTATAAAAATTTCCAAGAGTGATTCATTTAATGATTTAGAAAATATTATTTCTGAAATAAATGAAAAATATAGATTAAAAGGCGAGTATGAAAATACAATTTCACAAATAAACGAGGTAGATTCAATTCTCGAAACAACAGAGAATGAACTTAAAAACATTGATCAATATTTATATTCTTCTGATTTTCAAGAAAAACTTAAGAAACAAATAACGAAATTTAATAGATATTTTTCTTCGGTATCATATGAGTTATATGGAGAAAAATATGCTCTGACATATGATATTATTAATAATAAAAAGACAAATAAGCCAGTATATAAATTTAGTACATTTAACTCAAATATGAGTTCAGGCAAAAAACAAGGAGAAATTCTATGTTTTGATTTGGCATATATAATGTTTGCAGATGAAGAAGGAATATCCTCTTTGCATTTTTTATTAAATGATAAAAAAGAATTGATGCATGATAATCAATTGTTGAAAGTTTCGGATTTTGTTATTAAAAAAGACATTCAATTGGTAATTTCAATATTGAAAGATAAGTTGCCTGAAGATCTATTGAGTAAAGTGAATATTATTGTGGAATTATCACAAACTGATAAATTATTTAAAATTGAATAATAGTATAAAAGAGTAAGAATTTCTTACTCTTTTATATTGTAGAAAATATGTATGTAATACTTGATACAATGTAGGAATTGTATATACCATATAGAACTTATACCAAAATACAGGAGCAGAACATTTTATGTGAACAATAGATTAGAATATTAAGTAGACAGTATAGTTGGAAATAAATAAGTAGAATAGAAGTTGAAGTATGTAAAACCGTAAACACATATTACTAGAGATATATACTAAATTAGAATATTGAGTTAAGAAAGAATAATTTTAGAAAGGGTGTAAGGATTCGTTACATCCTTTTTAAAAATAGAAAACACTCACAAGACAACTTTACATATTCGCTTTTATAACATATAATAAAAGCGAATATGAGCGGAGGTAGACTATGAATACACTTCAAGAATATATACAAGAAAATTTAGTGATAACCAACAAAGAAGCAGAAGAACTTGGATATACTAGGCATAATCTATCAGAATTAACCAAAATCGGACAATTAGAAAGATTAAGACCAGGTCTATATCAATTAAAAGGAAAAGTAATAGACGATTTTATTTTAATATCATCTAATAGTAATCGAATTATATTTTCCCATCAAACAGCCCTATATCTCCACGACCTATCCGTTAGGACCCCAAATGTATTTCATATATCTGTTCCCCAAGGCTACAATGCAAGTCATATCAAGAAAAGATATGAAGATCTACAAGTTCACTATGTAAAAAAAGACCTATACGAAATTGGAAAGACAGAAATAAAATCACCACAAGGCAACCTTATTCCAGTTTACGATATAGATCGAACAATTTGTGACATCATAATCGACAGAGAAAAAATAGATAAGCAAATTTTTACAGAAGCCATAAAAAGATACTTTAAATCACAAAATAAAAATCTAAGACGACTCATAAAATACAGTAGACTATTTAAAATAGAAGATGAAATTAGGAAATATATGGAGGTATTATCGAAGATTTAATTTTCAAAGGTTGTATTGAAGGAGATGAACAAAATCTTATTGAGACACATAAAAGAATTAACATTATAACGTTTGTAGTAGATGCATTAAATTAGCAGAAAAAACCAAAGAGTTTGAAAATGGAGCTATCATATATTGCACAAGGAAAGTCCGCAAAGAAAAAATTTTATTAGTGATTGAAAACTATATAAAAGAAGTGGTTTAAACCTATATAAAGTAAGATGATTCTAATATCAAGGACGAAGAAGCAATAAAAATTCAACATTATAAGAATATACAAATTTTTAAGGAGACGAGTAAATATGGAATGGGATGAATTTATTGATAAAGTAAAATTTATATTAAGAAGATTTAATAAAGAATTTAATATAGATTATAGCGAAGATAGTATTAGCTATACTGTGGGTGAAAAAAGTTATGAATTTAGTAAATCTGACTATAATAATATTACCAATGATGCAATGGAATCGGATTTGTCGCAATTTACAGTTTTAACTAATAATAGCTATGAAGTTATTATTTATCAAACAAATAAAATGGTTCGAAGACTATTGCCATATAAACTTGAGGAACGAATAGTATCTACTAATATTAAAGACTCCATGAATAATATTGAATATAAATTTCAAGAAATATCAGATGTAATGGTATGGAATATTATTAAAGAAATAGACTTGGAAAGTTTAAAAAGAACTTTTATGATTTTTCCTCCTAGATTGCGAGGAGATGAAGGCGAAAATTTATTTAATTTATTAAGAGTTTGTTTTAGAAATCCTTATTCACTAATTGTTTCATATAAAAAAGATATTGATAAAAATAAACTTAATGATTATATTAATTCATTTTTATTTAACTTTTGCTATAACTATGGATATTCCTTCAGGATTATGAATAGCTTAGATGAATTATTAAATATTAGGTATAGGAATAAAAATAGCTCTTACAAAAGCGAAGAGTTAGATGCACCAAGATTATTATATAAACAAGATTTAACAGAACAGTACCATATGGCGGTTTCTTCAGAAGATCCGTTTGTACAATTCATAGGATTTTATCACATTATGGAATATTTTTATGAAGAAATATATAAAGAAGGTGTTATTAATAATGTTAAGGAAATATTGTTAGATCCGGGATTTTCTACAAAAAGAAAAAAAGATATAATGAAACTTGTAGATTTAATTAATAAAAAGAGAACTGAAAGTACAGCAGGAAGTGAATTGGAAGCACTGGAATTAACATTAAGAAAGTATATAGATATTGAAAAGATAATAGAAAAATTGAATGAAATTGATGAAGATATTATAGAATACTATAAAAACAATAAGGTTAATTTTTCAAATGGAGATGCAATAGATTTAATAGGAGACAAAAAACATATATTTAAGAAGTTGGCTAATAGAGTATATAAAACTAGAAATTCACTTGTTCACAGCAAGTCAAATGAAGTTAGATTGAATGAAAGAGGAATTTATAAACCTTTTAAAGACTCTAAAGCCTTATTAAAGGAAATACCATTACTTAAAGTGATATCAGAAGAGATTATTATAAAATCAGCGAGTGAATTATAGTATAATAAAATTAAAAGAAGATACATAAGACTAAAAGGTCTTGTATCTTCTTTTATAGAAGATCAAATTGGTAGTGGGTCTGTGAAAAGTTTTGTGTATCAGCCATCCTAATATGATGTATTTTTGTAATTGCCATACTAATCATCAGAACTTTCTTTTGATTTATTAAGAAGCAGGGAATGGATCTGCCATATTTCTTTTGCCAATTTTTCTATTTTTTCTCTCATATAGTCAATATCTTTTTTGTAAATAACACCCGTTGTATTAGTAGCTTTTGCAATCTGATTTATGTTATTTGTTGCATTTGAAAGTAGCCATTGTAGGTTTCTAAATGGTTCTAAATCTACAACATAAATCTCTTTTTCCAATACACATTTTCTAAGAAAGTGGGACATAGTTTTGCAATTAGCAAGTCTCATTTTCTTTTCAAAAAATTTCTTTTTCTTCTTTAGTTAGTTTTATTTCTATTCTTTCATTTCTAAATCTATTTGCCATTTTATTCTCCTTTATAAAATATATTTCGGGGTCTTAGGGTTCTCCCTAACAAGGTAAAAATTAAAAAAATGGAGCATTCCGTAAAGGGCTGCTCCATTAATTTTTTCGTAAGTGTCCGTACACTTACTGTGCTTGCTATTAAATATATAAGCGTTAAGCGTTTTATTCATAGTATATAAAATTATACCATACTCAGAATGTAAATTCAGAGCACTATTGACAAAAGTATAAGAAAATGATAATCTTTATTAAAGAACGAGTGTCGGTCAATAGGTGGTGAGGTTTTGGCAAAGAGAAATGTAAAAGATCCAGAAGAAAGAAAACAGGAGCTTATAAACATAGCATCCAGACTTTTTGAAAAGTATGGGTATGAGAAAGTTTCTGTTAGAGATATTCTCGCAGAAGTTAATGGAGCGCCGGGAATGTTTTATTATTATTTCAAATCAAAAGAAGATATTTTCTTGGAGTGTATGGAAACTTACTTTGATGAAAAATTAAAAAATAAGTTAGGTATCCTTCAAAACAAGGAAATAGATTACGAAGAAAGAATAAAAATTCTAAGAGAACTTATAGTAAAAGATATCGGTCAGTTCACGACTAGATATAATTTTTCAAAAGAGAATTCAATTACAGATAACTCGTACAGGCTATGGGAATTGATTCATTACATTGGGAAATTTATAGATGTCTATTCAGAGTTTATAATGGAAGGAATTGAAAATAAAAAAATAGAAAATAATATGGGAATAAACAGAGAAAATGTGAGAAGTTTCGCAGCTTTTATTTTATACGGAGCTGTTGGAACAATATATAATGACTATATTATTAAGGGAGAAAACAAAACAAATTCAAGTGAAGCCTTTGGAATAATAAGCGAACTATTTCAAAGACCTCATTAGAAAAAAATAAAATATAAGTATTTTACAAGGGAAACATCAATGGTGTTTTCCTTGTATTAGTTTTAAGGCAAATGAACGAACTCGTTCGGTAAGGAGGTATGTTTTAGATGAAAAAGAAGAAATCAATCAAAGATATTATTTCCTACAGTGAAATAAAAAAAGGACAACTTGTAGGAGGGATATTATTTGTTAGTCTTGGGATGCTATTAAGTATTTGTCCAATTTTGGTGATATACAAAGTCATAAAATCTCTATTTTTATATGGAAAATTAGAACAAAGTACAATACAGTTCTGCATCTATGGACTTGCAGCAGTGGTATTGTCATATTGCTTAACTTACATTGGAGGTATTTTATGCCATAAGTTTTCATATGTTTTAATAGCTAACTTAAAAAAGAAAATATTATTTCATATTGGAAATCTTCCTTTAGGGTTTTTTACCGGAGACAACAAGTCAAAAATAAGGCAAGTATTAGGATCGGACATGAATCAAATTGAGGGATATTTTTCTCATCAATTACCAAATTTAATTTCAACTTTAGTACTAATTTTAGCAATGATAATTGTTATGTTGAAGATAAATTTAATATTAGGTCTTACGACTTTGTTAATTATATTTGTTGGTTTAGGAATTCAGATTGCAATCATGGCAAAGATTATAAAGTCGGGTGGACTTGAGAAGAACTTTGCAATTCTGGATCAAATAAATTCAGCAACTACTGAATACGTTAAAGGTATGCCGGAAGTGAAAATATTTGGAACGGGAATAAAATCATTTAAAACTTTTTCAAAGTCAGTAGGAGAATATAGAGATTTTACAAGTTCGATGACATCAATGATAAGACCAGGATTTGTCTCATTTAGAATGTTTATTCTATCTGTTGCTACATTCATAGTTCCAGTAGGAATACTTTTAATGTCACGAAATAATAACTTGGATTTTGCTACAGTCTTTATTTTCTATTTGATTCTTGCACCTGCCATTAGCGTACCTGCATTAAAACTGAGAGATTTTGCAGAAGGAATGAATTTACTAAATGAAGTTGTTTTGAGAATCTACGAAATTATAGATCAAAAAGAATTTGCAATTGAAAATAGTGAGGAAGAGATAAAAGGTCATGATCTTGAATTTGAGAATGTAAGCTTTTCTTATGGAAATGAAGAGGTTTTAAAGAATATAAGCTTCTGTGCTAAACAAGGAGAAGTTACAGCATTAGTTGGATATTCGGGAGCAGGTAAATCTACTATTGGAACGCTAATACCGAGATTTTACGATCCTTCAGAAGGTTCTATTAAAATCGGTGGAGTTAATATAAAAAATATTCCGATAAACGCCTTAATGGACAAGATAGCATTTGTTTTTCAAGACAGTGATCTTATCACAGATACAGTCTTCAATAATGTTGCTATGGCAAAGACAGGTTCTACAAAAGAAGATGTCATAAAAGCTTGTAAAAAGGCAAGATGTCATGATTTTATTGTAAAACTTCCTGATGGATACAATACTGTTTTGGGTAAAGGAACTTATTTATCCGGCGGAGAGAAACAACGTATTGCAGTAGCAAGAGCGATTTTAAAGGATGCACCAATATTAGTATTAGACGAGGCAACAAGTTTTGCAGACTCTGAAAATGAATATCTTATGCAAGAAGCTTTATCTGAATTGGTTAAAGATAAGACGGTTATCATGATTGCTCATAGGTTAAATACCATAGAGCATGCAAATCAAATTTTAGTAATATCTGATGGAAAAATTGCAGAAAGAGGTAAGCATGAAGATTTAATCCTTGCAGATGGAATATATAAGCGACTCTTTGATATTTATAAGAAGACAAATATTTGGCTAATGGATATAGAAGGGAGTGAGAATGAATGATAAGAAATATTACATTAGGAAAGATGAATAATATAAGAAAATCAATTATTTTAAATGTTTTGGCATCTATTTCCAACCTTATACCATTTATTGCTTTGGCGAAAATTGTAGAAAAACTATTTTTAAATAGAGGTGCAGATAATATAGATACGAGCCTTTTATGGAAGTATTTTGGGATAATGGCAATATTTTTCTTTGTAACATTCTTATTGGAAAATTTAGCCACAAAATATACCTATGAACTTGGATACAAGACAAGTGCAGATGGAAGAATAGAGCTTGCAGACCACATAAGAAAGCTGCCAATAGGTTATATTTCAGGGAAAAGCTCAGCAGAGATCTTAGATACATTAATGAATGATTTTTTCAAAGTTGAAACGGCAGTAACGCATCAATTACCTCAATTTTTCAGCGGCATATGTGTAGCGGTTCTTTGCTCAATATTATTTTTGATAATTAATGTAAAAATGGGAATAGCAACACTTATTGGATTGTCGATTTCTGTTCTACTTCTTACACTCATGAAAAACTTTCAGAAAAAAATTTATTTGAAAACAAAGAAAATTAGGATAAAAGAGGAAGAAGATATAAACGAATATTTGGATGCTATTAAGACTCTAAAAGCTTATAACAGCTTAGATGATACATTAACAAAGCTTGAAGAAGATATAGATAACTCAAGAAATGCAAATATTAAGAGTGAGAAAGGGGTTGGTTCATTAACTACTATAGCAAGTATGATTTTAAGAATAGGACTTCCTTTGATGAGTTTAGTTGGTTCCTATTTATTTATAAATGGATCTTTGGAAATTGATACATTTTTAATGTTCTTATTTGTAGGCACAAGGATTTTTGATCCCTTGGAGCTTGCACTTGTAAATTATACAGGTCTACAAATGGCATCAGTTTCAGGAGAGAGAATCATTAACTTACTTAACGCTAAACCTATGTCAGGAAATTGCGATTTAAACGATAGTAACAAAATTGAAATCTGTGATGTTTCATTTTCTTACAAGGAATCTAAGGTTATCGATAATGTTTCATTAGACATTAATGAAAACGAATTAACTGCTTTTGTTGGTTACTCTGGTTCTGGAAAATCTACACTAATTAAATTAATTTCCAGATTTTATGATCCTAATGAAGGGACAATTAAAATTGGTGGAGTAGATTTGCTAACAGCCGACCCTGATAAATTAATGGATAAATTTTCTGTTGTTTTTCAAGATGTGTATCTTTTTAAAGACACAATTTATAACAATATAAAATTTGGAAATGAAGATGCAAGTAAAGATGAAATTATGAATGCTGCAAAAATGGCAGGAGCTTATGACTTTATAGTCAATAAAGATGATGGATTTGACACTATGATTGGACAAGGAGGTGCGACTCTGTCTGGAGGTGAGAAACAAAGAATATCAATAGCGAGAGCAATATTAAAAAACGCCCCAATAATACTGCTTGATGAAGCAACATCTTCACTTGATCCTGAAAATGAACTTATTATACAGGAAGCAATATCAAATTTAATTAAAAATAAAACAGTTGTGGTTGTAGCTCATAAATTAAGGAGCGTAATGGGAGCTGATAAAATTGTTGTTTTAAACAAAGGAAAGGTAGAGGAAGTTGGGAAGCATGAAGAACTTATAAAAAATGAAGGACTATATAAAGACTTATGGAATTATCAAGAAAAGTCTAAAGAATGGAAGATTGTACAGTGACAATCAATTTTAAAGGAGGAAATTTATGAAAACACAAAAGAAATCATCAAAAAATGCAGTTACAGCCGGTGTTTTAATTGCACTTTACTTTGTAACATATGCAGTTATTGGGGTAATATCTATGCCTGTCCCTGTTTTGTTTTTACTAATGCCTATGCTTGTAGCACTACTTGCTGCACCAACCTACCATATGCTTCTTGCAAAGACAAAGTCAGCCACTGCTATTGTAATCGCAGCTATCTTACCAAGTATTTTATTAGTTGCAACTGGACATATTCCAATTGCACCATTAGTGGCAGTGCCTGCCGGAATAATTGCTATGTTCATAGCAAAAGGTGGGAATTATACAGACTTTAAGAAAAATACAATTAGTCATATGTTTTTTTCTCTAAACTTATTTGGAGGATTTTTACCAATTTGGCTTATGAGAGAAGCATTTTTTGAAAGTTTAATAAAAGGTAAATTAGATCAAAGCTTTTGTAACACAGTAAGAGCATGGACACCAATATGGATGTTACCAGTAATGATTATTGGAACATTTATATTCTCTTTGATTGGTTCTTATTTTACAAAGAAAATACTAAATAAAAAGTTGGAATCCGCAGGAGTTTTATAATGGAAAATTCAAAGTTTGTTCTGGGGTCAAAATATGACCTCAGAACAAAACTTATCTTACTTATAGGTGCGAATATTTTAATTTTTTTAGGGTTTGATTGGATCTATCAAAGCCTTATTACATTATTTTTCCTTGTCATCATTATTAGCGATGGTTATAAAAAATCCGCTATAAAGTATATTTTATTTTTTGCAATAAGTGTAGTATTGGAAAAATCTTTAGCCTATTTTAGTATGAATTTTCTTTTGAAATTAATTTTATTTATCTTGGCAATTGGAAGAAAATTTCTGCCATGTATTATCGTGGGTAAATGGATTTTAAATTCAACATCTGTTTCCAGTGCAGTGGCAACTTTACAAAAATTAAAACTTTCAAAAGACTCGCTCATAATGATTTCTGTAATATTTAGATATTTGCCTACTATTAAAGACGAATGGAGTCATATAAATATGGCGATGAAAACTCGAGGAATTAATTTTAACTTAATCAATTTAACAATAAGACCAACATTAATTATGGAATATTTTTTTGTGCCATTGTTCGTAAGTGTGATAGAAATTGGGGATGAGCTCTCTCAATCAGCCATTATAAGGGGACTCGATGCTCCTGTTAACAAAACAAGTAGACACCTAATTAAGTTTAGAAAAAATGATATTGGTGTTCTAATTATTATGATTTTAATTTTATCAATAGTAATATTTATGAAAGTATCAGGGTGGGACTTATGATTGAAATTAGAGAATTAAGTTTTAAGTATAAGGGAGGATCTGATTACTCATTAAAAGATATAAATTTGAAAATCAAAAAAGGGGAATGCATTCTTCTGTGTGGTAGGAGCGGTTGCGGAAAGTCGACTCTATTAAAGCTTATGAACGGTATAATACCTGAGTTTTATGATGGGGACATTTCTGGCAGCGTTATGGTCAATGGTATGAATACATTTACCACACCAATTTATAAATTATCTAATAATGTAGGCTCGGTTTTTCAAAATCCCAAAACACAATTTTATACAACCAATACAACCGATGAAATTGCTTTTGGTTTAGAAAATTACGGCATAGAAAGAGAAGTAATTAACAAAAGGATTGAAGAAGTTGAAAAAGAGCTTCATCTTGAAAACTTGGTGAATAAAAATATATTCAATCTTTCTGGAGGAGAAAAGCAGAAGATTGCTATAGCAAGCATTTACGCATTAAACCCTGAGATATTTATTCTTGATGAACCATCTTCAAGCTTAGACATAAAGTCCATGAAAGAACTATCGCTTACAATAAAAAAGCTTAAATCTTTAGGAAAAACTATTATTATTGCAGAACACAGGTTGTGGTATTTAAAAGACATTGTTGATAGAGCAATATACTTAGAGGATGGAAAAATCATCAGAGAATATAGTATGGACGAAATTGAAAATCTAAGTGAAGATGAACGAATGAGAACAGGACTTAGGCATTCTGATTATAAAGCTATTGAAAGATTTGATGATTTTGAAACTTCAAATAAAGGGACTTTATTAGAGTTAAAAAATCTGATTTTCAAAAGAAATACCAAAATAATTTTGTCCATTGAGGATCTTAAATTTTGCTATGGGAATATTATTGGGATTGTTGGAGAAAATGGAATTGGGAAGTCTACATTAGCAAAAATCATATGTGGCTTATACAAAGCAAATAAAGGCAAAATTTTAAAAGATGATGAGAATTTAAATATAAAAAGTAGGCTAAGTGAGAGCCTGCTTATTATGCAGGAAGTGAACTGTCAGTTATTCACAGACACTGTCAAAGATGAAATAGTATTAACATCAAATATTAAAGATGATAATGCTTTAGATACTTGGTTAAAAGATATGGAGTTAAAAAATATCAGTGATAGTAATCCTCACACCTTGTCAGGAGGACAAAAACAGAGAGTAATTATCTTATCCGCTTTACTATCAGACAAGAAAATTCTATTTTTTGATGAACCAACTAGTGGATTGGACTATAGAAATATGAAAATAGTAGCTAAAAACATAAAGAAAGTAAAAGAAGAAGATAAGTTAATTTTAATAATATCCCATGATGTTGAGTTTTTAGAGTCAGTTTGTGATAAAGTGATTGATTTCACTTATTTATGAAAATGCATACATTAGTAAATTAGAAGAGGGACATATGATAAACACGCAAGAAAAACGAGAAGTTATGAATAGTATTTTTTTGAATACTCCATAATATAAACTTTATAATATTTTTTTATTTTTGAGGATTTATGCTTAATAGCGTAAGTCCTCTTTTTATGTTCAAATGAATCATTAAAACTCAAAAATACTATAAAAAAATAAAAATTCTGGTTACCAAAGAGGACAAATTTCACTTTATAAGTTGAGGGGTATTTTGTCATCTTTCTATAAAAATCAAAATACTTTGAAGTACCAATATTATTTAAGTTTCTTAGGAGGTAAAAC
>NZ_AWXD01000033.1:0-15988 GCF_000478945.1 Peptoniphilus sp. BV3AC2 | reverse complement strand
TGGAGACAAAGCTCAATCAGACGAAGTAAAAGAAACTACAGGATCAAAATCATCAGCCCCAGATGTTAAAGTTAAAAACAATGGAGATATAACCGTTACTCCTCCTACTGATGCTAAAAAAATTATTGTTAAATATACTGATCCAAATGGATATCCAAAAGAAGTAGAAGTTACAAAAGATACTAATGGTAACTGGAATGTACCTGCAGATAGTGGATTAAAATTTGAAAATGGAAAAATTGTAATCCCAGCTAACAACGTTAAACCTGGAACTGAAGTAACTGCAACAGCTGTTTATCCAGATGGAACAAATTCAACCGGTAGTGCAAATGCAAGCACTAATCCACAATATCCAATCTATCCAGGACATGATGGATACAATGGTCTTCCTCTATGGTACTTCTACGGAAACTTTGGCTCTAACAATACAAAGGTAGAACCTAAGAAAGAAGTTAAAGAAGTTAAGGAAAGAGGACACCACGAAGCGTATATGTACGGATATCCAGATGGAACTTTCCGTCCAAATGCAAACATCACTAGAGCTGAAGCGGCTGCTATGATTTCTAGACTTAAAGGTTATAGCTTAAATGACAAGACTGCACCTGAATTTAAGGATTCAAAGGTTGGTTGGTTCAAGGCTGCTATTAACGCTGTATTTAAGAACGGACTTATGAAGGGTTACAAAGATGGCAACTTCAGACCTAATGACAAGATCACTAGAGCAGAATTTGCACAAATGATCAAGAACATCGACAAATCTAACTCAGCAGTTGCAACATTTAAAGATGTAAAAGGTCACTGGGCAGAAGATGCTATTAACCAAGCTTTTGGAAATGGTAGAATAAGCGGTTATCCAGATGGAACATTTAGACCAGATGCTCCTATCACTAGAGCAGAAGCAGTTAAGATTGCAAACAGTCTATTTGAAAGATCTGTAGACAACAGCGGACTTAAAGAAAAATTAGAAAATCCAACCATGATTTCTAAATTCACAGATGTAAATAACACTCACTGGGCATTCTATGAAATTATGGAAGCTACTAATAGCCACGAATTCGAAAGAAGAGAAAATGGAAAAGTAGTTGAAGATTGGTTAGAAATCGACAAGGATAAAAAACATTAAAAATTAAATTTTTACCAGAGGCATAATCGTCTCTGGTTTTTATTATAATTTTTAAAAAATGGGCATATTATATATAATGAAATGGGGTGATATTTTGGCTAAGAATTACACAAAAGATTTGATTAGAAAAGAATTTATAAACCTTTTAAATAAAAAAACTCTTAACAATGTAACTGTGACTGAACTTGCTAGAAATTGCAGTATTGAAAGGAAGACATTCTACTATCACTATGAAAATTTAACGGAGCTAGTTAAAGAAATTTTCCAAGAAGAGCTATTAGTGGTGGTGGATGAGTTTAATGAAACTCTTTCTTGGGAAGATAGTTTTGTACTTGCTGCGAAGTTTATTCTTGAAAATAAAAAAGCTATTAAACATTTGTACCAATCCGATTATAAGGATGATGTTGAAAAATATGTGTTTTCTATTGCTGGTGAAATCATGAATAAGTATGTTGACCTTTTGTCTGAAGATACAAAGGCAAAGGAAGTAGACAAGAGACTTATTGCATACTTTTACCAATGTGCTCTAAGTAGCGCTCTTATTCAGTGGGTCGCTACGGATATGAAGTCTGACCCTGCCATTATGACGGAAAGAATTGGTAAACTTATGGATGGAAATATACTCTTATCTTTAAAAAGAAGCGAAAATTTAGAAAATATTACAGATAATTTTACACAATATATTGACCTTGTGTAAAATTTACTCAAGTCTAGAGTTTTGGGAAATGAAACCACTCTTTAAAAATGTTTTAATGTATTTAGAAGAAAAAATTAAATTTTTTAAGGAGGATATTATGAAACTTAAAACTTATGATGAAAGATTAACATTAACTAATGGAGATTTCCAAAGTTTGGTTAAGGCTAGAAAGCCAGAAGGTATTGAAAAGAAACAAGCATACTTAATCGGCACTGGTATTGCATCATTAACTGCAGCATGTTTTTTAATTAGAGATGCTCATATGGAAGGTAAGAAGATAACATTTCTAGAACAAATGGATATTCCTGGTGGATCTCTTGATGGCAACTACATGGAAACTAGAGGTTATGTTGCTCGTGGTGGTAGGGAAACCGGAGCTCATTTTGAATGTTTGTGGGACATATGGAGTTCAATCCCAAGTTTAGAAGATCCAGAAATGAGCATATTGGATTCATATTTTTATACCAACTACGACGATCCAAACTACAGCAATTGTCGTATAACTTACAAACAAGGGCAACGTTACGACGACGGCAAATTTAATCTAACTGATAGTCAAGTACAAGAAATTGCAAAACTTTGCTTGACAAGGGATGAAGATCTACAAGATTTAGCGATCGATGAAGTATTTTCAAAAGGACTTTTAAATTCAGATTTCTGGACATATTGGAGAACTATGTTTGCTTTTGAAAATTGGCACTCAGCACTCGAAATGAAACTTTACTTAAATCGTTTTATCCATCATGTTGGAGGTTTAACAAATCTATCTGCTCTAAGATTTACAAGGTACGACCAATACAATTCAATTGTAAGACCGATGGTTAAGTATCTTGAAGATCATGGTTGCAATTTTAGATACAACACCAAGGTTACAGATGTGGACTTTGAGATTTCAGAAAATAGAAAGGTAGCAACTAAGATCATCGCAGAAGATAAGAACGGAAATGACAAGTCAATCGATCTTACAGAAAATGATCTATTATTTATTACCAACGGTTCCATGACAGAAAATTCAAGCTATGGCGATGACAACACTGCTGCTGAACTTAGCGACGAACAAACAGGCTGCTGGGAAATGTGGAAAAACATCGCGAAAAAATCTGATGACTTCGGCAATCCAGAAGCTTTTTGCTCCGACGTTGAAAAAAGCAATTGGGAATCTTGCACAGTAACTTGTCACGACGATTCAGTTCCAAAATATATTGAAAAAATAACTAAGAGAAGTCCTTATGGTGGTAAGACTGTAACTGGAGGTATTGTAACCTGTGTTGACTCAAGTTGGCTTATGTCTTGGACCATCAATAGACAAGGTCAATATCCAGAGCAACCAGAAAATGATGTAGTTGTGTGGGTGTATGGACTATTCACCGATGTTGAAGGCGATTATATTAAGAAGAAGATGAGAGACTGCACCGGTAAAGAAATAACAAAAGAATGGTTATACCATATGGGAGTGCCAGTAAATGAAATTGACAGACTCTCAGAAACTTGTACAGCAGTACCAGTAATGATGCCATATATAACATCTCAATTCATGCCAAGAAAATTTGGCGATAGACCATATGTTGTTCCAAAGGGTGGAGTGAACTTTGCATTCCTAGGTCAATTTGCAGAAACATTGGACAATCCTGGTAGAGATACAGTATTTACAACAGAATATTCAGGAAGAACAGCTATGGAAGCAGTATACGTACTATGCGGAGTTGAAAAATCTGTGCCAGAAGTATACGCATCAAGGTATGATATAAGATACTTATTAAACGCACTGGTTGCACTATCCGATGGTAGAAAACCTGAACTTCCATTAAGTGCTATTGAAAAGATGAAGCTATCTAAGCATATCAAAGGAACAGAAATAGAAGATATGTTGAAGGAATTTAATATTATTTAAAAAAGATAATTAGATTAAAAAAAGGGACTTAGCGTCCCTTATTTTCATGTTAACTTATTTAACCGATTTTATTTAATTTTTAACTTCATCTCCTAGGTGACGGAGTTTTTCTATTTGTTCTTCTCGTCCTAGGACTATGAGTACATCTCCAATTTGGAATGTGTAATTAACTGGGGGATTGAAGAGTAGCTTTTGGTCTTCTATCTTTTTGATTGCTATAACTATTAGTCCTGTCTTCTTTGGTATTTCTGCTTCCATTAAATTTTTGTTTTCAAGATATGAATCTTTAAATACGGTTACTTCTTCTAGATCTAGTTCCACATCTCCGACTCTTGTAAATACATCGAGGAAGGAAATTATACTTGGTTTTACTAATAGGGCTGCCATTCTCTTGCCACTTATCTCTACTGCTGATAGGGTTTTGTTTGCGCCGACTTTCATGAGTTTTTCGCTGCCGGATTTGGACATGGAGTTTGCGATTATATAGATCTTGTCGTTAAGATTTCTCGCTGTTAGAACTGTTACTATATTATCTACTTCTGAGTCGAGTGCCGCTACGAGACCTTTTGCTTTTGAAATCCCAGCTTTTTCTAATATTTCTTCCTCAGTTGAGCAGCCTTCTATTACCAATATATTTTCGTGGCTGTATTCGTCAAGATCTTCTCTATTTGAACTTATCACGACGAAATTTAGATTTTCTTCTATTAACTTTTGTATGATTACTTCTGCAAGCTCACCGGAACCGCAGATTATATAGTGATCATTTAATGCTGAAATCTTCTTGTCCATTTTTCTCCCCTTCCATAAATCTGTCATCTTGCCTTCTACAAAGAACACCACCAAGGTCGTAAAGGCATAGCCGACGATGCCTACTCCTAAAAATATTAGTATCACCGAAAATATTTCCGCTTCTGGACTCATGACGGCGACTTCGCCAAAGCCGACGGTGGAAATGGTGATGACCGTCATGTAGAGGGCATCGACAAAGTTAACTTTTAAAAGAATCATATATCCTACGATTCCTACTACTAATAAGAATGCAAATATTAAAAAAATATATCTTAGTTTTTTTCTTTCTTCCATATTATCTCTCCGTTAATTGAATTATAATATAGTAGATGGGAAAATACCACATTAAAATGAATTATATTATAAATGAGGAAATTAATGAAAAATTTAGTGGATTATATTTTTATATTTCTGTACTCGGTACTTATGTTTTTCCTTTGGAAAATTTGTAAGTATGGATCTTGGAGATATTGGATAAACTGGATTATACCTGTTTTATTTTTAATTCTTGTATGTATTATTTATAAGATTTTAAATAGAAATATAGAGAGTAGCAGAAGGTCTAGAAGAATAAAATTATATATATTTATCATTGTGACGCTTATCTTTGGCGGTATGATTGTCCAGACAGCCATTCCTTACAATGGAAAGCTATCCTGGAAAGTTGACGAAATGCTAAATCATAAAAGAGTTAGATATGTGCACAGAAATATTTTCAACGATGGAATTGAAGGTCTCTTGGAAGATTTAGAAAAGAAATTTACACTACCTGACAAATTATACGTAGATAACGAGATTCTTATAAGGTTTAATGGGGATGGGGAGATTACCAAGCTTGAAGGGATGATCTATGGTAAGAATGAGAAGGGAAAGGTAAATTCGTACCTTCTATCCTTTAAAAATAAAAAGTTAGAAGTTTGGTTAAATAAAGACGCTGGGTTTGAATTAGATGAGAATAGAGCGTTAGATCCTATGATTAAACTTCTGAAGAAATCAAAATACAAAAGTGAAATTGACGCTTGGAAAAAGATTTATGGTGATGTGGACTTCGGAATTATTTATTACGGAGTGAAAGAATTTTTCTATTCCGATGGAATAAAGTTACTCGGTTCTAAGAAAGAAAATGATGATGTAGTTAAAACTTTGGACCAAGGAGGAGAAGTGAAGGCAAATGCGATTTCGATTTTCATTCCTGATAAAGAGGTAACTCCTATTAATTTTATAATTGATCCAGAGATAATCTCTTCTGAAACTAGAAATGCACAGCTGGAAGAGGAAGTAATCGAGAAGAGCAAGGGTGAAGATTCTTGGACCTTGGATAAAAATACCGGAACAATGTATACATTTTTAAAGTCAAATAAAAATATAGGTTTTAGATTAGTAGTTACCGACGCTGCTCTAGGTTCTAGATTTTATAAACTTGAAAAGACTTCCGATGGCGGCAAGACATGGGAAAATATTAATTCCAATCCATTCTTAGATGGGACAGGTGTGGCAGAAGGAATAGAATTTTTAAACGAAAACTTCGGTTTTGCAGGTCTTCAAGGAGGGTCCGGTGAACATTCTGAGATTTATGTGACTAGAGATGGAGGGACAAACTTTGAGATAATTAATCTTCCTTATGAAAAGGTTCAGAATCTACCTGAAAAAGGAAAAGAGTACGGGCTTACCATAGAGAATTATAAGTATTTAAAAATGCCTAGAATGGTTGGAAATAAAATATATATTTTAGCAACACCTGACTCTTTTGCAGAAGAAGGGATAGAGTTTTATTCGGAAGATGAAGGTAAAACTTGGGAAGTTTCAAAGTAAATTGTATATAAAATGTAACCTTATTGATACTAAGTTTTAAATACTTAAGAGCTTAGCTATGTTATAATTTCTTTAACAAGGAGGAATAACATGAAAAGATTATTAGCAATGACACTTGCCTTTGTACTTACAATCGGTACAATTTCATTTGCAAAAGAAAACAAGGAAGCCGTAGGATATGAAAGAGTATTCGGAAAAGTGACAGAAGTTGTAGAGGATAAGGACAACTCACAAATCTTGGTAGAAAACAAAGATCAAGAAAAATCAATGGAAAAACTCTACCTTTACACTGGAAAGGTTCCTGTACTCGATTTAAAGACTGGTAAATTTGTAGAAAATTATAAATTTAAAAAGGGAGATATGATAGAATACTTCTATAAAAAGGATGCTCCAATTATGTTATCTATGCCAGCTAAATTAAACCCTGACTTCATAGCAATAAATGCTGAAGATGGAGAATATTCAGTTGACGTGGATCACTTCAATGAAAAGGGCAGAGGAGTTTCAAATAGAGTTGAAATCAATCTTTCAGATGACTCAAAAGTTGTGAATTTAAAAGGGGAAGAAGTAGGCAAATTCCAAGAAGGAGACTATGCAGTTATCTATAAAACTGCAACTAGAAGTATGCCACCTATTGTAGACGCTGAAAAGATAGTAGCATTAGAAGCAAAAGCTGAAGACTCTGCAGAAAAAGAAGAAAAAAATATCGGTTTAAGAAAATACTACGAAGAACTCGGTGCAAAAGTTGAATGGAATAAAGAAACTAGAACTATCAAAATTTCTTCAAAAGATAAATCTGTAGAAATTGACGTTAAAAGAAAAGAACTAATCATCGAAGAAAAAGTAATGATGATGGAAGGATTTAAAATTGAAAAAGGAACAAGTTTAGTTCCAGAACAATTTATAAATAAAATAGATAAATTTCTTCTAAATAAATAAAAATAATGGTGTACAATGTGCACCATTTTTTAATTGGATTTATGAAATCGTTTTATAAATATGATTTTTGGGGTAAAATATAAATAGAGATTTTAAAAATATAAAGGAGTTGTCATGGAAATAATAGAAGTAAGAGACGATTCACAAAAGAAAGAGCTGCTTGACTATTTACCAAATGTTAAATGGGGCGAATCCCAAGTGCTCACCAAGGCGATTAAAAACGATGAGATTGATGAAAAACTTGGAAAAGATGCCAAGATTTTCTATGCAAAAGAAGACGGAGAAGTGATGGGATTTTTCACATTGGTAAATCAAGATTACATACCACTACCACAGTACGATAGATTTATAGCGATGATCTATGTAGATCCTAAATATAGAAACAGAGGATACTCAAGAGAGTTTATAAAATTTGCAGAAGAAGCAAGTGGAGTAGATACCATCCATCTATTTACTAAGATTAAGGGACTATATGAAAAGATGGGGTACACATTAATTGAAGAGTTGGTAGGCTACATACATGGAATAGACTATCTATATGAAAAAAAATTAAGATAAGCGGCATTGGTGTTAATTTTAATATAAAAAATTTGAAACAGAATTATATTTTCAGATAGATTCTCTCAACTACGGTCACCCTGAGCGAACGCAGTGAGTCGAACGGGTATAACTTTATTATATAAAAATCAATACAAATAAAAAATTTTGGAGGAACTATGTTTACATACGAATTTGTGGAAGTGGAGTTAAAAGGTGGACTAAAGGCTGGTAAAACAGATGGTTTTGAACACTGTAAAGAAGTCATAGTCGAAAAAGCAAAAGAAGGCTGGGAACTTATTCAAGTTGTTCCAGTTGGAAATGAAAAGACGGGAGTATATTCAATCCAAAAGTACACAGTAATATTTAAAGTAGAAAAATAGATTAAATTAAGAATTAAGAGGTAAGTTAAGGCTTATCTCTTTTTAATTTAGGGTTAAATTATTAGGGAGAAATTTTACATAATTATATTTTTCACAAAAATTTTCCAACCACAGTCACCCTGAGCGAACGAAGTGAGTCGAATGGGTCTAACCTCTGAAGGTCAAGTCTTTGCAAATAAAATAACTTTATAAAACTATTTAATAACTATTATCTCTCATGCTATACGTAGAGCATGAGATTAAAAATCATCTGTACACAACCTCACCACAGTTATACCCGTTCGACTACAATGACTCAGACTGTGTCTTCGTCATTTTCGCTCAGGGTGACTGTCTTCCTTTGGTTACTTTTAGATAAGTCTAAATAATGATATGCTTTGTAGCGGAAGCATCTTGCTTCCATTAAATTAAATACTAAATTATTTTTAATCAGGCGTTAGCCGTGCAACGACCATTCCTATTATTCATACCCGTAGCGGAAGCATCCTGCTTCCATAGCCGAAGGCTACAATAAACTTTGCAAATAATTAACCCATATCGAGGGACATCCATCCCAACTGGTCATCCTGAGCGAAAAATGCGGTAGCATTTGTAGTCGAAGGATCTGACCTATATTTAACCTACTTAAGACAAAAAAGTAAAATAACAAATGTAAATAAATATCCTAGCTTCTTTGAAACCCTATTCTTTCTTCTTCCAATTTTCTTTTACGAGGGAGAGGGAGGGAATTAACGTCTCTCGAAAAAACCTACGGTTTTCTCTTCGAGACTCGCAGTTTCCTACCTTGTTAAAGCCCTAGCCGAAATCTCCGATTTCGTTGCAGGTCTTATGCAAAGAGTTCCAAAGAAGCCGAATGAAGTGAAGGCTGATTTGCAGAACTCGACTGCCAATCGAGCTCCCTCTACCCACGTCGCATTGGGGAGGTTTTGGTAGTGATTTTTTTATTCGGCTAAAATTTTCCAAACTCGCTACGCTCAGACAGTGGAAAATTTCTTAACGCCGAAAGCAAAAATCACTTGTAGTGGCACTGGGTTAAATCTGTAGTAGTCATCAAGTAAGGATTCTAAAGAATAGGTCGGATGGAGTCTCAAAATTTATTTTTAGATAAGTCTAAGTAATGATATGTTTGTAGCGGAAGCATCTTGCTTCCACAGCCGAAGGCTAAAAATGTCCTTACAACTGAAGTCGCACTGCAAGAGATAGATCCCTCGACTCGAAACCTATGGTTTCTCGCTTGGGATGACGTGTGTGGAGGGTCACCCTGAGCGAACGAAGTGAGTCGAATGGGTATAACTACTGAGGACCTAGTATAAGCAAATAAAATAATTAAAAAAATAATATTAATTTAAATGCTATCAGCAGACTGTTTCAACCAATCGGCTACGCCTCTTGGGAAACAGGTTGCATCACACCTACTAAGACTCACTACGTTCGTCAAGTTAGGTGTAGACGGATAGCATCAAAATATAAATAAATATTCTTTGTATAACCTAACCAAATTTTTCTCTTTAAAACCGTAACATCTATAAACTCTCTAATTGACAATCAATCTCATTGTTTTCATGAAAATTTTTAGGGTAAACTATATGGGATAAAACTTTTAAAAGGAAATGATTTTATGAAGGATAAAAAATTATCCAACTCTCTTATTTTTATAATTTTATTTGGAATTGTAAGTCTTTTTTCTGACATGACCCACGAAGGTGCGTCAAGCCTACGAGGGGTGTACCTCAGTCTACTTGGTGCTTCTGCTGGGACCATTGGTTTTATTTCTGGTCTCGGAGAACTTGTCGGTTACTCTCTTAGGTATTTCTTTGGGAAACTCACTGACAAAACTCACAAATATTGGCAGATGACAATCTTCGGATATGTTTTAGATATTTTGGCGGTGCCTGCTCTTGCTCTCGTGGGCAGTGATGGATGGATCTATGCCTGCAGTCTTTTGGTTATTCAGAGGATGGGTAAGGCGATAAAGAAACCTGCCAAGGACACCATTATGTCTTTTGCTGCATCTCAAGAAGGTGCTGGCAAAAGTTTTGCAATTCAAGAGATGCTAGATCAAATTGGCGCGTTCTTAGGTCCATTTTTTCTTTATGTCGTTATGCTTTTTAAAACCGAAGGAACCACCTTTGAAATTTATTCCAGATGTTTTGCATACCTAGCAATTCCAGGGGCGATTACATTGATTTTACTTTTATACACGAAGAAGAGATTTCCAAATCCGGAACATTTTGAGCCGGAGCCAAAGGAATACATCCCTTTTAAAATGAAGGATTCTTTTATCTTCTATATTATTGGCATCAGTCTCTTTTCGTTTGGATTCATCGACTATTCGCTAATAATTATGCACATTTCTAAAAATCTAAATGCCTTAACGAGTGGAGTTGGACTTATTAATATGGAAACCATTCCATTAATTTATGCGGGAGCGATGCTAGTAGATGCGATTTCTGCTTTGATTTTTGGGATTATTTATGATAGAAACGGTATTAAGGCTCTCGTAGTTTCTACGATTATCTCTGCACCATTCTCACTATTTGTATTTGGATTTAATAATATTTATGCGGTTCTTTTAGGAATTGCCCTTTGGGGAGTGGGCATGGGTGCACAAGAATCCATTTTGAAAGCTGCTGTCACTTCAGTCGTTCCTAAGTCTAGCAGGGCAACTGGATATGGAATTTTTGAAATGTCATTTGGTGTTTTTTGGTTTTTAGGAAGTTGGCTTCTCGGTGTGCTATATGATATAAATATAACTAGTCTTATCCTCGTTTCGATGATGACACAGCTACTTTCTATACCATTTTATTTCAAGGCATCAAGAGCGAAGATAGTTTAAATTTTTTTAAGGAGATTAATTTGAAAGATAAATATTCGAGAATCATTCATCCTCTAAAGCCACTTTACGATGAAAACTCAAAGGTACTAATCCTCGGTTCATTTCCATCTGTAAAGACGAGGGAGTACGGATTTTTCTACGGTCACAAACAGAATAGATTTTGGAAGATAATGGAAAGTTTATTTGAAACAAGTCTCACTAGAGATATTGATGAGAGAAAGTATTTTCTTCTAGGTCACCATATCGCTCTATACGATTCAATTTACGCCTGTGATATCATCGGATCTAGCGATGCAAGCATAAAGAATGTGGTACCTTCTGATTTAAAAGATGTGGTAGAGGGTTCGAAGATTTGTAAAGTTTTTTGCAATGGAGGTGCATCCTACAAGTATTATAATATGTACCACAGAGAAAACTTGGGAATAGAAGCTATACAACTTCCTTCGACGAGCCCTGCCAATGCAAGGTACAGCCTGGATGATTTAGTTAATGAATGGAAAATAATTTTAAAATATATATAAATCCTGTGCCAAATGACACAGGATTTTTTATACTTGATATTTAATTGGTTTTATTATAAATCGATTTACAAAGTATACTCCAAGTGGAAATACAAGTCCTTCTGCAAAGGCGAGGACGTACCACAAGAAGTAATCAGGCATAAATGTTCTAAATATAAACATTACGATGCTTATTAAGATTGGAGTTCTTAGCACTGACAGTGTAGTAGCCAGTCGACCTCTTCCGAGACTTGCGAAAAATGTAACCATAAGTCCATTGAGTCCGATAAAAGGATATGCCCAAGAATATCTTGCAAGGGCGATGGAAGTCTCGTGGAGAACTTCTGAGTCTGTACCCAAGAAAATATGAACTATAGGTTCTGCAAATTTATGAGCGACAAAGATAAATATTATACTTATAAGTATTATTGTAATGACGCCGCGTTCGACGAATTTACGAATCTTTTTATAATCTCTCTTACCATAGTCGAATGAAAAAATAGGAGCTAGACCTTGTGCCACTCCGGTCATGGTTACAGTTACAAGGACTGAGACGTAGGAGATAACTGTGTAGGCTATGACTGCATCTTCACCGTAGACTCTAAAGAGGTTCACATTGAATAGAAAGACGGTAAAACCGATTGCCACTTCCGAAATTGCATCACCAACTCCAAGGGGAAGTGTGGATTTTAAAATTGAAAAATCAAAATTTTTAACGAATCTAAGCCTTCCGGTCTTTCTTGAAAAGTACAGAATAAATGAAAATGAGCTTATTGCCTGCGCAATTCCTGTAGCAAGTGCAGCTCCAAAGATGCCCATGTGTAACTCGACTATGAATAAGTAGTCGAGAACGATATTTGAAACGGCAGCGATTATAACTGAAAGAGCAGAGATATGTGGAGCTCCATCAACTTTAACTAAGACTTCCAATTGGTAGCTGAGCATAAAGAATACTCCGAATGGCACGATGGTTGCCAAGTATTCTCTTACGAATTCTGAAGTTGCATCGCTTGCGCCAAGAATGTAAATTATCTTATCTAGTAATATATAAATAACCCCAGAGAATAAAATTCCTATGAAAATAAGGCTTACAATGGAAGTTGAAAATATTTTATTTGCAAGATTAAAATCGCCTTTGCCGAGATTCATTCCGACCTTTGCTTGGGTTCCGATACTAAAAAGAATACCAGTGGCAAAAAATATTGTGATAATAGGCATGGAGATATTCACTGCAGAAAACTCAACTTCGCCTACATAGTTTGAAACGAAAAATCCGTCTACCATGCTGTATAGAGCAAAGACCCACATGGATAGCACAGACGGAATAATAAATTTTAAATATCTTTTCATATTAACACCTTAATATATCTTATCATAGTTTTAATTTATTGAAAATGGGATAAAATGGATATTTTTCACTGTATTAGTTTAAAATAATTTTGCCAGGGTATTTTATAATCAAAGGAGGTAGTACTATGAAACGTAATATTAGTATATTTCTTGCTCTTTTGATTTTGTTATCACTTACAGCATGTAAAGAAAGTGGTAATGATAAAGGCGCAAGCGCTAAACCAACCAAGTTTAACGAAGAAGAAATAGAGTCTGCAATCAAAGTAGTAAAGGATAATTTTTCATTTCCAGGAGCAGAGTTAAAAAGAGTTCGCTACGACGAAGCTAAATCCGAAGAAGAGATAAAAGTATTTATGGAATACGGAGCAGGCAAGGACAAGGGTATTGATCCTAATAATGTAATTGTAATATTTACCGACTTTGACATAACTGGAGAAAACCCTGTATTAAGTAAGGGAGAATATAAGGATTATAACTGGATCTTAGTTAGAACTGATAAAGATAGCGAATGGGTAATAGAAGATCAAGGATATTAAATTGTAATAGGTAAGCCGAAAGGCTTACATTTTATTAATTTAGAATTAAGGAGAGCAAATGGACAGCATCATAGAATTTCCAGAAGCGAAGAAGCTAAGGGAAGATGTAGAAAGACTTAAAGCAGAGCTTTTGGACTTGGTTACCGAGAGGGACGATTTAAAATTTAATATCTGTAAAAATATAAAGATGGACTACATGTTTGAGATAGGGTTCATCGAGTATAGAGTCTATGAAAAATACTGCGAATACGCTCGTCTTAAAAGGATGAAGGAACTGATTCAAGCTCGGAAGAACAGGACAGAAGTAGTCGACTTAGATGAGATTGAACGCCAACTGGACAGGGAGTTTGAAGACTATATACATAAATTAAATGAGAAGATAAGAGATATAAACGAAGCCATTGAAAGATCCAAACTAAAAACTTTGTCTGAAGAAGAGACCAAAGACATAAAGAAGATGTACAAAGAACTGGTTAAGAAACTTCATCCGGATTTGAATCCAGACTTGACAGAGGAGCAACTTAAAATGTTTTATAATGTTGTGGATGCCTATGAAGCTGGAGACATAACTGCTATGAGGATTCTATACAATTTGGTAGATATGAATAGAAGCTTAGAAGACAGTGAATCTACATTGGAGAAACTTGCAAAGCAAAAGGAGAACTTGGAAAAACTCGTGGAAGAAATTAGGCGTGAGGTTGAAAAAATAAAAACAACTCCGCCATACATTTTTAAATACTTCTTAGAAGACGAAGAAAAAAAGAATGAAAGAATCCAGAAATTGGAAGAATTATCCGCCGGATATGACGAAGCAATAATTATTTTAAAAGTACAAATCAAAGAAATGTTGGTGAAATAATGTCAGATATTGTTAAAAAAGATGATGGAGGGTTGTTAGAATTTCTCCACTCTGCAAATTTTAAAGATCTACCAAGACCATTTGCCGTCGATATATTTCTATTTGAAACATATGTGGCAGGCACAAGTTACATAGATGATATGGAGCTTATAGAGCCAATGCTAAAGATAGATGATAAACTTGTCTTTTATCGAGAACCTAACAATCCATACGACGAAAATGCGATTCGCATAGAAACTATAAATGGAGATAAGATTGGATATGTGCCTAAGAAGGACAATCCGGTCTTCTCGAGACTAATGGATGCTGGGAAGAATCTCTATGGAATGATTGATAAAAAAGAAAAGTTAGATAATTGGATAAAGATAGATATAAGAATATATCTTTATGAAGGATAAAATTAAGATTAATTAGGAGGTTAGAATGATTAAAAATTTAAGAAAGCATTTGAAGAGTTGTATCTTTCTTTTGTTACTACTTGTACCAGTAAGTGCAAGTGTTGCGGCACCGAGAATATTTGTAAATAATTACTTCGTAGATTCTGATGCTGCTCCAGTAATCGAAAACGGAAGGACACTCGTTCCAGTTAGAATTATTTCAGAAAAATTGGGATACAATGTGAATTGGGATGCCGCAACAAAGACTGTAGAAATCACAGGCGATGCAAAAACTATAAAGCTGACCATCGGAAGCAGTACATATCTAGATGATGGTACCGAAATGCCACTGGACGTGGGAGCAAAGATTGTAAATAGCAGAACCATGGTTCCTATTAGACTTGTGTCTGAAGCATTTTCACAAAAAGTAATTTGGGACAATGAAAATAGAGTCGTAGCAGTTGGGGAAGGCTATCAAGATCAAGCAAGTTCCACCTGCACATTTGAAGCTGCAAAGGTAACAAAGGTAATCGACGGAGACACCATAGAAATCGACAGAGGAAAGGGAATTGAAAAGGTAAGATTTATCCTTGTGGATTCACCAGAAACGAAACATCCTAAGAAACAAGTAGAATATTATGGAAAAGAAGCCTCTGAATTTACAACAAAATGGTTGGAAGGTTGGAGAATTTATTTAGAAAAAGATGTAAGAGAAACTGATAAGTATGGTAGACTTCTTAGATATATATGGTTAGTTAAACCAGCTACAGATACTCCTACCAATGAAGAAATAGGAAGCTATATGTTTAATTCCTATCTTGTAAGAGGTGGATATGCTGTGGTCGCACAGTTTCCACCAGATATCAAATATGTAGAAATACTAAAGACATTTGAAACTTATGCAAGAGAAAATAATTTAGGTCTATATGGAGTGCCAATCACAGTTGGTGCCGAAGCAAAAGGAACTACTGAATCTGTAAAAGATACTACGACACCAGTAAATGCACCTAAAGCTGAAGTAAAAGAAGATCAAGAAAATAAAAACCTAAATACTCAAACGAATAAAAATAATTCGAAAGAGCCTGCTTATAAGTATGCAAATGGAAGAATAATTGGAAATAAAAAGAGAAAGATATACCATGTGCCAACTGGAAGGGACTATAAAAAGGTTCACCTTAAAAATGCGGTCTTCTTTGACACTGAAGAAGAAGCAATAAAAGCAGGATACAGACGAGCTCAACAATAAACATAAAAAAGACAAAAAAAACAAAACTAACGTAAACTAAAGTACTTTCGGTTTTTTTTGTTTTTCGTTTTTTAGTTTAGTTATTTTTTAAGTTTTTAATTAGGTAAAGGTTT
>NZ_AWXD01000032.1:0-683 GCF_000478945.1 Peptoniphilus sp. BV3AC2 | reverse complement strand
ATAAAACTCCTGATTCAAATGGCTTTGGAATTGGTCTTGCTATGGCAAAGACAATTATCGAAAAAAATAATGGAGAAATTTCTGTTTCAAATACTGATATTGGAGCAAGATTTGAAATAAAATTTTACAATGTCACCTAAAAATCACTTTACTTTTATATGCTTACCTTGACATAAGAAAAAGGAGGCAAGTATGGAAATATTAAAAGTAGAAAATTTAAGAAAAGAATATGGAGAGGGAAACTCTAAAGTTGTTGCCTTAGATGGAGTTGACCTTGAAATTGAAAGAGGAGAATTTGTCGCCATTGTTGGACCAAGCGGATCTGGTAAATCAACCCTCCTACATATTATAGGTGGAGTCGATAGTCCAGATGATGGAAAGGTTTATATAGATGGTAACGACATCTCAAAGTATTCTTCAAAGGAGCTAGCTTATTTCCGAAGAAGGAAAGTCGGACTAATTTATCAGTTTTATAATTTAATTCCCAACTTAACGGTTCGTCACAATATAGAACTTCCATTAAAACTTGATAAAAGAAAAATAAATCAAGATGAGTTTTCAGATATAGTAAAAAAACTGGGTATAGAAAGTAAACTCGATTCTTTCCCAAGTGAGCTTTCAGGAGGTCAGCAGCAAAGAGTTGCCATAGCGAGAAGTCTTATCTACAATCCATCTATCATATT
>NZ_AWXD01000031.1:0-180426 GCF_000478945.1 Peptoniphilus sp. BV3AC2 | reverse complement strand
AAAAAAACGAAAAACGAAAAAAACGAAAATTTTACATATAATCCGCAATATATCAGCTACTACATCGCTAATAATTACAATTTATAAATACTTATTTATATAAAATTATTGTTAAAATAATGATATTTCCTTGCATTATATGTGAATATGGTGTAAAATAATTATAGAAAATTACTGAAAATATTAGCGTTATACGATAATAATTTACCAAGTTATCGTGGGATTAATTTTCTAAAAGAATATTGTACCATTTCACGGCTTTAAACTAGACTAAATTCATATAGTACAATAGTAAAGAGGTGATATCATAAAAAATACAAAACACAATCTTACATCTATGACTGCCTAATATTATTGACTAAATTTTTATATTTGTAAGATTCAAAGACCACTATAAATTTATGGTCTTTTATTTATATAAAATAAAATTATTCATTAAAAGGAGGAAAGAATGTATAACAAACAAACAAGCAAAAGATTTTTGGCTTTTTTCTTAGCACTTATTATGATAATAGGAACACTGCCACTAAATGTTTTCGCAGAAGTCGAACCAGCCAACTGGGTAGACGACGTTGAAACAGCTAGATACTGGCCAATCCCTCACCAAGGTAGACTGGTTAAAGTATCTACTGCAGAAACTTTAAAGAACCCATCCCTTAGATATATCGGGGGCTACACTAGACCAGACGGCAGAGAAGTTATAAGACTTGCTTTCTCTGGATACTCAGGAGCTGTTACAGATGTTTGGCTAAGACTTATACTTAAGCCAGACAACAATCTAAATGAACTAATTGATTGGGACTTATCAGGTATTGGTAAAAAGAGAACTGAACAATTCCCAAACAACCACGACGGCTATAACTTTAATAAAGAGTTTATAAAATTTGAACCCTTATCTGCTCAACAAGGTGGTTCAGGTAACCTTAGATACGTAAGTGTTGGTGAAAAAGGAACCCAAACTGTAAGAACAGGTTTATTAGGGGTAAACTTTGAAACCCCAATCGACCTAGTCCTTAAAGAAGGTCAGACGGTTAAAACGCTAAAGGAAAACCCTCTTATCCAAATGAGGCTTATGGATAGCAAATTCGAACAAATTTATTCTACAACTATAGCAGAAAATGAAGAGGTTCCATATTCATCCTACACTATGTCGACTTTCGTACCTGTAAGGGTAGACCTTAAAAAAGGAATTCTAAATACGGACGTTGCTCGTAATTCAGAAAACACTTTCCAATCAGCTTCTTCATATATTAAATATAATGAAGAAAAAGGATATGTCGATGTATACACAAGAAGGACCCAAGGTGCTGTAGGTTCTACTGCAGACTCTGGTGGTGCCTTTAACGCAGGTGATAAGAGAAACGAAGGTGACTACGGCTTTATGCAAACCTTCGATAAAAGCTTTATAGATATCCTAAAGCCACAAGACGAGTCTGGAACAGTAGCTCAAATCTTTGCTGCTAATGATAAAGATAAAGTAAGCTTCCCATCTAAAGACCCCACAGTTCCACTACCTGCTAATAGGATTGACTATTCAATAAATGATATTGAAAAGATTGGGGATGTAGGAGTAGTTAAGGTTACAAATAACACACCTAATACTACCTTCATGAGAACAGGTACAACCTTAACAGGCTATGGTACATCTACTGTAGTTAGGTACTTTATAGACAAAGACAAGCTAAAAGAAAGTTTCGGATCTACAGATATTGTATCTTATGAATTCTTCTCAACAGTATTTGCTACTAACCCAACAGGTATCGAAGAATTCAAATCCGTTCCAAGAAATGAAGATATAGACTTAAGACGTGGTGACACAATCGAAATTGAATTTGACGGTAGACGTGACTTCTTAACATTGGCTACTTTTGATACCAATGGTTCTGTCATACAAATAGGCGATGACCAATATAAGTTTGGAATAAGAACGACTGGTGATAAGGCTTCATATGTAACTGGAAGTGGTTACAAAAAAATGACTGTATCAGTTCCATTTGATATTAAGATTAAAAAGGACACACCTTTAACGATCTTCTCAAGAAAGACAAAGCGTATGGAGATATCCCCAGGTATGACAGTTACTTTCAACTATTCAGCTCTAGATGATGGAGGAAACAAAGTAACAAAGCAAAAGACATACAGATTTGAAAGACCTCTTATAAAAGGTTACACAAGAAATGAAAAGGGCGAAATCTTTAAAGATGGCCAAAAGATAAATGATCCACAACAAACATTGTTTATCGATAACCACGACCCATTAATGGTATCTCGTCAAGAAAACTTTGGCGGCGGTATCTTAACAAGAACAGCTGACGCGCCTGATATAGACGAAATCTTTACAGACTCAGAACACCTAACAGGTCGTTCAAAATACGACAGGGTTTTTGTATATCCATACGATGCCGACAAAAAGAAAGTAACTACAGCAAAGAGACTGGGAACGATTCAAGCATCAGACCAAAAGATAGAAATGAACGTTAACGGCGACAATGTTCAAGGTTTTGAATGGACATCGGCATCAAATGACACAGACCACAAGATAGACTCAAAATATTGGGCAACAAAAGACATGCCACTTTACTTTACAAACCAAGACGTCTTATCAAATGCACTTGAAAGTGAAAATCCTGTAATGGAACAAGTTCAAGCTAAAGTAACATTTGATTTAAACGGTGGTACCCTTGACCAAAGTGTTCTATCTTACAAGGGTGTAGATAAAGAACAAAAAGTGGGTACAGAACATGCGTATATAACTAATAGAACTAACCAACAAGAAGAAGTTGTGCGTATAGCGCCGATGAACGAGAAATTTGCCAATGTAGAAGGCTATGTAGCCAACGGTTTTGAAGGTAAGAATGTTAAGCTAGCAGACCACAACGGCAAGAAATATGAAGAAAATATTGCAGCATTAGAAAAACAAATTGCAGTAGCATCAGGTGAAAAGAAGACAAAACTTAAAGGCGAATTAGAAAGAACTAAAAAAGCTTTAGACCTTAGAAAGTTCGTAGCAGAATCGCCAAAAGTTTCAGGTAAGACTTTCCTAGGTTGGACAACTCAAAAACTAACAGGTACACCACAAGAAGTTACAGAAGCTTTCATAAAATTAAAAGAAGCGGATTCAGTAGACAAGTATCTAAGTGGAGATAACTTAATATTTACAAGCACTTCACCGATTACTGCAAACATGACTGTTTACGCAGCTTATGGTTCACCACTTGTAACTTTCCACACTAATCCACCAGCTGGACTAGCAGGTAAAACTGACGAAACAGTAACACAATCACTAACAGAACAAAACCTTACAGACCGTTCAGTGCGTCTACAAAAGAACTGGTCAGATCCTAAGTTCAAGATGGAAGGCTATTCACTAGTAGGTTACTCAACCAATCCTAATGCGGATATTCCTGATGAAAATAAAACAGGAACTGGCGTGAATGTTGACAACTACCTACGTGATGGAGACCAATTTCCACTAACTCCAGACCAAGTTAGAGACGGTGTAGACCTATATGCAGTTTGGAAGAAAAATTATCACGTAGATGTTGAAAAAGTTTGGGCTGAAGGAACTGATAAAGACAAGAATATTGGCAAGCTATCTGTTGGGCTTCTAGCAAGACCAGCAGTGGGAGCTGCAGGATTTGAAATCGTAGACCAAAACGCAGTCTATAGACCGGTACCGGGAACGGTTCAAGCTTTAACAAGCGCAACTCCAGAAACTGGCAAACTAAATTGGAACGACCTACCTTCCTATGACGAAGCAGGCCACAGAATGTCCTACATTGCAGTAGAGCTTACAGAGTCAACGATAGAAAAGTTCAACAATGGAAGCATTAGCTATAAAGACTATGGAGCAACTATAGTAAACACTAACCAAAACAAGGGTCTAGGTGGATACAAGGTTCAACTTGTAAACACAGACGGTGTAGATGCCATGTCAGCAGCTACATTACGTAGTCACTATACAAAAGATGGAAGTCTTATTAATCCTAACGAAAATAAGACGATGAAATACTTCGACACTTACGGTTACAGCATCAAACTTACGAACAAGAAGGTAGATGTTCAACCACCAACAATTGATCCGATTAAGTACGATGCTACACAAGTAGTCGTTAGAAAAGTTGGTGATCCAAGCAAGATCGTAACAACTCTACCAAATGGAAAAACAGTTGTAGTTTCTAAAAACCCTGGTGGTACATTAGTTTATGACCAAGTGAACAGTACTTTCACAGGAACTGTAAATGTAGACGCCAATGGCGTAATCACTATTAACACTGGACTAATGAACCCAGGAGATAAAGTTAAAGCCCAACAATTCAAAGTAATTGGCGAAGCAGAAACTCCATCTACAGTTGCAGAAGCTACAGTTGAAGCACAACCAGTTTCGCACAAAGTAGTAGAAAAAGTACAACTTCCAAAGGATAAGAGCGGCAACGCAGTTGTAGAATTCAACGTACCAAACCATCCGCTTCTACCACCTAAGGCAGGATCAAAATATACTCTAGGCTACTTCACAGAAGAAAATGGAGTAAAGAAATTCGTTCCACTAGCACCGGTTGATGCTAAGGGCGATATCGATCCAGTTGTTCTAGACAAAGATATGGTTTCTGACGACAGAACAGAAGTTAAAAAGCAAATATTAATACCGGAAAAAAAATTCGAAGAGATCAACAAATTGAAAGAAAAAGGAATTGAGCTTGTTATCCAATCTGACGAAGCAGGCAAGAAGCCTAACTACTCAGACGGATTTACCCTTGACTTAACAGCTCCATCAGCAGTTGCAAATGCAAAAGATGAACTTTGGAGACGCTGGGTTGATATGGAATTAAGCAATTTCAAAGAAGACTCACACAGAATTGTAATAAAATATGTTGATAATTCAGGCCAAACTCAAACACTTCGTGTTGATACAGCAACTGAAGTTAAAGCTGATATTGAAATGTTAAAGCGTCAAGGATTTAGTGATATAACCATTACTCTTGAAGATAGGTATGGAAACACAAGCGATCCTATTAAGCCAACCTATAATGCTACTAAGATTATCGACATCATGGTTCGTAAAGAACGTATCGGTAAAGACTTCGTTCAAGTAAAAGCCTCTGAAGAAGGAGTAACTGTTACTGTAAGAATTTACAATGCAAGTGACCTTGAAGCTGTAAGAACAAAAGCTGCAGGATATGAGAACAAGGCAATCCATACCGCTACAGAAACGGTTGGCAAGAAGTACACTAAAATTAAATTTAACGATGGCTATAAATTGACACCTGGAGATATTATTGAAATCATCGGTACCAATGCAGCAGGTGCTTACACTAACCCTTATGCAAAAGTACTAGGTCAATAATTATAGCGGTTTAAATAGAATAGAAAGAGAGAAGTAAATAGGGGAGGAAATCCCTCCCCACAAGTTAAAAAAAGGAGAAAGAATGAACAATACAAAACAGAGATTAATAACCTTGCTTTTGGCTCTTGTCATGATATTTACATCCGTGCCACTCAATGCATTTGCAGCATCAGAGGCTAACAGTGGTAGGAAAGAAATAACTGACATTAAGACTGTCGGAGACAAGGAAATAATCAATCTGGGAGAAGTAAAAGGACAAAAGTCACAACTTAGGTTCTTTTCAGGAAGACAAAGATTTTTTGGGGCAACAACTCAACAAGCAGGCGGTTCTAGTGATACTGTAGCTCAAAAAGTTGAGATTAGTCTAGACACAATGGGCCTAAACCTTGAAGAAGATCAATTTGACCCTTCAGCATTAACTGAAGTAGGTTCATTTGATGTAACGATCACTTTCAAAGAATTAGGTGGTAGAACTGAAACAAGAACTATGACCTTCCAAGCAGGAGAGACTACAAAAACTGAAACTTTTTATCTTCCAAAGGACTTTGGTAATGGAAATGTTGAAGCAGAAATCCCTAAACTTAAGGACAATATAGCACTAAGAGTTTATGTAGGAGCTAACAACACAACAAACTTCAACTTGGGTCAAGACATGACTTATAAATTTGAGTTAACTCAAATCATACACCCAGTAATTGATTTAAAAGTTGTAGACCCATATGGAAAAGAACTTCAAGAAAACATTAATCAAGCCTTAGGATTAAGGCTTACTTTAGAAGAGGAGCATGACTTTACTCTAGCAGCAAATACAAAGACCTTTAATATTAGAACACTTGATGACTTTGCAGGAGATAATGTTGCAGACTTAAATGATGCTGGAGACAATCCGGAATTAAGCCTTACAACACAACTTGACGCAAATAAAAGATTAAAAGTTGGCGACAAGACTTATAAGCTAAACAAAATCACTTATAAGCCTCTAGGACAAGAAGTTGAAATCAATGGTCAAACGAAAAAAGTTGGTGGCTACATTGAGTTTGCTACACAACCTAAGATTATCGTTCCAACACCAGACGAACACGGCGACCTACCAAAGACACCAGACGGATACAAACGCTTAAGCTTCCACGCTGAAACAAGTGCAAATGCCCAAGATGGTAAATTCGAGAATGGTGAAAAGCTTAAAGTAATCGACGTTCTAGAAGGCACAGAACTTAAGGACACAGACCTACTAGCAGAAATTGCAAAAGTTAAAAATCCTACTGCATATTTAAATGGTAGTAAAGATGATAGCAAGAAATTCCTAAAATGGAATCCAGCACTTCCTACAGATAAAACAGCAGGTGAAGTAGCTGATACAGACTATTGGGCAGTTTACCTTGCAGATGGTGGAGAAATCACACCAGGCGAAAAACTTCCAGATGGAGTATTCGAAGTTAAGGTAATCAAGGACAAGACTATTGCAGAAGATCCTTTATATGGTAAATCCTACGGTGTATTCAAAGGTTCAAAACTTGCAAGAGACAAGTTCCCAGACTTAGAAGCTGCAGCTGGCCACAAAAATCCAAAGTGGACTACAGAAGCTGAAAATCCAGCAACTGGTATGGAGCCCATTGCAAAACCTTGGACAAAGGAAATCACAAAGGCAACAACATTTAAGGCAACAGCAGCAGAAGATGCTGCAACACAAATCGGTAAAGATGGACTTAAGGCAGTAGACACAACAGCCCTACAAGGCCAAGAATTAACAGAAGAATTCTGGCACAAGGGTGTTGCACTTGCAGACAATACAACTGCAGATAAGAAAGCTGAATTCGAAGCACTTCTTTCAGATGCAACAGTTACTGATAAATCATCAAGAACAACTGCAGAAGCAGGAGATAAAGTAGGTACACTACTAGTAACATTCAAAGATGGTTCAACATTAGAAGTTCCAAACCAAAAACTTATTGTTAAGCCAAATACAGTTACAGTAGCTTTTGATAAGGCGGCTGGTAATGAAAATCCTCTAAGAGATGGAGATACAACGGTTAAGGGTAAGATCACAGCATCTTCAAATTCTGATGCATTCCCTGTAAGCTTAGACGGCGCACTTGTAACCATTAAAAAAGGCAACGATGTATTAAGCAGAACACTTGCTAACGCAGATGGTTCCTTTGTAGCAGGGGTAAAAAACCCACTAATTGCAGGCGAAGACATCAGCGTAGTAGTAACCCTACCTAAATCAAAAACAGAATCAGCTCCAGTTACTGAAAAAGTTCAGCTAAACCCAGACAAGCTTAACGAAATAATTCCAACAGGAAAAGAAGTGTTTAAGAACTTTGACGGTAAAAAAGGCGTTAACCAAGATTTAGTAAAGAAATTAAAAGCTGCTCTTGATGAAGCTGATAATTTATTTGATGATAAAGGAAAGGTTATATCAACTGTAACAGTTGATGCAAATGGCCAAGGCAAACTAAATACAGCCTATGAAAACATCAAGAAAGCTATCGAAGCACTAACAGGCAACACTGCACCTAAAGTTGAAGGCACTACAAGCCACAAAGAAATCTTTAAAGACGATACCCTTAACTTAGAAGAAGGCATCACAGTTACAGATGCTGATGGCGAAACTGATATTGCAAAGGATGGCGAAAAAGCCTTCACTTATACAGTTCAAAAAGTTGATGCTAAAGGAAATAAAACAAAAGTTACAGATACTTCTACTATTAATCAAACAGCAGGCACTTACGAAGTAACTTATACTGCAAAAGATAAATCTGGAGCAGAAGGAACCTTCGTTATGACTCTAGTTGTTAAAGAACCGGTTGTAGAAATAAAAGATAACTTCCCAGAAGTTATTCCAGAAGGCTATGTAAAAGTAGAATTCAAAGAGGGCGATCACGGTAAACTTGAAGGAACGACGAAATTCTTAGTTAAAGATGGTTCTGCAAAGACTGTACTAAACGCTCCAACAATTAAACCGAATGCAAACTACGAAGCTAAAAAGGATGCAAACTGGGATCCAGCTATTCCTGAAACATTTACAGGAACAGAAGAAAACAACAAGAGCTTCACATTCACAGCTCAATACACTTATATTGGCAAGGACGTTGTTGAACAAAAACCTGGCGACAAAAAACCAGATGTACCAGACAACTTTGTAAAAGTTGAATTCAAGAAGGGTGACCATGGCGTAATCTCTTCAGAAGAAACAACTATTTACTGGGTAAATCCAGATAAAAACAAGACATTAGCTGATATCCAAAAACCAGCAGTAACAGCATTAGAAGGATATAAGTTCACAGGTTGGGACAAAGATGATACAACAGCTATAGGAAAAGAAGGACTAACAGTAACAGCTCAATATAAAGCAAAAGTTGTAACGGAAGATCCTCGCGATGCAGAAAACTACGCAAAAGTAGAATTCTTACCAGGCGATCAAGGTAAATTTGAACAAATCGATGGTAAAGATCAAGTAAATACTTTCTGGGTATGGAAGGGCGAAGAAGTAAACTTCAACGCACCGAAAGTAACTGCTAATGATGGCTTTGTATTTAACGGATGGGATCCAGCTGTTCAAACAAAATACGCTGATAATCAAACTCATACTGCTAAGTATGAACCTAAGTCAGATATTTCAGATAAACCTGTAGCAGGCTTCCAAGAAGTTAAATTCATGGCAGGGTCTGACGGAAACTTCGGTAAAAATGGTGAAACTCCTATTACTGAAAAATCAGTATGGGTTAGACCTAATGTACAAGTTGACCTTACAACAAAGGCACCAAAGGTAATAGCTAATGAAGGTAAAGTTCACACAGGATGGAAACCTTCACTAATAGGAACATTTACTAAGTCAGACACAGCTACAGAAATCACGGCTCAATACAAAACTGACGCTGATAACAATGGTATCGCTGATGAAGACGAAAAGACACCAGCACCAACAGCTAAAGCACTTAACGTTGGCAAAGATCCAAAATCAACAACTATTACAGGTAAAGCAGTACCAGGAGCAAAAGTTGTAGCAAAGGTTGGCGAAACAGTAGTTGGAGAAACAATAGCAAATCCAACAACAGGCGAATATACTATTGAAGCAACTAAGAATGGCAAGACTGGTCAAGAAAGCGCTGGAGCTCTTGATATAGATACAAAAGTAAATGTAACTGCAAAAGATGGAGAAAAACAAGAGTCAAAACCAACAGAAGCTATAGTTAAAGAAGATAAAGACGGCAACGGTGTAGAGGATGACAAAGAAAAATTCAACATCAAGAAAGCTACAAAAGTTGAAATAATCAAGAATCCAGACAAGATGGATTACTTGGTTAAAACAACAGATGGAAAAGCTAAGTTCGAAACAAAGGGTTTAGTAGTTAAATTTACTGACGACTCTGGAAAATCTGCAACATACACAGCAGAAGAATTAGCTAAGATGAATGATGTAACTATCAAACCAGCTAACAATGAAGAAATTGGCTTGACACCTGAAGGCAAAACTAATAAAATGGACTTAACAGTTACAGTTACAGGAGCAGAAGCTACTGACAAACCAACTGTTAAGGCAGATAAACAAGTAGTGGTTCAACTTGACGCTGACGGAAACAAAACTGCTGACGAAGACGAATTCTCAGCCACACCTGAAAATGTTAAGGCTATGAATCAAAACACTGAAGAAGGTGATCCTAAGAAAGTTACTGACAAAGAAAAAACAACAACTACAGTGACTGGTAAAGTAAAACCAGGTGCAACAGTTAAGATTACTTCAGCAGATGGTAAGACAGACTTAACACCAGCGGGTGGAGTAATAGTTGATCAAGATGGCAATTTCACAGCTGAAATTACTAAGCAAGCAGTTGAAACTGAAATCAAAGTTACAGCTACAGAAGAAGGTAAGAAAGAATCTAAACCAGCAACAGCTAAAGTATTTAGAGATTCTGATAACGATGGAGAAGACGACAGCAAAGCAGGTCAAACAGAAAGACCGGCAGCTATCGCATCAAACGTAGGTAGCAAACCAACATTTACAACTATTAAAGGTAAAACTGAAAAGGGTGCAGTAATCACAGTTACTATAAAAGTAAATGGTGAAGAAAAACCAGTTACAGTTGAAAACTTGAAAGTAAATGATGACGGAACTTACACTCTTGAAGCTAAATACAACAATAAACCATTAGACAATGGTGCAGAAATCTTAGTCTATGCAACAAACGCACCTAAGACAATATCTAAACCACAAACCACAACAGTATTCAACGACTTCAACAACGACGGCAAACCAGACGGTGGCAAGGTTGATTTAACAGATGTTAAAGATATCCAAGTTATCGCACCTGAAAAAATGTCTTACACTCAAGGAGAAACACTAGTTGGAACAGGTCTAAAAGCTGTTGTAAGGGACAACAAGGGTGGCATCGAAATCTTTGACTACGACAATGAAACAGGCAAATTCAAAAATGCAGATAATGAAGAAGTTGCAGACATCAAAGCAACAGTTGATGGAAAAGCTATTAAAGATCTTGAACTAACAGAAAAAGATCACGATGGCAAGGCTATCGATGTAAAAGTTGGAGAAAAAATCGGTTCAACAAATCAAAAACTTGAAGTTAAAGAGCTTCAAACACCAACTCCAACAATCGACTTTGCAGCTAACCAAAACACTGTGGGTTCAACTGGACAAGCAACACAAACTGCAAAGAATAAGACAACTGTTAAATTCACAGTTAAGAACAAGCCGACAACAGTTTATGTAAAATATACTGTAAATGGTGAAACAAAAGAAGAAACTTTTGAAATCGGAGCAGGTGATGACGCTACTAAGACTGTAGACCTAAAGGTTAAGCTTCCAGTTGGAGCAGATGTTGAAGTCAAAGCAAAAGATGCTGACAAGACTCTATCAGAAGCAGCGACTGCAAAAGTAGTAAGAGATGCTGATAACAACGGCACAGCTGACGACAAAACTGAAGTTGGCAAGGCTATAATCGACTCTATAAAAGCTGAATCTAAAAACATTACAGTTAAACCAGCAGACAATGCTACAGAGCTTGTAATCACAGAAACTGACAAGAGTGGCAACACTCCAGAAGGTTCAACACCAATTACTGTTAAAAAAGATAGCAACGGTAACTGGACTATTGATGGAAAACCAGTTGAAAAAGATGAAGAAACTGGAAAACTTACAATTCCAACAGAAGGTAAGTTAAAACTTGACGAATACAATGTTGTTGAAGTTGAATCTAAGGGTGACCCAGATACAACTACACCATCAACAGCTAAAGAAGTAGTTGGTCAAGCAGCAGATACAGAAGCACCAGCAAAACCAAAAGTTGATCAACCAGTTGACGGCGACAAAGACATCAAGGTTAAGACACCTACTGAAAAAGACGCTAAGACAATAACAGTTGAAGTTGAAGTACTAGCTAAACCTGGCGAACAACCTACAAAGAAAACTGTAGTTGTTGAAAAAGATAGCGATGGTAAGTGGAAGACTACTGATGGAAAAGAAGTTACTGAAGAAAATGGAAAACTAGTTATCCCTGTTGACCCAGCTGTTAAGACTGGAGATATGGTAACAGTAGAAGTTAAAGACGAATCAGGTAACGGAAGCAAGTCAGACCCACAAACAGTTGTAGAAAGACAAAAATTACCAGAGCCAACTATCAATCCAATTAAGATTGGTGAAAAAACTGTAGCTGGTACAGCAGAAAATGCTTCAACAGTTGACATATATAAGAAGAATGCTCAAGGTGGATACGACCTTATCAAGGAAGGCGTAGGAGTAAACTCTGACGGAACTTATAACTATCTAGGTACAACAGAATTCAAAGACGGCGATGTAATTAGAGTCGTAGCTAAGAAGCCAGGTTGGACTTCTAATAATGCTGAAACCACAGTAGGAGTAGACACTTCTGGTTTAGATAAAGCAATCCAAGATGGTAAAGACGCATTGGATAAGACAAATGACGGAACACCAGAAGATAAAGCCTTAGAAAAAGCAATTCAAGATGCAGAAAATCTTAAGAAGAGAACTGATCCTACACCACCAACACAAGAAGAGTTAAACAATGCTCAAAAAGAAATCGAAAAAGCTATTGAAAATAAGAGAAAGACAGACGAAGAAAGACAAAAGCTTAAAGATATTATTAAAGAAGCAGAAGAAGAAACTCAAAAAGAAGGTTACAAGGATAAACCAGGTAAGGACAGAAGAGAGCTAGAAAAAGCTATCAAGGAAGGAAAAGAAAACCTAAAGAATAATACTAAGATTACTGAGTCTACAACTAAAATTGAAAAAGCCTTAGAAAGAATAAGGAAAGAAACTATAAAAGTTGGTCTTAAAGACCCTAGAGTTGGTGATCAAAGGATAACTATTACGACATACCCAAGTTATTGTGATGTTGAAATATTTATTAATGATATATCAATAGATACTATTAAAACAAATGGTTTTGGAACATACAGTTATAGATTGGGAGAAAAAATAAAACCAGGAACTACCATTGAGTTAAAGGCTACAAAGAAAGGTGAATTTAACGAAGGAAAGTTCTGGGTTAAGATTAATTAAACCTTATATATTAGGGGGATTCTGTCCCCCTAATATATAATAATTGAAAGGAAAATAGATAATGAATAAAAGAATAATATCTTTTTTACTTGCTTTAGTAATGATGATTGGAGTTGTAATTAATCCAGCTTCTGCAAATTCTAATACATTGACTGTAAATAAAGAGGTAAAGTACACAACAAAAGACATAGACGGTAGAACATATAAGGTCTACAATGTTTCTGATTTAGGATTAAAACATCCTGAAAAACTTATAACACCTAAATATAGACTTAGAGCAGCTGGGGATCCATTAGAAGATTGGATTAAAGTAAAAGTAGAGGCAGCATTAGTTGATATGACTCTAGATAATGACTGGGACATTGATGTTTATGTAGCTTTGAGAGAAAATGATCTCAAAATTGGTCATGCAAAGATTACAGGAGAGGGTGTTTTTACATTTGTTGAAACAGAAAATTATGATGAAACCAACCCAGATCATAAAGACCCGGATAAATGGCAATTAATAGTTTCACCTTCGTTTCAATATGATATAAGGATAGAATATGGACAACAAGGTTCTTTTGATGCAGAAAATGTTACAATAGTAGTCGCTCAAAGAGCAAATCCACTATATAAAGCAGTATGGTTTACAAATAAAAGTAATAGACCAGAAGTTACTGCTAGATTTAATGATATAAATGATAGAGATAATTTTGTTACATTAAATACAGAAGATTATCCTGAAAATGAATATAAATCTATTTCTGCAGTAGGTGGACATCTTTATATAAATGGTAAACTAGTAGAAGTTAAAGATAAAAATAAAGGAACATTGCCGAAGGATTATTTTCTTATTAGTGATATGAAAGGTGCAGTAACTTGGTATCTAGAAATTGTTCAAGATGGATCTCGTAAAACTAAGGGTACTATCGAAGATGGAGATACTAAATATCACTACAATATAACAGGAGACTTTAAAAATCCTTTCATTGCTACAATGAGAGAAGAACTAAAAGTTAAATTTGATCCAAATGGAGCTACATTTGACCAAGCAGTTAAGACTGAACAAGCAATTGGACACTCTATGAAAATTGGAGAATCTTTTGGAGATTTAGCAGCTGTTACAGTTCCTACTAAAGATCAAATCTCAAACATTCCAAAAAAAGACAACAAAGATCAAAAATTTGTTGGTTGGGTCGATGATGTAGAAAATAAATCCTTGGATTATAGTAACAATCAAAATCAAGATAAACTTGTAGATCCAAATGGATATGAAGTTAAGAAAAATGTAACTTTCTATGCAGTTTACGCGCCAGAAGCACAAGGTAGAGTTGCAGTTCAATATGTAGATGCAGAAGGTACTGCTATTTTAGACAAGTACAAAATTAAAGATGAAAAGTATCCTGATCATGCCGAAGGTAACAAAGGTAAACCAGTAGAAGCATCTAAGATTAAAGAGCCTAAATTTATTGGCTACAAGAGAACTGCAGACACAATAGCAGATGCTGTAAAAAATAAGACTTATGAAACAGAACATATTCAAACTGTTGAAGTTAAGTATGAAAAACTTCCTGACATTATTCCAGAAAAGAAGAATGGTCAAGACAATCCAGATGTAACTCCAGAGGTTAAAGAACATTACGCTAAAGTAACTTTCCAAGTTGCTGCAGCTGATGCCGAAAAAGCTAAGCTACAACTTGATAATGCTGATGCAACATCACCACTTGTTTACTATGTAAATCCATTAGAAGGAAAAACAATTGCAGACGTTGCAAATGTAAATGTTCTTTCAAAAGATGACAATCTTTACAAGGTAAACGCTAATGATATGTGGACATATGACCCAGAAACTATCACAAGTACAAACCAAGTAATTAGCCAAGCGACCGATAATGAAGGCAATGTTGTTAAAACAGAAATTACTTTGACAGCTAAAGTTGCTCAAACTATAGCTGAAAAGTTTGCAGGAAAACTAGACCCTAAAGATATTAAAGTTTGGGTTGAAGATGACATCGATTGGAAGAAGGGCGTTAAAGTTAAGGGTGTTGCTGAAGACAGCGACGAAAACAAAGCTCTAAAAGCTGAATTAGATAAAGCAAACGCAAAAGTAGAAGATCTTGGTGAAAACGGAACAGTTGCTCAAAAGGGAACTTTAAGAAATTCAGATGCTCAAAACTTGCCAGATGGTAAGAAGGGTAACTTATTAGTTACATTTAATGATGGTTCAACTCTAGTAGTTAATGATCAAACACTATATGTAGCTGATAAAAAGGTTGAAGTAAAACCACAAGATGATCCTAAATACATTGATCCAGAAAAGCTACCAGACGACAAGGTTAAGGTAGAAATTAAACTTGGTGAAGGTGTTAAGGAAGCTAAACAAGGCGGTAAAGTTGGTAACGCAGCTAACCCTGTTGTTATCAAGACTTACTATGTAAAACCTGGTACTGGTTTAGCAGCAGATGACTTCCCTACAACAACTGGAAAAAATGCTGAAATTGTAAAACAAGCAAACTACAAAAACACAATAACTTGGAATCCAAGCGAATTAACTCAAAATTGGAGCAAAGATGGTGCTTATGTAGCAAGTGCAGAAATAGCTGTATGTAAAGATAAAGATGTTGTAAAAGCAGAATTTGAAAAAGCTATCGATCCTATGTTTGAAAACATCAAGAAGAAAGATGGTGTTTACCTAGGCAAGTACGATAAAGAGAACAAGACAGTAACAGTTGCTATAATGGACAAGACAAAACCATTTAGCGAATTAAAGGGTACAGGTCTTGTAGCTGGAATTAAGGATTTACTAAAGAATCACAACTTAATCAAGTATCAAGTTGGAACTCAACCAGCTAAAGACTTAAAAGCAATTGAAAAAGCAAGCGGAACTGAACAAGATTTAGTAAATAACCTTGCTCAAGCAGTTGGCTTTGACATAGGTATTGAAATAAATGGACAAGGTAGTAACATCAATACACTTGCTGACTTTATCGGTAAAAAAATTACTCTTAAATTAACAGTACAAGAACCTGACTGTGAAGGAAATGCAGTTGAATTAACTTACACAATCGAAGGTAAAGAAGCTGTTTCTTCAATACTAAAAGATAAACTTTCTCCACAAGATATCAAAGTTTGGAAAAAAGACCCAATCGATTGGGAAAAGGGTGTTAAGAAAGATGAAAATGGATTAACAGTAGCTCAAAAAGAACAAATCAAAGACGAATTCTCAACTTATGACAATGATGGAAAGAAGACTAATGAAGGTAAGGCTAAGTTTGAAGACCAAAATGGAAGAAAGTCAGACACAGCTAGTACTAATCCATTCATTGGAAATATCAAGGTAACATTCAGTGATGGTAGTGAACTATTAGTTGAAAATCAAAACCTATATGTATCTGATCATGTTACTGGTAAAGATAACAATAATGCACCAGCAGATGCGATAACAGTTCAATTCCTACTAGGAAATGGAGTTAAAGCTAAAAAAGGTAATGAGGATGTTGAAGGTCCAAAATTATATGAAACTTACAAGGTAAAACCAGGTACAAACTTGGACGAATATAAATTTGTAACAAACCAAACAATATTTGATAGTATCAATCCTGAATCTATGAATCCTGCTAAATTCAAAAATATAGTATGGACTCCAACAAACCACGTTGCAACTAAGACAAATAATAAGTTTACTGCTACAGCAACAGAATCATTTATCATGAAGCATACATTCAAGCTACTTGATAAGGATAATAAAAATGCAGAAATATCTGAATTACCACAAGTTTTAAAAGATAAACTTGCAAAATTAATTGATAAAGAGGTAGCAAAAGGTAAAACTTATAAACCAGAAAACTTAGCTCCTATTAAAGAAGTTAAAGAAGCGGATAACAATTTCTACGATTATACTTTCGTAAAATGGGAACCAGAAGAAGCTAAGGACGAAGACAAAACTTTTGTAGGTACTTGGACAAGAGAACAATCTACTTCTAAAAAACCTATAATAAATCCTGTAAAACCAGAAGATAAAAATATCACTGGTAAGGGTGTTCCAGGATCAGAAATTGAAGTTACAATACCTGGAGTTAAAGATCCTATTAAGACAACAGTTGAGCAAAATGGCGATTGGACAGTAAAAGTTCCAGAAGATAAAAAATTAAAGACTGGCGAAGAAATTGTGGTAACTCAAAAAGAATTAGGTAAGAAACCAAACTCAGATAATACTAAGGTTGGTGAAGAACCTAAACCAGAACCACAACCACAACCAATGCCAACTCCTGAATACAATCCATGGTGGCCAATTTGGTTCGGTTCAACTAAAACTGAAGTTAAACCAGAACCTAAACATCTAGAAAGACACGAAGAATATATCGCTGGATACCCAGATGGAACTGTAAGACCTGATGGCAAGATCACTAGAGCTGAAGTATCTGCTATATTTGCAAGATTAACTGAAAATAGTGCTCCTGCAAATTATTCACCTAAGTTCTCTGATGTTCGAGCATACGATTGGTTCTGCGACAGCGTTATGAAGCTTTCTAACAAGGACATCATCAAGGGATATCCTGATGGAACATTCAAACCTAACAAGAGCATAACTAGAGCAGAATTTGCAGTAATTGCTTCTAAATATATTAAGAATCCAAAAGCTGCAGATGAAACATTCTCAGATGTTCCAATGAATCATTGGGCTAAGGATGCAATCGCTAAGGTTAAGGCTGAAGGTTGGATCTCAGGATACACTGATGGAACATTCAAACCAGATGCTCCTATCACTAGAGCAGAAGCAGTATCTATCGTAAACAGAATGTTCGATAGAGCAGCTGACGGTGAATTCGTAAGAGAACATGGTTTTGAAATCAAGAAGTTCAACGACTTGACTGATAAACACTGGGCTTACTACGAAATCATGGAAGCAGTTCACACTCATGACTATGAAAGAATAGACAAGAGAGCTGAAAGATGGGACAAGATCGTAAAATAATTAAATAGTTTTGTATTTAGTAATTAAATATGTAAATATTTAGTTATGATATATGAATTACAAAGACCGGAGGATTGCCTCCGGTTTTTGTTTTTTGGTGGGGTGTGTTTGGATGATTATATGTTTTGTAGCGGAAGCATTTTGCTTCCATAGCCGAGAGGCTCTATTGAGAAAGAGTATATTGGATGTATGACATAATGTGAGGTTATGTTTGGAAGATAATAGTTGAAGGATAATTTTAATATTTTTTGGATTATATGGGTTAAATATAGGTCAGATCCTTCGACTTCAAAGGCTATCGCCTTTTCCGCTCAGGATGACAAGTTGGAATGGTTGTCTCTCTTGTAGGGTGACTGCAATTGGTAGGACTTTGTAGCCTCTCGGCTGTGGAACCTAGAAGGTTCCGCTACGGGTGTGAATAGGAATTTATGTTGTCGTACGGCTTCGCCTGAGTTTAGAGAGTTTAGTAAAAAGTTTGATGGAAGCAGATTGCTTCCGCTACGGTGCAGTTGCAGAGACTAGGGCTGTGGAGGTTATACCCGTTCGACTCGGAAATAAATTTCCTCGCTCAGGGTGACTGTAGTTGGTAATGATTAATCTTAAATTACAAAACATTATTTTTTATTTTTCCGTCTTGGTCCTATGTTATAATAGATTTAGGTGAATTATGTATCAAGCTTTATATAGAAAATACAGGTCGAGGACTTTTGACGAGGTTGTCGGTCAAGACCAGGTTATAAATTCAATTAAATATCAAGTGAAGAATTCCACGGTTTCTCATGCATACATTTTTTCGGGCACTAGAGGAACGGGCAAGACTTCGACGGCAAAGATTTTGGCGAGGGCGGTTAACTGCGAGCATCCTATCGATGGCAATCCTTGCAACGAGTGCGAGACTTGTAAATCAATCCTACGGGGCACGAATCTCGATGTGGTTGAGATGGACGCGGCTTCTAACAATGGTGTGGACGACATCAGGGATTTGCGTGAAAAGGCGTTTTATCCGCCGAGCACTTCGAAGTACAAGGTCTACATCATAGACGAGGTTCACATGCTTTCTAAGGGCGCTTTCAATGCACTTCTTAAGATTTTGGAAGAGCCTCCGAAGCATCTCATATTTATTTTGGCGACGACGGAGATTGAGAGGGTGCCTCAGACGATTCTTTCGAGGACTCAGAGGTACACTTTTAAGAGAATTTCCATTGACACGATTTCTAAAAATATTTCTGAGATTTTGGCAAAGGAAGGCAAGACCATCGACGAGGCTGGAATTGATTTAATCGCACAGATGGCAGACGGCTCCATGAGGGACGCTGTGTCTCTTCTCGACAGGGTTGTGGCTATTAACGATAATAATATCAGCTACGACAAGATTATCGAGGTGTTGGGTGTTACCACGGAGGATACTCTTTTTGAGCTTGCCACTTCGATTTTAAATTCTGATGCGTCAAGTATCATTATGTCCGTAGCAAACCTTGCTGATGATGGCAAGGATATGATGGTTTTAATCGACGGTATTGTGTCATTTTTTAGAAATATTTTGATTGCAAAGAATTTAAGCGACCCTAGAAAGATCATTCGTGTTAGAGATATGGACAGGTATGTCGCTATTGCCAATGCTTTTTCCAATTCTGAGATTTTAAATATTATCAAGATTTTAAGCGAGACCAAGGCGAGGTCCAGGTATATTACCAACAAGAGGACCATGCTTGAGGCGGCGCTTCTTGAGATTGTGGCATCAAAGCAGGACGATATTTTAAATCGTGTGGAAAATCTGGAAAGGATGCTAAGTTCTGGAGATTTGTCTGGGCTCAAGGCTCCTAAGAGGGAAAAGTTTGAGTTTAATTTTGCGAAGAAGGAAAATCCGGTTGCAGTTGAAAAACCTCTTGCTAAGGAAGTAGTTTCTGAAATCATTGACAATAAAGTTTCAAATGAAACCAAAGAAAATGTTGAAAAAGAAATCGAAAATGATATTCCAAAAGATATTCCAGAAGTTCCTGTGGATGATCATTCTGACATGAGTGCAATCGAGAAAAGCCAAGAGGATGCGGCTGAAACAGATATAAATGCGGTTGAAACCGAGGAAACAATGGAAACCAAGGCGGATATAGATTATTCTGACAATGAACTGCAAGGCATATTTAATCGTGCAATTTCAATCTTGAAGGAGCGTTCTGAGAGGATCATCTCTGGTATGCTTGTCATGGGCAGGCTCGATTCCTTTGAAAATAATGTGGCTACCATCGCATTTGAGGAGCAGGGCAGAAGTTTCTACACTACTCTTAACAATCACGAGTCCATAGAAAAGATTGAGTCGGTGTTAAAAGAACTGACAAATGATAATATTTCAGTGAAATTTGTGGTAAAATCTAATAGTAACGTCGATTCTATTAAGGATAGGATTGAAAATTTATTTGGAAAAGATTCAATAAAATAGAAAGGAAGATATTATGAAATTTGGAGGATTCCCAGGCGGGGGAAATATGAACAACATGATGAAGCAGATGCAAAAGCTTCAAAAACAAATGGAAAACCTTGAAGAGGAACTAAAGAACCAAGAAGTGACTGCTAGTTCTGGCGGTGGCGCTGTGGAAGCGACTGTCAATGGTAAAAAGGAACTAATTAGGATAAAAATCGATGAAGCGGTTGTGGATCCAGAAGACGTGGGCATGCTTGAAGACCTTGTACTAACAGCGGTTAACAGTGCCATGGACGAAGCGGACAATATCGCAAACAAGAGAATGGGCAAGCTTACAGGCGGACTAAATATCCCTGGACTATAAGATGAGTAGGCCATTAGAAAATTTAATTTACGAACTGACGAAATTACCTGGAGTGGGGGACAAATCTGCAGAGAGAATCCTTTATTATATTCTTGAACAGGATAAAGAGGAAGCGCGAGGTCTGGCAAAGGCGATAGTGGATGCGGCGGAAAACATCGAAGAATGTTCCATCTGCCACAACTTCACCGATGATGACCCTTGCGACATATGCACCGATGAAAGTAGGGACAGGACCACCATTTGCGTGGTGGAAAGACCGAGGGATGTGGCTTCTATGGAGAAGACCAACAGTTATCATGGACTTTACCATGTGCTTCACGGAACTGTGCAACCGACGAGGGGAATATTCCCTAGTGATCTTAGATTTGATTCATTGGTGAAAAGAGTCAAGGACGGCGGTATCAAAGAGGTGATCATCGCCACAAATCCAACCACCGATGGGGATACCACTGCCATGTATATTCAAGAAGCGCTTAGGGATACTGGAGTGCTTATGACGAGAATCGCCCACGGAATTCCAGTGGGAGGTAACTTGGAATATTACGACGAACTGACTATCGAAACAGCCCTTAGAAATAGGGTAAGTTACTAGGTTTGGGATTATATGATAGAAAATTTATATGATTTAAAGGATGAAGACGGTTTAGGACCGTCTTTTTTTATTGGGAAGAAATTTTTATAAAGATAATCGGAGGAAGACAGTCACCCTACATCCTGGTGGGGTTATGTTTGGATGAATCACTTGCTAAGACTTGACCTGTGGAGGTTATACCCGTTCGACTCGAAAATAAATTTCCTCCCTCAGGGTGACGACCACCTACAGACATTATTTCAAGAATAAACCGAAGGAAGGCAGTCACCCTGAGCGAACGAAGTGAGTCGAACGGGTATAACCCTGGTGGGGTCAAATAAGGATGACTAAGTGGCATGGTTCCTGCTCGATAGGTATTAATTATTTGCAAGTTTTAAAGATTTCACGCCTTCGGCTGTGGAACCTGGATTTCCGCTACGGGTATGAATATGAATGCATGTTGTCTTACGGCTACGCCTGAGTTGAGAGAATATAGTATTAAGTTTAATGGAAGCAGATTGCTTCCGTTACGATGCAGTTGCAAGGACTTGACCTTCGGAGGTTATACCCGTTCGAAGCCCTAGCCGAAATCTTAGATTTCGCAGCAGGTCTCGTGCAAAGAGTTCCAAAGAAGCCGAATAAAATGAAGGCTGATTTGTAGAACTCGACTGCCTCTCAGGGTGACTGTAGTTGGGTAGGTATTTTATTATATTTTTTGGAATATACGGGTTAAATATGGGTCAGATCCTTCGACTTCAAAGGCTGACGCCTTTTCCGCTCAGGATGACAAGTTGGGATGGTTGTCTCTCTTGTAGGGTGACTGCAATTGGTAGGACTTTGTAGCCTTCGGCTGTGGAACCTAGAAGGTTCCGCTACGGGGATGAATTGAAATTTATGTTGTTGTACGCCTTACGGCTGAGTTGGGAGAATGTAGTATCGAGTTTAATGGAAGCAGGTTGCTTCCGCTACTAGACCTCACACATGGTCATCCTGAGCGGAGACGGGTACCGTCGGAGTCGAAGGATCTAAACTTGATGGGGTTATGTTTGGATGAATCACTTGCATAGACTTGACCTTCGGAGGTTATACCCGTTCGACTCGGAAATAAATTTCCTCGCTCAGGGTGACGACCACCTAGATACTTATTAAAAAAATACCCACCACCTGGTCATCCTGAGCGGAGACGGGTACCGTCGGAGTCGAAGGATCTAAACTTTGTGAGGTTGTCGCATGCCTGAAGGATGTTGAGATAATGCAGTATCAATTTGGCAGGAAATATAGGTTTATTATTATTTAATTCCAATTAAAAGAAAAATTTATTTTTCATATTCGTTATTATGTTATCCAAATATCTGCTTAAATTTAAGAATATTTTTATAATTTTATTTTTTTTAAGTTCTGTAAAATAGTATTTTTTAATATATTTTTCAAATTTTTACCTTTATTTTTATAAATTTTTCTCTTATCATACTCTTGTTTACTATACATTATTTTTATTGTTACTATTGTGTGTTATCTATGTGAAAACTATAGCAACAAATTACCTCATTATATTAAAGATGATAAAACCTTGTAAAGAACAGTGTTATATCTACATATAAAATAAATTTTAATTTTATAGATTTCACATTTCTTTAACATTTATTACACAAATTCTATTTAATTGCTTTACAGTGCAAAACACATATGCTATAATTTTAGTATCGTTTGCACAACAAGGAGGTATTTATGAAGAAACGATTGTTAGCTTTATTTTTAGCTTTAGTAATGGTGGTGACTTCTATTCCACTAGCTGGTTTTGCAGCTAATAGTAGTCAAACTGCCCTTGCAGAGTTAAAGGCTCAAGCGGAGGACGCATTAAAGGGTGATAATGGTGTACATACTTTTATCGTTCAAGTTAAAGATCCTGCTGCTTTTCAAAACAGTAGAAGACAGAGTAGAAGAGCCCAAAATTCTACTTCTAGGAATTCTCTAAACCGTGCTATTGATGCTAGACTTGCATCTCAAGACAGGGTTTTGGATGCTATTCTTGGTACTCAAGGTGGCGATTTTCAACCGAGAGCACGTATGTCAACTTTTTTCTCAGCTAGTAATGCTGGTAGAAAAACTATAAGCACTCATAATGATAGAGATGATATTAGGCGTTACAAGGCTGTCATTAACGGATTTTCTCTTAGAATGACATATGCTGAAGCTAAAAGAGTGGCTTCTCTTCCAAACGTTGAGAGAGTTTCTCTTTCTCTTGATTATAAGATCACTCCATCTATGAAGCATAGCCGTGATATTGTTCACGCTCAACTTGCTAATAAAAAAGGCTATGATGGTAAGGGTAGAGTAGTTGCTATTCTTGATACTGGTATTGATTTACTTCATCCGGATTTGAGACTTGATGACGGCGCAGAAAAATGGGTTAAATATTCTGAAAAAGATATGAATGATGCCATTCGTAACAATCGTTTGATGGGTAAATTCGGTAATCTTAAGGTTCCTTATATCTACAACTATGCGGATAAAAACTTCGATATGGCTACTAAAGATGCTAATCATGGTCAACATATTGCTGGTACTATCGCTGGTAATGGACTTAAAAAAGATGGTCCTGTAGATGAACAAGGTGTGGTAGGTATCGTACCTAATGCCCAAATCTTAGCGATGAGAGTGTTTGGAGCTGGGGAAGGGCTTACTGGTACTGACGTTTATGTAAGTGCAATTGACGACGCAGTTCTACTTGGAGCTGATTCTATAAACATGTCCCTTGGATCTTATTCTGGTCCTGCTAAGGGAGATGCTGTTATGGATGATGCAGTAGACAATGCAAATGCTGCTGGTTCTATCGTTGTATTTGCTGGTGGAAATGACGGTTTTGCTATGTCTGGAATTGGCGAAACTGGAGTAGATATGCTTGACTATGCAACGCTAGGTTCACCGGGAGCATCTAAGAATGTATTTACTGTTGCTTCTTTTAACAACTCAAATATTATTCAAGATCCATATAAAGTTGTTTTAGGGGATAAGGAATTTGATGCTTATCCTTCAGAACCTTACAATAGATCTGATTTTGAATTTGGAAAAGAATTCGACGTTGTGGACTGCGGTCTAGGAATTATAGACCCTAAGAAAAATATAGATGATTTTAAAGATAAAGATTTAAATGGCAAGATTGCTCTTATTCAAAGAGGTGGAGCAGATTTTGCATCTAAGATTAAAAATGCTGCAGATAAAGGAGCTATTGCAGTTATAATGGGTAACAACTCCGACAAAGATGCTGGCAGACCATTTACCATGTCACTTGGAGAATATACTCCTACTATTCCTTCTGTTCTAATTCACCTAAGTGAATATAAAGAAGTAAAAGAAAGTATTAATAATGGAAAAAAAGTTGCTATTAAGAGTATTGGTAAAAAATATTACAATGCTCCTCACGCTGGCAAGATTTCTGACTTCTCATCCTGGGGACCTACTCCAAACTTAGGTTTAAAACCTGAAATCACAGCTCCTGGTGGAGATATTAGATCTATAGATAATACTTCAAAATATGAAGGAAAAAATTACACATACATGAGTGGTACCTCAATGGCGACTCCTCATGTAGCTGGTGGAATACTTGCTGTTAATGCTATGCTTAAAGAGCATCCAGAGATTAAATTTACAAAGGAAGAAAAAAGTGCTCTTATAAAGGCAATTCTTATGAACACTGCAACTTTGATTGAAGTTCCTGGAGCTGATGGCAAATTATTCTCTGTTAGATTACAAGGTTCTGGACTTATGGATCTAGATCGTGCTACCAATCCAAATGTAGTTACAGTTGTAGATGCTAAATCTGATAGCAGTTCATACAATGAACCTAAGGTTGAATTAAAACAAATAAAAGAAACTAAACTTCCAATTAATTTAAATCTTAAAAATTACACTGGTAGCAATGTATCTTATGACGTAACCTATGTGGTTCAAACAGATTTATTAAAAGAAGATGGTAAACTTTCACAAGATACCAAGACTTACAAGCCACATGAGATTGCAAAAGGAAGTCTAGATAGTGTAACTGTATCTGCAAATAGAACAGTTAATTTTGCAAAAACGATAGATTTTAGCAATGGTGATCTGCCTACAAAATTCCCTAAGGGATACTTTGTAGATGCATTTGTTATATTTACTCCTAAAAATGGAGATTATCCTGTGCTTTCAGTGCCAGTACTTGCATTTAAAGGTAACTGGGAAGAAGATGTAGCTATTTTTGAAGACTATATAGATACATTTAAGCTTGATGAAAAGAGACCTTTCTGGGTGGAACAAGAATTTACAAAACTTGACAATGATAAAAAAGTTTTAGATAAAGAAAAACTAGATAACTTCATCGGTGATGAAATCAATGCAACTATGCTTGTATCCAACGTAGGGAACAAGATTTCTAGAGCTCTTCAAATAGATACCATCGGTAGAAATATTGAAACTCGTGAATTTACAGGTAATTTTGCATTCAGTCCAAATGGAGATAGTATCCAAGACTCCGTGACTTTCAAGGGAGTATTCCTAAGAAACTACTCTGATTTCAAAATTGAAATTTTAGATGGAAATGATAATGTTATAAAGACTATTTCAAATGTATACAGATCAGACGGTAGAAAGACTGCTGGTACTGTAAACATGAGTCCTGAAAAATATGCAAAATCTAGAATGGAAGGACGATGGACTTGGGATGGCACCAATGAAGCTGGAGTAAAAGTTGCAGAAGGAAACTATAAATTTAAAGTTTCTGCAAGAATCAACGACAACGAAAAGGCTAAACCACAAAGTATCGTAAGAGATATCAAGGTTGACAACACCAAACCAGTGGTTACAGACTTAGCATCAACTTATGCAAATGGAAAGACCAAGGTCTCAGTTAAGGCAACAGATGCTGGTTCAGGACTACAAACTGTAATTTTAATTAGTAAGGGTCAAGATAAAGACGGCAAGGAAGTAACATATGTTGATCTACTTGAAGCCAATAAAAATGGAGAGTATAGTGTAGACTTTGACGGACAAATTAATCTTGACGGGGCATATATAAGAGCATTTGACTGGGCAGGTAATACGACTGATGTAAACTTCGTAGACGTTAAAAATGTAGGCAAAGTAAACATAGTTAAAGCAAATGCAGAAAATCCAACTGATATACCTACAAATGAAGTAGAAATCTACGCATTGGATAAAGAAGGCAAAGTAACTGGAAAGGCACTTGATGCAAATAACCTACCAGTAGGTAAGTACAAGGCAGTTATGAAGAATTATCCAGCTGGATATGAAGTAACTATTGAACCAGAAAAATTTGAAATTACAGCGGATGCAAAGGAAGCAACAGTAAAAGTTAAATTCAAGAAGATCGAAGAAACAAAAGAATATGGAAAGTTACAAGTAACTCTTAATTTCCCTGCAGATTACGACGGAAATATAAGACTTGTAGCAGTAGATAAAGATGGCAAAGAATACGCCCTTGAAAAACAAGTTGGATGGGGACTATTCTCATATGGAGCTAATCTTCCAGCGGGAGTATACAATATCAAGGCTATTGGAGAAGGAGCAGACCCAGTACAAGTAATAGGACCTACAGTGGTAGAAATTGAACCACAAGGAAGTCACTATATTACGCTTCAAGTTGCTTTTGTTGGATCACTTACTATTCCAATCTATATAGTTTCAGCAGATAAAGAAGCTATCGAAAAATTCATAGATCCAGCAGACATAGAAGTTGTAACTTATGACGGTGGTGAAGATATCGTAATTAAGAATATCGACAAATACTTTACAATCATTCATAAAGCTACAGGTCAAGAGCTTAAGGATATGAAAGTAAATATAATCGATAAAATCAATACAGCGTATAGAACTTTCTACGATATAGATGAAAACTCTAAATTAAAAGAAATTGACTTTAAGATACCAGCTCCAGCAGGAGAATATATAGTTGAAGTTAAGAATAGAGATTTTGAAAAATATCTAATTCTAAATGACAGTATAGATACAAAATCTGTACCATGGGAAAAGTCAAATGAACAAGCTAACTTCAAAGGTTCAGAGATATTAGTAAAAGATCCATACGTATATGGAACTATAAAAGTAACTCAAGAAATCGTAGGAACAGATGATAAACCTACAAACCCAGTAGAAGTATACGACTCAAAAGGAAGATTAGTAGAACCAACTGGAGAACTAACTTGGACGGGATTAAAAGAAGATGACTATGAAGTAGTAACCTATGCAAAGGACGGAGTAACTCCAGAAACTAAGAGCTCTAAAGTTAGCATCTATAAAGACAACGAAAATGAAGAAGTGCACTTTAGATATAGTGATCTAAATAAACTTCCTCATCCAAAGAAGGCATCCCTAGCGATAGGAGTATATGGAGATGAACTTCCAAAAGATGGAGAAATAAAATTTGTTCTAAAACCAATAGTAGAAGGCAAGGAAACTCAAACCATAACCCTAACTGCAGAAGAATTAAAATCTCCAGTTCAAAAATTGATTGAACAAGGTGGATACAATGTAGAAGTAGTTCTACCAGAAGGATATGACTTAGAAGCATTCTATTTCAGCGGAGAAGACTTTAGAGATATATCTCCGAGATTTACAGACAATAGAACCAAGGTTGATTTAACCCTTAATGGTGGGTTTATAGAATTCGAGCTTTCTTTAGCTAAGAGAGAGAAGATCTTAAACAGTGTGGAAATCAAATCTACAGGACTACCAGAAGGCAAGATGGTCAAGTACACATTGACAAATTCAGCTGGAGACGAATTCACAAGCGTAACTGGAATCTTCAAAGGACTAGAAGCTGGTGAATATAAACTTACAGTAGAAGCACCTGCAGGATATAAAGCTGTAACGCCACCAGAAAAAATAAATGTTAGTAGCGGTACTGCTAAGCTAACAGTAGTATTTGAACCTGTTGAATTTGCAAAAGTACCAGATCGTAAGATAGATAAGAGAACTCTTGAAGCAGAAATAAATAAAGCAGAAGATGTAGTAGCATCTGACGCTTATAAGTACGCAAAAGAAGAACTACAAAAAGCTTACGATCAAGCACTTAAAGCAGCTAAGGCTGTGTTAGATAGCGATGATGCAACACAAGCAATCGTAAATGATGCAACTAAGAGACTTTCAGATGCGAGAGAAGCTCTAAACGGTGTTAAACCAGCTGAACCAGAAAAACCAATCGTACCTGGACCAGTTCCACCAGCAGGTGGGGATTGGATATATCCACAATATCCACTAATAAATAACTTCATCAGCACCGACAAAGCACCAACTAAGAAAGAAACTAAAAAAGTCGCACCAGGAGCTAAGTACGGATTAGAAATAGCAGAACCATACCTAAATCCTAAATTCACAGACGTGCCAGAAGAATTAAAATCAGCAGTTGAATACTTGGCAACAAGAGGAATCATGGTTGGAACAAGCGAAGATAAGTTCAGTCCAAAATCATCCATGACAAGAGCAATGGTAGTAGCGACCCTTTATAGAATTTCAGCAGATAAGAACTTCACAAAAGTTGAAAAAGCATTTACAGATGTGAAATCACCAGACTGGTTCTATGAAGCAGTGCTTTGGGCAAAGGAAAATGGAATAGTTGCAGGATACGAAGAAGGAGACTTCAGACCAAACAAAAACGTATCAAGACAAGAGTTTGCAGTAATCATAATGAAATTCTTAAAAGACCATGGAATCGAAATGCCATCATTAGAAGAATTTAAATATAGTGATGAAAAAGAAATACCAGAATGGTCAAAAGAAGCGGTTGAATTAATGAAAAAAGTTGGTTTAATCGGTGGAAAAGACGATGAAAACTACAAACCATATGGAGAGTATAGTAGAGGAGAACTAGCAGAAACACTTTACAAACTAATCCAATTTGCCACTAAATAAGAAAAATAAAGAGACGGCAGAGATGTCGTCTTTTTGTGTTTTGGATGAGGTGAATAATTTTTTTAAGGAGTATTAGGGAAGACAGTCACCGTATTTAGAAATGATCGTTTTAGCCTTCGGCTGTGGAATCTAGATTTCCGCTACGGGGATAAATTGAAATTTATGTTGTTGTACGCCTTACGGCTGAGTTAAGAGAATGTAGTAATAAGTTTAATGGAAACAGATTGCTTCCGCTACTAGACCTCACACATGGTCATCCTGAGCGGAGACGGGTACCGTCGGAGTCGAAGGATCTAAACTTGATGGGGTTATGTTTGGATGAATCACTTGCATAGACTTGACCTTCGGAGGTTATACCCGTTCGACTCGGAAATAAATTTCCTCGCTCAGGGTGACGACAGTTGGGTAGGCATATTATTATATTTTTTTGGATTATATAGGTTAAATATAGGTCAGATCCTTCGACTCCAAAGGCTATCGCCTTTTTCGCTCAGGATGACAAATTGGCAGGGTTATCGCTATTTCAGGGTGACGATCACCTACAGACATTATTTCAAGAATAAACCGAAGGAAGACAGTCACCCTGAGCGAACGAAGTGAGTCGAATGGGTATAACCCTGGTGGGGTCAAGTAAGGATGACTAAGTGGCATGGTTATCGCTCGATAAGTATTAATTATTTGCAAGGTTTAAAGACTTCACGCGTCGAAGCCCTAGCCGAAATCTCCGATTTCGTTGCAGGTCTTGTGCAAAGAGTTCCAAAGAAGCTGAATAAAATGAAGGCTGATTTGTAGAACTCGACTGACCGGCTGTGGAACCTGGAAGGTTCCGCTACGGGTGTGAATTGAAATTTATGTTGTCGTACGCCTTACGGCTAATTTAAGAGAATATAGTATCGAATTTAACCAAAAAATAAAAATAGCCTTGCTTACAAGGCTATTTTATCATTCTTTTTATTTTACAATACTTATCTTTCTCCATGTTCTTTTAGATAGTTTATAATATCTAATGATTCATAGAGATATTTGTCATCGTACATTAGGCAAGGTACTTGTCTTTTGCCACCGAATTGGATAAGATGGTCTCTTGCTTCTGGGTCGGTATCGATGTTTTTAATTTCTACACCTTTTATGCCATTGTCTTCGATAAATCTTTCTACTCGTTTGCAGTAAGGACATATTGTACCTACATATAGTGTAAATTTATTCATGCTCTCACCTCGATTTATTTATACCCATTGCAAGATAAATTTAAAAATATTAATAAGTTTGATATAATAGTCTAGAGGTGTTTAATGAGTTTATTAGATGATTTAAAAATTAATTTTGAAAATTTAAATAGACAACTAACTGAGGCGAAGAGAGTGATTAAACTCAAGTCTTTGGATATAAAAGAAACTGCATCTATTAGATTGGAAATTTTGAAACAATCTAGGGCACTTGACAATCTTTACAAGGATCTTGGCAAGAGGGCTTATGATGCGAAGAAGGAAGATGTAGATATCCTCTATGGTGACTATATCGAAAAGATTGACGAGGCTACTGCACGCCTTCATGCCTTGGAACTTTCTCTAAAGATTGAAAATGTAGACAGTCAGAGATTTGACGATGCGTACAGTGGAAATTTCTCCGAGCCTACTAAAGAAGACAGAGAAAATTATATCTATATCGATGAAAAGGATCTGAAATGAAAAAAGATTTTAAGATTATAGATGGCATTAAGACCGCCTACATACGTAGAGAGGGCGATGGCATACCTGTTGTGATTCTTCACGGATGGGGTGCAAATATTGAGTCTATTATGCCCATTGTAAATTCAATTCCTGGACGTCCATTTCTTGCATATGATGCTCCAGGTTTTGGAGATAGCGATGAGCCGACGGGTGTGTGGTCCACATATGACTACTCGGATTTTTTGTTGAAGGTCTTAAAGGAATTTGAGATTGATAGAGCGATATTTATCGGACATTCCTTCGGCGGCAAGACATTAACTTGTTTTGCTCCAAAGCATGAGGATATGGTTGAGAAACTTGTCCTTGTGGATGCTTCCGGGGTACTTCCAAAGAGAAAGATGAGCTACTATTTTAAGGTTTATTCTTTTAAATTTCTTAAAAATATGTACAAATTATTATTTTTTTGGAAAAAGGATTCCCTCGAAAAATTCTACAAGAGATTCGGTTCAGACGATTACAGGGATACTTCTGGTATCATGAGATCGACATTTGTAAAGGTGGTCAACGAATCTACGGAGGAAGAGTTTTCTAAGATAAATTCAGATACTCTACTCATCTGGGGTGAAAGAGACGACGCCACTCCAGTGTACATGGGTAAGATTTTTGAAAGCAAGATTAAAAATTCAGGCTTGGTAGTGCTAAACGGGGGCCACTACAGTTATTTGGATGATTACGGTACTTTCTGTGCCGTTATAAATTCGTATTTAGGAGATATTGATGGATAAGACAAAATTAATTATAGAATTTGTTGTGTACCTTGTGGCTTATATAGCTTGGAGGGTGCTTATCACCGCAAAGGCGAAGTACCATTTGAATATAATTCAGCTAAATGAATACAACAACAATAAGTATAGAGATTGGATTAAGAATAATTTTTCTAAGGCATACAGTCCTGTGAACGAAAAGACGGATTCCAAGACGCCGCTTGTTATGACTGACAGGGCAAAGAGGCTTCTTGCAACCTATTTGAATATTTACAGAGGTCTCGTAACAGTTGTGATACTTGCGATTTTGTGCTTTACAAATTACAGAATCTCAATCTATGCAGGGATTATATTTTTACTTATAGCACTATTTATGCAACCACAGATGATGATAGTTGCAAATGCTATAAATCTTCCAAAGGAAAAGAAAATCAACATGGGATTTTATACCAGCGCCCAAGAAAAAATCAGAAGACTTAAAGCTGAATCTGGGCTAAAGGTCATAGGAATCACTGGATCTTTTGGGAAGACTTCTGTAAAATTCTTCACAAGCACCATGCTTGATGAGAAGTTCAGAGTGCAAAATACTCCATCTTCCTACAACACACCTATGGGACTTTCAAAGGTTATAAATAACGAGCTTGATAGTTCTAGGGAGATTTTCTTGGCGGAGCTAGGTGCATACAAACCTGGTGAGATTCACGAAGTTGCAAGTCTTGTGCAACCAGATATCGGGGTTATCACTGCAATCGGTCCAACCCATATGCAAATGTATAAAACCATTGAAAATATAATGAAGACCAAGTACGAGCTTATTGAAGACCTGGATGAAAATGGAACTGCAATCTTTAACTACGACAATAAGTACGTGAGAGAACTTGCGGACAAGACGACGAAGAAGACTATAAGGTACGGTACCAAGGACTTTATGAAGCTTGACTACTATGCAAAAGACATAGAAGTTTCCGAAAGGGGAAGCACATTTACACTGGTTTCCAAAGAAAAGGGATCTATAGAGTGTACTACTAAACTTCTCGGAGAACATTCTGTGCAAAATCTGCTAGCTTCTGTTGCAATCGGTATGGAACTTGGAATGAGCCTTGAAGAAGTAAAGGATAGAATCGAAAAGATTGAAAGCGTGGAACACAGACTTAATCTAATCGAAGGTCAAGGTGGAGTCATCGTTATAGATGATGCTTTTAACTCCAACCCAGTTGGATTTAGAGCGGCTCTTAAGGTTCTATCACAGTTCAAAGATGGCAAGAAGATCATCGTAACTCCTGGCATGGTTGAGCTTGGAGAAATGGAAGAGGAAGAAAATTATAAAGTTGGTAAGGAAATTGCAAAAGTATGTGACTATGCAATTTTAGTAGGTATAAAGAGGACAGAACCGATTAGACGCGGACTGTTGGACAGTAAATTTGATGAAGGTAGGATTATCTCTGTGAGAAGTTTAAACGACGCAACGTCTGAACTAGGCAAGATTACAGCTCCTAGGGATGTGGTGCTCTTTGAAAATGATCTACCTGATAGTTATGAGGAGTAATATGAAGAATATAGCAGTATTATTTGGAGGAGTCTCAGTTGAACACGAAGTGTCTGTCATAACTGGGATGCAAGTTGTAGAAAATATGGATAAGACTAAGTACAATCCAATCCCTGTACTAGTTACAAAGGAAGGTAAGTTCTTATCTGGAGATGCAATAAAAGATTTTGGAAATATAAAGAGAAATAAACTTGAAGGTGCGAAGAAAGTATTTTTCAAACCTGTAAGGGGAGATTTTAACCTATATACAGAGGAAGAACAAGGTGGAGGTCTCTTCTCCAAGAAGACTTCTGGCACAGTTGTCTTTGCAAAGATTGACGCAGTGTTCGTAGCACTTCATGGGACTTTTGGAGAAGACGGTGCAGTGCAAGGAATCTTGCAATTCATTGGTATTCCATACACAGGTTGCGCAGTTAATGCAGCAGCAGTGGGAATGGACAAGGTAATCATGAAGGATGTGTTTAAATCACAAAATATTCCTATGACTGATTACTTCTATTTCTACAGAGATTTCTATAAATTTGACGATGTTAAGGGGGAAGCTGAAAAGATTGGCTATCCGGTATTTGTTAAACCTGCAAACCTCGGTTCATCCGTTGGGATTTCAAAGGCAAAGAATGAAGCTGAACTAAAAGATGCTGTTGAAGTTGCAATGCACTACGACAGGAAGATCATCGTTGAAAAATCTGTAGAAAAACCTAGAGAAATAAACTGTGCAGTATTGGGATATGAAGATGATCTACAAGCTTCTCTTACAGAAGAACCAATCACCTGGGAAGATTTCCTAACTTATGATGACAAGTACAAAAGCGGTGGAAAAGGTTCAAAGAGCGTCGGCATGAAGAATCAAAAGAAGAATCTACCTGCAAATATTCCTGATGAGATGACAGAAGAAGTTAAGCGTCTTGCTAAGCTTGCATTTAGAAGTATAGATGCGATGGGAGTTGCGAGAATCGACTTCCTAGTAGATGAAAATGAAAAAGTATATGTAAATGAAATCAACACCCTACCAGGATCAATTGCTTTTTACCTATTTGAACCGATGGGAATTTCATTTAAAGAACTTATAGATAGACAGATTGATCTAGCATTTAGAAGAAGCAAAGAATTCGAAAAAAATATATATTCCTACGATACAGATCTATTTAATAGCACCAGTTATGGAGCTAAACTATGATGATTGAAGATGCGATTTTAGAATATATAAATTCGAACAAAGTTGTAACTATAAAGACCATCCTCAAGGCATTTGAAGTGGACAAGTACAGCAGAGGTCCATTTATAAAGACTTTGGAAAATATGAACAGGGACGGGAAAATCTATGTGGACCGCAAGGAAAGGATCCACGCCATAGACAATATTTCCTACGCAGTGGGAGAGATTGCAAAGAATGAAAAGGGATTTGGATTTCTACTTATGGACGATGGGGAAGATGTGTTTATTCCATCGGAATTCATGGGTTCTACCGTCAACAAGGATACTGTCCTTGTAAAGATAGACAAGGTTAGTTCTGGAGAAAAGCGTGAAGGAAAAATCCTTAGAATTATAAAGAGAAATGCTACTAAGTTCGTCGGCACATTCCAAAGTTCAAGAGATTTTGGATTCGTCGTTCCTGACGATAAAAAGGTGGGCACCGATATATTTATCAGAGGAGAAGATATAAACGGTGCAGAAGATGGACAGAAGGTAGTTGCAAAGATTAAAAAATGGGCAGAAAAGGATAAGAAGCCTGAGGGAGAGATAGTAGAAATCCTAGGGTTTCCAGAAGATCCATACGTGGATATAGAATCCATCGCCAAGAGTTTCGATATTCCTACTTCATTTCCAAAAAAAGTTTCAAATGAAGCGAAGTACATGCCAGAGGCACCGACTGAAAAGCAAATGGAAGGCAGACATGATTTGACGGACATGGTTATCTACACCATCGATGGAGCGGATTCGAAGGATTTTGACGATGCAATTTCTTTGGAAAAAGTGGGAGATAATTACAGATTGGGAGTGCATATTGCAGATGTGAGTCAATATGTAAAAGAGGATTCCTACTTGGATAAAGAAGCATTTAAAAGAGGAAACTCCTACTATCTTCAAGATAAGGTATATCCGATGCTTCCAAAGGAACTATCCAACGGAATCTGTTCTTTAAATGAAGGAGTAGTTAGACTTACCCTTTCAGTATTTATGGAAATAGATAAGAAGGGCAAAGTCGTGGAACATAAAATCGAAGAGTCATTTATAAAATCCAAGAGAAGGCTCGTATATGACAATGTGTCCGACTATTTGGAAGAAGGCAAGAAACATCCGAGTCTCGAAGGTCTCTACGATTCATTAGATATGGCAAAAGAACTTGCAGAAATTCTCATGAAGAAGAGGTATGACAGAGGGTCTATCGATTTTGATTTCAAAGAACCAGAAATTATAACCGATGAAAATGGAGTGCCAATAGATATTTTGGTTAAGGACAGAAGAATTGGAAATAAAATCATAGAGGAATTTATGATTTGCGCCAACGAAATCGTAGCAGAAGAATACTATTGGTTGGAACTTCCGTTTCTATATAGAATTCACGAAGAACCGGACGAAGAAGATGTGGAGAGATTAAATTCAGCAATTAGACATCTTGGACTTAGCATCAATAATTTTAGAGAGCTACGCCCTGTTGAATTTAGAAATATCATCGACAAGGTGAAGGGAACATCGGAAGAATTATTCGTATCCACACTGCTTCTAAGATCTCTGCAAAAGGCAAGATACTCAGAAGTAAATGATATCCACTTTGGTCTAGCGTCTAAGTATTATTCCCATTTCACATCGCCAATTAGAAGGTATGCGGACCTATTTATCCATAGAATTATAAAGGCAAATCTAACGGGATTACTAAGCAGAAAGAAGATTGAATACTACGAAGAACTATCCCACATAGTTGCGGAACAGACTTCCAAGATGGAAAGAGTTGCCCAAGCCTGCGAAAGAAAAGTTGAATCTGTAAAGATGGCTGAATATATGAAGGACAGGATTGGCGAAAAGTATAGCGGAATAATCGTATCCATTACTTCGTTTGGAATGTTTGTGCAACTGGAAAACTTGGTAGAAGGACTAGTTCCATACAAGACTATGGATGGATTCTACGAAATGGACGAAAATAACTACACCGCCGTAGCAAATGATAGGGAAGAAGTATATCGCATGGGCGATATGGTGAATGTAGTGGTAGTTAATTCAAATATAACTACTGGAGAGATTGATTTTGAATTGGAGAGTATAGATGGAAGAGAAGGTACTTGCGACCAATAGAAAGGCAAGGCATGACTTTTTCATAGAGAAATCTTACGAAGCGGGCATAGTCCTAGTGGGCACTGAAGTTAAATCCATACGAAGAGGCAAGTGCAATTTAAAAGATGCCTATGTTGAAATCAAAGACGGAGAAGTATTCGTTGAAGGTATGCATATAAGTCCATATGAAATGGGAAATATATTCAATGTGGATCCACTTCGAAGAAGAAAACTCCTACTTAACAAGGCAGAGATTAGAAAACTTGCAAGAGATGTAGATCAAAAAGGATTTACCATTGTGCCACTAAAGGCGTACCTGGTGAGGGGAAGAGTAAAACTTGAGATCGCCCTTGCAAGAGGTAAGAAACTCTATGACAAGAGGGATGCAATGGCAAAGAGAGACTCTGATATGAGAATCAGAAAGGCTCTAAAAGATTATAATTAAATAATTTAAATGGCAAAGGCATTGTAAAATGCCTTTTTTTATATTTGTAAAAAAATAATTTAAATAATTAGTAGAAATAAAATTTTGTTTTAGAAGTTAAAAAAACTATGTAAAATTTAAAAATTAAAAAAGAGGCTTTCGCCTCTAAATTTTTACCATTTTTATTATTTAATCATTTCACCGATTTTTTGTTCGATAAATTCCATATAAGGAACTCCGTCGATATTAAATCCACCTGCAAAATCTGTAGCAAGACAGAAGAAGTTGATAGTTAGTACATTGTCTTCGATGTAGTAGATATCGAAATGTCCTGGGACAAATCTCACTTCGATGTTGTCATACTTATAGGTATTTTCATATTTTTTTCTAATATTTTCAAGATTCATAGTCTTTACAGGGTTAACCATGCTTCTCATGAATTCTAGATCTTCTGTCATCCACATATTGTAGTTCCAGAATCTAAGTTCTTTCTTAGTTGCACCGTTTAAGATTTCTCTATTTACGATTGCAGAGAGCACTCTTCTTACAGAATCTACTTCGAAATCATCGCCGTAAAGAGGTTTCATCTCTGGACGATTTGCAAGTTCAATCATGTAGACTTCTGCAACTTTATCTCTAGCTACCACAGATTCCCAATAGAAAAGCATCATTTCTATGACTTCTGTGTTTAATGTAATTTTATTTAACATTCCTACCTCCAATAAAATTATTTCTAAAAAATATTATACCACAACCAGAAATTCATAAAAATATTTTATTTAAAAGGTGATTAAACCTTGGGAAAATGGGAAAATTGACAAATAACTATAAATATAGTATAATACTTAATGAAATGATACTATAACTTCGAAAAATTAAGGGGGACGCCAATGAATCAGATGGAAATGATCAAAAGAGAGTTGGAGCAGTATATAGGTAAAAGAGTTATTCTAAGAGCCAATAAGGGCAGGAAGAGATTTGTAACTCGCTTTGGAGAAATAAAGGCTGTTTATCCCAGCTTATTTGTAGTCGAAGTTGAAAATGGAGATGAAATGACCACTTCTTCATATACTTATTCAGACGTTCTAACATCCACAGTAGCAGTAACTGTTATTGAAGATGAAATAGAATTTGAAGATGTTCAGATTATATAAGAAGGCTTAGCCTTCTTTTTTTTATTGAAAATTTGGAATTAATAATGGAAATCACAAAAGTAAAATCAAAATCAAAGATTAATATAGGTCTAGATGTAATTTCAAAGAGAGATGATGGCTACCACAATATAAAGACCATCATGCACGAACTGAATCTGTTTGACGAGATGGAATTTTCTACCGATGCACAAGGATTTGAAATTATATCAGATCTAAATATAAAAAAAGAGGACAATTTAATATACAAAGCTTACAGAGGATTTTGCGACTATGTTGGAGAAGATTTAAATTTAAAAGTTAGACTTAACAAACTTTTGCCAATGGGAGCAGGCATAGCTGGAGGCACATTTAACGGAGCGGAGACCATAAAATATTTAAATAAAGCCTACGGATACAATATGAAACTTGACGAGCTGATCTCTTTTTCAAAGAAAATTGGAGCAGATTTTCCATACTGTTTGACTGGCGGGAAATGTTTAGCAGAAGGCATAGGAGAAATCTTAACTCATGTAAATTATAGCGACCCTTACGTGCTTCTTATAAATCCAGGATATGAAGTCTCCACCAAGGAAGTTTACGAGAATTTAAATTTGAGTGAGAGTAGGGTTGACTTTGACAAGATATTAGAAGCTCTACAAAATAAAAATATATCGGAACTAAGTCATTACCTTAAAAATAACATGGAAGACTATGTATTTAAAAAGCATAAAGAACTTGATATAATTAAGGATAGAATGGTTAAGTTTGGTGGAGCATCCGCCATGAGTGGGTCTGGACCGACTATATTTGGGATATTCTGTGACAGAGATCTACTTATGGATGCGTACAAATATTTTAAAGATAGATATAAAAATGTCTACCTAGGTGGTAATTATGAATGAAATAATAATTTACGACGACTCCTATGGCTCTATAGAAACAATCAATAGACTAGGGGAGGAGTTTAAAAAAGAAAAATTCATATATTTTTGCGACGATTTGGCATATCCATTGGCTATGAGGAAAAATTCAGATGAAATCATAGAAGTAAGACAAGAAGAACTAACAAAGATGGATCCGAAGATAATTGCATATCCAAACCTTGGAAGGATTGTAGTCTATCCAAAATCTGAAAATAGAGTAATAAATTTAGATCTGGATGGATTTAAAAATATGACTGTATTTGGGGATTCTAAAAATTATTATGGATTTACAGATTATATAGATTCTCAATTTCTTGTAAATCAAGGGATGAATAGAAACGAATATATTTTAAAAGAACTAGTTAAAGAGTATTTAAAAGAATCTAAAGAAAAAGTATTCTTAAATAACACCACCTTATGCTTATTTAGAAAATATTTTGAAGAGTTAAAAGGCGATAGAGAAATATACTACTTAAATGATTATTTTTATGAAAAATTAGTAGAAGTGATAAAAGAAAATGAGTGGATAATCAAATTTGGAGGCAAAGTAAGCTGTTGCGTAACAGAAAACAGGCTTAAATTTGCTGAAGTATTTGAAGAGTTCACAGGCAAAAAAATCTACCCGAGTCTATACAGAGAAAGGGATTAATCCTATCGAGAGATGGGATTTTTTAAATGGAATTAGGACAAAAGGAGGACCAATGAAAATATTAGTGACAGGCTTCGATCCATTTGGAGGAGAAAAAATAAATCCTGCAATAGAAGCAGTAAAAAGACTTGAAGATGAAATCTTAGGAGCAGAGATAATAAAACTTGAGATACCAACCTCAATCTCAAAATGCGATGAAATTTTAAAAGAAAATATAGATAGGCATAGACCAGATGTAGTGGTGTCAGTAGGACAAGCAGGAGGAAGAGCAGGAATAACCGTTGAAAGAGTGGCTATAAATATCGACGACTTTGGAATAGACGACAACGATGGCAACTCACCAATAGATGAAAAAATCTGCGAAGGTCCAGATGCGTACTTGTTGACCTTGCCAATAAAAGCGATGGTTTCTAAGATAAGAGAAGCTGGAATTCCAGCATCAGTTTCAAACACTGCAGGCACATTTGTATGTAATCACGTGGCATACTTCGTGGCAAACCTTGCAGGTAGAGACTATCCTCACATGAAGACAGGATTCGTTCACATACCATACTTGCCAGAACAAGTTGCAACTAAGGAAGAAGTGGCGTCCATGAGTATCGAAAATATTGTGAAAGCACTGAGCCTAGGAATTGAAGCGATAGTAGAAAATAGAGAAGATTTAAAGATAACAGGAGGCAAAACCCACTGATGAGTTGGTTTTTTAGAAAGAAATTGGACATAAACAAAGAAATTAAAAAGTACGAAGAAACAGAAAATGCAGTCCTCATCGATGTGAGAAGAAAAGAAGAATATAAAACAGGATATATAATGGATGCAATAAATGTTCCATTAGATGAAATAGAAAGAGTTGTGGATATCATAAAGGATAAGGATACACCAGTCTTTGCATACTGCCTCGGCGGAGTGAGAAGCAGAATGGCACTAGAAAAGATGGCAAAGATGGGATATACCAATCTTACCAATATCGGCGGCACCAAGGATTATAAGGGAAAGTTTAATAAGTAAAATGAAAGGTGGAGTATTATTTATGCTCTGCCTTTTTTGTTTTGATGAAGTCTAAAGAAATATATAAATTTGTAGCGGAAGCAATCTGCTTCCATAAACTTTGGTACTAAATTATTTTTAATCAGTCAAAATCCGTACAACTATCATTCCTACTATTTTATTCTTGTAGCGGAAGCATTTTGCTTCCACAGCCGATAGGCTATTTTAAACATAGAAAGTAATTAACACCAATCGAGCAACAATCCACCCAACTACCATCACCCTTACTTGACCACACTAGGTTTATACCAGTTCGAAGCCCTAGCCGAAATCTTTGATTTCGTAGCAGGTCTCGTGCAAAGAGTTCCAAAGAAGCCAAGCAATGCGAAGACTGATTTGTTGAACTCGACTGCCTCTCAGGGTGACTGTATCCTTTGGATTTTCTTTTTAGTATTGATGTGAGGATGACTGTAGTTAGGTTATTCTATAAAAAAGGTAGTGGACCTTGTAAAGTACACTACCTTTTCTAATTTAATTTAATTTTAATTTTATCTTTGTAATGGCATGATTTCACCGAATAATTCTTTGTGTTCCATGATTTTTTCTTCGTTTCCGATTACACAGATATATTCTTTTTCCATTACTTTTTCTACTACTTCTGCGTAGTTTTTCAAATCTTCTAAGGTTGTTTTTAGACATTCTTCTTTGTTCTTTGCAACTTCTTCTTCTGTTAGGTCTGTAATATATCTTGACATTGCTAGTTCGCCTTTATCCTGTGGTGATAGGTTTGGATCGAAGGTGTTGATTGAACCGATGATTGCGTCCTTTAGTTCCTTATCTGTTAGTTTAAGATTTTTTAGATATTCTGGAATTTTATCGTAAACTTTTAATGTGTTTGTGATATGTGGATCTCTATATGAGGTTGCTACCATATCTCCATCTTGGTTTACTAGTAGTCCTTGTCCGTAAGCACCGCCCTTTGCACGAATTTCTGTGTAGAGGTAGTCGGAGCCTACTAGGTTTTTAACTACTGCGATATTTCCGTTGTATTCTTTTCCAACTTTATTGTAGGAGTAACCTTTTGCAACGTAGTTTACATTTGCTGATGATGTGTAGGCTACGTTTCTTGGATTTTCTTTGAATTCAAATGGACTTAGTACCACTTCTTCGTCGATTAAATGGTCGATGAATTTCTTTACTTCAGAAATATTATCCATGTAGTTTTCTTCTTGGGTCACACTTACTACCATGCCACGTCTGTTGAACATCTTAGATGCAAATTCTTTTAATTTTGCTATTAATGTGTCCACTTCTGCGTCAAAGTTTTCGATAAAGTCGAATAGTCTATTGTAGAAGATAAATCCACCTATTACTTCTTGGTAGTAGGAATCTTTTGAGTAGTAGGATTTAACTACATTTGCTGCGGCGATATGTCCCATTTGGATGACACGACTGTCCATGTCGCTTTTGAGTTCAAGTAGAATATCTTTTATTCTCTTCTTGTTTTCAAATTTAGTTCTAAATAGTACTTCTTCTAGAATTTCAAATGATTTTTCCACCTTGTCTGATAGAATTCGCATGGTTACTTTAAATTTAGGCATCATTTCCTTTGTCTTGCTGTGGGTTAGTACGATGGACTTGGAATTGATTCCGCCAGTGTTCATGTTGATTATATTATCCAGTTCTTGGTAACTATAATTTTCTGTATTTAGTTTGGTTAAGAATGCATCTAGTAGTGAATAGTAGAATAGATCTTCTTCTTTTACAAAGGAACTGTCAAACATAAAGTTTAAGAATGTTATTCCATTTGTAGGTTGGTCGATCTTTAAAATTTCAGAGTTTTTATATTCTTCTACTGAAAATTCTGTATGTTCGATCTCTGGTTTTATATCGGTAAGCTCTAGTGTTGGTAAAGTTGCCTTGTCTTCATCAGAGTCTTCCTTGCTTAAGAATTCATTGAAATCTTTGGTATCTTCGATTAGTTTTTCGATTTCTTCGTCACTAAGTGATGCTTTGTATGCGCTTAGTTTATCCTTTAGTTCCTTGGCTTCTTTTTCATTCTTAGTTGCTGATGGAGTAGCAACCATAACTACAGAGTCTTCGTTATTTAGGAATTTTTCTTCTATATATTTTTCGAAATAGTCGGTGTCTATTTTATCTCTTATGAAATTAATAGTCTTTGAGAAATCTAGACCTTCGAAAGGTGTCTTACCGTAGTGCCAGTTGGACATTGCCCAGATAAATCTGTAGATCTGTGCGTTTGCTCCGCCACCTTCTCTTATACCAAATTCAACTTTGTTTAGAGTTGCTCTTAGTAGATCCTTGTCGATTCCATTTTTAACTAGATCTCTAAGTGTGCTTTCGACGGTTTCTACGAATTCATCTTTTCTATCGCGAGATGTATACTTAGAGAAGATATTGAAATCTAAAACTAGTCCTTCTTGGGTGATAGCATATACATCTTCACCGAGACCTTTGGCAACTAATGCTTCTTTAACTGGAGCCGCTTCTGAATCTATAAGAAGTTCGCTCATGAAGTTTGCCATGAATGAATCGATTTTGTCGTCGTATCTTCCAAGATTGTATCCGATTGCCAAGTAGTCTTTGTTCTTTTCTTCCTTAGCAGCTGCGTATTCATAGTTGAATTCTTCTCTCTTAGTTCTAGCTGGAGGAAGAATTATTTCTGAATCCACATCGAGATAGTCGAACTTAGATAAGAAATCTCTGTCGATAGTTTCTAAAGCTTCTTCCATGTCAAGATTTCCAGAAATGTAGATATATGAATTAGATGGATGGTAGTATTTTCTATGGAAATCTAGAAATTCTTCGTAGCTTAAATCAGGAATATTCTTTGGATTACCACCTGAATCTATGCCGTAGGTAGAATTTTCAAGAAGTTTAAGTCTTATTCCATCGTAGATTTGTTCGTCTTCAGATGAGTAGGCACCCTTCATTTCGTTGTAGACGATACCATTAATAGTTATGTCGTCTTCTTTGTTAAGAAGTTCGTAGTGCCAGCCTTCTCTTAGGAAAATATTTTTGCTCTTATAGATTCCTGGGAAAAGGACAGAAGTCATATATACGTCTAAAAGATTATAGAAATCTTTTTTATTTTTTGATGAGAAAGGATAGATGGTTTTATCACAGAATGTCATCGCATTTAAAAATGTTGCCACAGAAGTTTTGATTAGGTCAAAAAAAGGTTCCTTGGTGGTATATTTTTCGTTGGTTCCAAGGACACTGTGTTCAAGTATGTGGGCAACACCTGTGGAATCTTTAGGTGGAGTTTTAAATCCGATTCCAAATGCCAAGTTATCCATATCATTTTCAAGAGTTACTACTCTTGCCTTAGTCTTTTCATGTTCATATAGACTTACTTCTGAATGGATATCTTCAATATATTTTTTTTCGATTAATTTGTAATTTTTCATATTGCCTCCTTGCTACAATTATAACATACAGGGTAATTATTGTCTTTAATACAAATTTTCAATATGCTACAATGTACTTGGAGGATAACTATGGAATCTAATGTAAAAATATCTTTTATAGATGCGGATAGCCCTGTAAATTTAAAGATGCAAAAGATTACTATCAAAGGCACTACATACTACTACATGGACTACGACAAATCTACCTACGAGATAATCAAAAATTTGAAGAAGGCTCTCGTAACTTCTTACGAAGATGGAAGAGAAAAGTTTGAAGCAAAGGACGCAAAATTTGTAAATTTGGATGAGGCTTTGAATAAAAAAGTCATAGCAATTGAATTAGAAGGTGAAAAATGATTAACAAACTATACGAAAAATTAAAAGAAACAGATTTAGACACTCTTTTAATAACAGACGGAGTGGCTATAGATTACCTAACTGGCATTGAAATAGATCCAGGTGAAAGGATGTATGTCCTAGTTATAAAAGATAATAGTGCAAAACTATTTTTATCCAAACTATTTAATGTGGACGGAAATAAATATGTAGAACCAATCTACTTCTTGGATACAGACGATTACGTAGGCATGCTTAAGAATGAAATCAAAGATTCTAAAAAAATCGGCGTAGATAAATTTATGGATGCTAGATTTCTACTTCCAATTATGGATGGAAAAAAGGAATTCGTCGTTGCATCTAATCTAATAGATGATATAAGAGCGATAAAAGATGCAGAAGAAGTGAAACTTATGGCAGAAGCATCAAGATTAAACGACCTTGCCATGGGTAGAATGGAAGAATTTCTAAAAGAAGACTACACAGAAATGGAAATGAGAGAACTTCTTCTAAAGACATATAAAGATTTAGGATCAGAAGGATTTTCCTTCGAACCAATCGTAGGATATGGAAAAGCTTCATGGGATCCACATCATGTTACAGATGACAGCAGGAAAAAGGCAGGGGACTCCATAGTTGTAGACATCGAATGTATCAAAGATGGATACTGTTCAGACATGACAAGGACATTCTTCTACAAGGAAGCTTCCGAAGAAGCAAAGAAGATTTACGAAACTGTAAAGCTTGCCAATGAAACAGCAATCAAAAAGGTTGCTCCTGGAGTAAAATTAAAAGACGTGGACAGAGCAGCTAGAAAGATAATAGAAGACGCAGGCTACGGAGAATACTTCACCCACAGAACAGGACACTTCATCGGAAGAGAAGTCCACGAAGCGGGAGATGTATCTCAAAACAACGAAAACATTTGTAGAGTTGGAAACATATTTTCAATAGAACCAGGAATCTATGTACCTGGAGTATGTGGAGTTAGGATTGAAGACTTGGTAGTAGTTACAGAAGACGGATGTCAAGTCTTAAACAAATATCCAAAGGACTTTAAAATCATAAAATAAAAATGGGAAAGATAATATCTAAGAAGAAAAAAGAGAATTTAAAAAAGAAATACGAAGAATGGGCGAAAATCCTATCTAAAAAGTACAAGGACAGACCAATGATACTGATCATCGTCCTTGTACTGATCCAACTCGCGTTATTATTTGTAATCTACACCAAGTTCAAATCATATCTAAAATATTTTACGCCGGCTATGACCATAATAACCATAGCGATGATAACACACATCATCGATAAGGACATGAACCCAGCATTTAAAATATCATGGATGGCACCGATATCTGTGTTTCCAGCATTTGGAACCATGCTATATCTATTCCTTCACACATTTCCAGGAAACAAACTTGGAATAAATTCACTAAAAGAAAACATAAAGAAGACGAAGCCATACCTATTTCAAAACAAGGACCATCTAGGTGAGATGGAAGAATATGCCAGCGAGTTCAAAGGCTTAGCAGACTATGTTCACAAAATGGGACCATATCCAGTGTACAAAAACACAAAAGTGGATTACTACGAAGATACTGTTGAAGGATTCGAAGCATTATTTTCTGCCATGAGACAGGCGAAGGAATTTATATTTGCAGAATATTTTATTCTAAAACCAGGCAAAATCTTAGATGAATTTGTAAGCATCTTGGAAGAAAAGGTAAAAGAAGGGGTGGAAGTCAGATTTATGTTTGACGCCATCAGTATGTTTAACCTTCCAAAGAACTTTGAAGAAGAACTAAAGAGCAAAGGAATAAAGGTAAAGATATTTGCACCGGTATCACCATTTCTTTCAACCTATCAAAACAACAGAGACCATAGAAAAGTGCTTGTCATAGACAACGATTTGGCTTTCTCCGGCGGAGTTAACCTAGCGGATGAATATGCAAACCTAATCGAAGTATACGGACACTGGAAGGACAATGTCATACGCATACGGGGCGAAGCAGTTAAGAGCATGACTGCAATATTTCTTCAAATGTGGAATATATTTGCAGACGGAAAAGAAGATTATGACAAATATCTAGCACCAAGGGACGGATTCTTTCCAAACAGTGACGAGTACGTCATACCATACGCAGACGCACCGGGAGATGGAGAATCCCTTGCTAAGAATGTGTACCTCTACATGAGCTACGAAGCGAAAAAATATATACATATCATGACCCCTTACCTTGTCCTCGATAACGAAGTGTTAACAGCATTAACATTTGCGGCGAAGAGGGGAATCGATGTTAAGATTATCATGCCACACATTCCAGACAAGAAGATACCATTTGCAGTAGCAAGATCCTACTACAAGGATTTAATACCAGAAGGAGTAAAAATCTATGAATACACACCGGGATTTGTCCATTCAAAAGTGGTAATAATAGACGGAGAAGCAACCACAGTCTCAACAGTTAACATGGACTTCAGATCCATGTATCTAAACTTTGAAAACGGAATATTTATCCATGGAAAAGAAACCACAGAAAGCGTAGAAGAAGACTTTCAAAACACATTGTCAGTAAGCCAAAGGATCGATATAGAATACTACCAATCATTTCCAAGAAAATATAGATTTTTCGGCGCATTTATGAGAATATTTGGCCCGTTAATGTAAAAGAAAATAAATAAAATTTTAACTCATGCTAATGGATTAGAAATAATAGATAGCTTAGAAGCACTTAACATAGTTAGGTGCTTTTTGATTAAAAGTTTACTAAGATTAGTAAAGAAAAAATATCTAAATATCAACTTTAAGAACGTATTCATTTGGGTGTCTTCGGCTGTGGAACCTAGATTTCCGCTACGAGTGTGAATATAAATTGTTATTGTCACACGCCTAACGGCTGAGGAAAGACAATTTAGAATTGAGATTAATGAAATCAGCTTGATTCCGCTACAATTTGCTCGCTCATGGTCAACGCGGTTGATAAAATTTTCCACTCAGGGTAACGACACTCCTCAGGTCATATCTATGGAGAAACGAAGATTCTACTTACAGAAAAATATTGATAATTATTAAGATTATTTTTTTGTTTTTGATTTCGTATTGAAACTTTGGGTATTTACTAATATATTTAATGTATGGAGGTTGAAATGAAAGATTTTTGGTCTTATGACGTTAATGATATTTTAAATAGTTTAAATACAAGCTCTGATGGTCTATCTAATAAAGAGGCAGAGGATAGGATAGATAAGTTCGGTGAAAATATTTTTGAAGAGAAGAAATCTACTTCGAAGTTTATGATTTTTATTAATCAATTTAAAAATCCTATTACTATGATTCTTATTTTTGCGGCAATTCTTTCTATTTTCCTTAAGGATTATTCTGATGGAATTATTATTTTAATCATCATTATGATTTCTGCTTTTTTAAGTTATAGACATGAAAGCAAGGCTAGTGATGCGGTTAAGAAGCTACTGTCTTCTGTTAGTGTTACGTCTGCTGTCTTAAGGGACGGGAAGTTTCAAGAGATAGAAAATTCTAAGTTGACTGTTGGCGATATTATCAGTGTAAAGACTGGGGATATGATACCTGCGGACTGCCTTCTTTTAGATGTAAATTCTCTTTCTACTGATGAGTCGAGTTTGACAGGGGAGACTTTTCCTGTTGAAAAAATACTTGGAAAAATTCCTGCAAACACTGTTTTATCTCAAAGAAATAATTCTCTTTGGATGGGTACCCATGTCATCAGCGGCTCAGGAAAAGCTGTGATTGTTAATCTTGCAAAAGATTCTGAGTTTGGGAAGATTACTTCTTCTCTAAGCAGGAAGGATTCTGATACAGATTTTGAAAAGGGCATAAAAGATTTTGGGAATTTAATTCTTCATGTGACGACGATTTTAATTGGTTTAATTTTTATTTTTAACATAGTTCTAAATAAACCTTTTTTAGAATCTTTTATGTTTGCTTTGGCACTTTCAGTTGGGCTTACTCCTCAGATGCTGCCTGCTATTATAAGTGTCAATCTTTCTCAAGGTGCTAAGAGGATGTCGGAACAAGGTGTAATTGTAAAGAAGTTAAATGCTATCGAAAATTTCGGTTCCATGACGATTATGTGCTCTGACAAGACAGGAACCATCACCAAGGGAAAGGTGAAACTCGATTCTGCTATTGATTATGCAGGTGAGAAGTCAGATAATTTAAAGACTCTTTCTATGATTAATTCATATTTTCAAGAGGGCTATAAAAATCCGATTGACGAAGCTATTTTAGAAGGGTGCACAAAAGATTTTTCTAGTTATAAAAAATTATTTGAAATTCCTTACTCTTTTGAAAATAAACTTTTAACTGTAGTTGTGAAGACTGACAGTGAGTTTTTAAATAAAAATATGATGATCACAAAAGGTGCATTGGAAAGCATAATAAAAGTCTGCGACAGATACGAGAAGTCAGATGGGAGTACTGGAAGCTTAGATGAAGTTAAGTCTCAGATTTTTAATCTCTTTGACAATTATTCCAGTAAGGGTTTCAGAGTGCTTGGCCTTGCATACAAAAATATTGAAGGTACGGATTTTAAAAATGAAAAAGCGCAAAATTTGATCTTCAAGGGGCTACTTCTATTTATAGATCCGCTTAAAGATAATATAAAAGATGTTATTGAGAGAATGAATAATCTCGGCGTTGCCCTTAAGATGATTACCGGTGATAATCGTTTGATTGCGAAAAATATTGGAAGTCAAATTGGTCTTGATCCTGAGAAAATCATGGTTGGAGAAGAGCTCGATTCCTATTCTCTAAGTCAACTTAACAAGAAAGTACTTCACATAGATATTTTTGCAGAGATAAGTCCAAATCAAAAAGAAAAAATAATCCTTGCATATAAACAAAGGGGCGAAATAGTCGGCTACATGGGCGATGGAATCAACGATTCTCCTGCGATAAAACAGGCGGATGTCGGGATTTCTGTAGATACTGCGGCTGACACTGCAAAAGATGCTGCGTCAATAGTGTTACTTAAAAATAGTTTAGAAGTTTTAGTCTCAGGGATAAAGGAAGGCAGAAGAACTTTTATAAACACTTTGAAGTATATTTTTGTAGCAACCAGTGCAAATTTTGGAAATATGTTTTCGATGGCAGGTGCAAGTTTATTTTTAAAATTCCTTCCACTACTTCCAAAACAGATTCTACTTACAAACCTACTCACAGATTTTCCATCCCTTCAAATCGCATCCGACTCAGTGGATGAGGATTGGTTAAAGAAACCGGTTAAATGGGATATGAAATTCATAAAAAGATTTATGATTATTTTTGGAATAACTTCTTCTGTGTTTGACTACATTACTTTTGCGGTGCTACTATTATTGTTTAACGCCGACGAAAAATTCTTCCAAACTGGATGGATGTTGGAGTCAGTCATTTCCGCTGTGGTGGTTATGCTAATAGTTAGAACGGCAAGACCATTCTTAAAGAGCAAACCAAGCAAAAAACTTCTCCTTGCAATAGTTGGAATTGTAATTTTGCTAATTGCCATAGCATATAGTTCAATGAATGTATATTTAGGACTCATTTCACTACCATTTAAAGCATTTGCATCGTTACTTGCGATTTCATTTGTATATGCGGTAACTGCAGAACTATTAAAGAAAAATTTTTATAGACACAATTCATTTTCAAGAAAATAAATAAAAGATTTTTGATTTTATTTAAAAATGAGAGTCATTCAACAGTCCATAAGAAGTTTTGAGCCTAGATAAATTGCTTAAATCTTTATAAGACTCAAAATTTAAAATAAAAAATTTATGAAACCGTAGTGAAATTGCTACGGTTTTTATTGTAAAATTTTAAATTTAATTGTATTATTAAATCTACTTATTTTTTCGAGGAGATTTTATGGATTTAAATAGACGTTTTAATAGAGAAAATTTAAAGAAATTTCAGATTTTAAATGGAGCGCAGCTCAAGTACATTGCATTTCTTTCAATGCTAATAGACCATGTAAACAACGGGATAGTTACACCGCTTTTAGATGGCAAGGGTCCGCTTCTATACATTTCAAATATATTTTCGATTCTAGGAAGGATTGCCTTTCCAATATTTATATTCTTCGTTGTGGAAGGATTCTTTAGGACCAAGAGTAGGAAAAAATATCTTATAAACTTAATTTTATTTGGAATTATTGCAGAAGTGCCCTTCGATATGTTCACTTCAAAAGTATTTTACAATCCAAATTGGAACAATATGATGTTTACCTTGAGCTTATGTCTTGTGACGGTTTGGATAATCGATGAGCTTAAAGGGAAAATAAAAGATAAATATCTTTGGTATGGAATTTCCATTGTAATCGTCATGGCGTTTGGACTTCTTTCTATGTTACTTAGCCTTGACTACGATTACCATGCAATTATCCTTGCCTATGTGTTCTATATTTTTTACGATAGACCCGCTCTTGGTGCTGCTGTTGGATATATTTCTATAATCAAGGAGTTATATTCATTCTTAGGTTTTGCCATGACCATAACTTACAATGGCAAGAGGGGCAAACAGTACAAATGGTTTAACTATCTCTTCTATCCAGTTCATCTTTTAATACTTGGGATTATTCGCTTTTATTTTAATCTCTAAATGCCGCAGTTATCTGCGGTTTTTTTATGCCTAAAATTTGCAGTAATTACTCATGAGATTTGATTTTAATATATTTACAATTAAATTAAATCGAAAGGAGTTATTATGAAAAATATTATAAAGATAAAAAATTTAACCAAGAATTTTAAAGAAAAGAGTTTGTTCAATGATTTTTCATTGGAGATTGAAGAAAACTCTGTCCATGCATTGGTAGGTCCAAACGGATCTGGTAAGACTTCGCTACTTAGGATAATGACAGGTCTTTATAAGAAAAATTCTGGAGAAGTGGTGGTGGGTGGAAGCTATGGAATGCTCCTAGAAAATGACTATCTTTATGAAGATAAAACTGGTTTTGAAAATATAAAGTTGTACGGACTTTATTTCGGATTTGAAGCCAAGGGCTTTGAAAAATATTCGGACCTACTTGAAATTACTGGAGATTTAGATAGAAAGGTGTCAACTTATTCGAAGGGTATGAAGCGTAAACTATCTCTAATTATAATAACTATGATGAATAGAGAAATTATATTCCTAGACGAGGTTACAAGCGGTGTGGATCCTATTTCTCGAGTGGAAATCAGAAAGCTTATTAAACTTCTAAAAGACGAAGGTAAGACGATCATAATCACAAGTCACGACCTTTCAGAAATTGAAAAAGTGGCGGACAGAGTCTCCATGATTAAGGGTGGCAAGCTTCTATTTACAAAAAATATTTCTGATATAAATGGAGAGAGCCTAGAAGATATATTTTTAGAAGAAGGTGCAAAATGAAAAATAAAATGAATTTAAACAGAGCTTGCAGGTACTACTTGCTAAGGGACATGGACGTAGTATTAAGTATCATCGGATTTGTACTATTTATTATTGGATTTAATTACTTGCTCTACAGAGGTGTGTTTAATTCTAGGGGAGATGGATTTATAATTTTGGTTACATACACCATGATGATTGGATTTTATATGATACTATCCAATTCGATGGTGGTGAACCTAACTGTTAAGGATAAACTTAATAAGAGGATAGAATTTGTCCTTGCATCGGGAGTTAGCATAAAGGATTTGGTAAAAGCATACGCAATAGAAATGTGGCGAATATCGTCCATAGCACCTTTTTTATTATTCTATTCAACCTACGTGCTCTATGATTTTAAAGTTGATTTTAAATATATCGGGGCAATATTTGTGACTATGATACTTATGCTCTACTTCGTGGTTCTCTCCTTAAATATATTCAGTCTATATAGAAAGAATTTTAAATTTTTTAAAAATTTGTTATTCTTCTTTACGACCTTTATGATCTACATGGTTGGAAATTTTTCTGATGAAATTTTAAATTTTCTAAATAGATTTGGAATAGATGTTGTATGTTTAATAATTTCTGTTAATTTTGTATTACTCTTTGGATTTGCAGGATTCTCTATTATTAGTCTTAGAAGAATGAGCAATGAATCAGTCATCACAAGGGAGGGAACATGGTCATAGATTTAACTAAAGAAGATTTAAAGAGAATTTTGGATAAGAATGCAATCTTCATGAGCATTTTGGCTGTAATATTTAATTATACAGCTATATTTTTCGGCGCAGGAAGCGAAACTAATAATGGATTTGGTTCTATCTTTAGAGTAGAGGGAATTGTTATAATATTTTTAATATACGCACTAGAATTTGCAAAGGTAACTTTGACTATGGATAAAATTACAAAGAAGATTGAGTTTCTACTTGCAAATGGAGTAAAAGCTGGTTTAATCATCGCAAAATATATTCTAAGTCTCTACTTTGCAACATTTATTGTACTTATACCAACAATCATAATTACTTTTATAAATTTTAGAATCGAATTTATTTTAATTTTAAACTTGGTTTTTAGTAGTATTCTGTTCACGATTTTAATAGTCTATTTAATTCTCTTCACAAGAAATATGAATCGGGTAAATGGTCTGCAAATTGCCATGATTATTTTTTCTATTATCATTAATTTAATCGCCATAGAAGTGTATATGCTTACGAATATGGTAGAATTATATTTAGCAGTTAAGATATGTATTCTCATGATATGCATCGGATATTTATCATTTAAAACGAGTGGAGAAAGGATTGTAGTTAGCTACTATTGACATGTATAAAAGATTAATTAGAATTTTAACTTTTCACATTTTAATAATTATATTTTGGGGAGTTTTGTTCGACTTTGGAAAACTTGCAGAAAATTTGAAGATTGTGGAGCTTGCGTTTTACATGCTCATGGTTACGATGCTTGTGATTTTCTACACAGAAATCTCAAACAAAGATAAAACTTCTGTTGCCATTTTATTAAATATTATTTCTCTTGGGGCGATTGCTGCTATTCCAATTAAATGGATAGAGTGCAAAATAATTCTAATCGCTATAAGTTTAATTTCAACTGGGATCTATATTAAAAAATATTTTATCTATAAAAATATAAAGGGCATAAATATCATTCCAATTTCTAATAACTCAGTCTCCATATTTGCGGTAGTAATGGGAATTTTAATTGGAACTCTTGCATACTTATTTGACATCGACAGATTATCCGTCGGAATTATTTACAATATTTTGATAATAGTATTTGAGATGCTACTTATATTTTCCATTAGAGAAAGAGAAAATAACTACGAAAAAATATACAAGATGTACTATCTCTCAGACTACATTTCCAAGGAAAGGGACGTGTTTGCAAGAGTTATTCACGATGAAATCATCCAGGACATATATGCTTCGAAGAATTATCTTTCGCTAAAAGAGCCAAATATTCCTTTGACGAAGGAGGTACTCACAGACCTTGAGATTAAATCGAGAAAGCTTATGAAATTCTATCAATCGAATATTTTTGAAGGCGGAAGCATTGATATTTCTTTAGAAGAAGTGGTAGAAAATATAAAAAGTCTATATAGAGATAAAAATCTTGAAGTGAATGTTGAAATATCTGATGAAATCAAAAATCTAAAGAACGAAAATATAAAGAGGCTAATTCTTATAATCACAAGGGAGCTTGTAAATAATGTGTACAAACATTCTAATGGCTCTTATCTAAATTATAAAATATTTAAAAATGGAAAGGATATTTGTATAAATTTAGAAAGTAACGGCGCAGATTCAAAAGATATTTTAAATATTGAGAAATCAACTAGAGGAGTGATGGTTCTAAAACTTTTGGTGGAGTCGAACTCTGGAAAGATTCTTTATAATTTGGAAAAAGATTTGCTATCAACGACGGTTGAGCTGGAGGTGGAAGATGAAAATTCTATTGCTAGACGATCATAAAATCCTAGGACAATCCATAAAGATGCTCTTGGAAGAAGAAAGCGATGTAACCTGTGATTATATTTCATCTTCGGAAAATTTAATGGAAGCGCTAGAAAATAGCTATGATATTTTGCTTTTGGATATAAATTTAAAGGCGGAAAAGACTGGGCTTGATCTAGTAGAAGAAATCTTGAAGAGATATCCTAAACAAAAGATAGTTATATTAACATCATATGATTTGGTAAATTATAGAAAGGTTGCCTTTGATCTTGGAGTAAAAGATTTTATAAATAAATCTGTAGAAGCGAGTGAACTAGTGAATAGACTTAGGTCTGTAAATGGTGGAGGAAAAATTAAAAATTCTCCGCAAATTCTAGAAACACTAACGGAAAGAGAAGTAGAAGTACTTAGAGAAATGATAAAGGGCGAAAATAAAAAGGACATCGCCAAGAAATTATATATAAGTGAGAGAACTCTCTACAATCATATCTCAAATATATACGAAAAACTCGGTGCGAAAAATATTGTCGAAGCATACAATAGAGCCATGGAACTGGGATATATAGATCCAGTAATGTAAAAAAAGAGCTACGAGAATAGCTCTTTTATATTGTCTTTAAAAATGTAAATTTTGATTCTGTTGAGAGTTCTTCTGCAAATTCGAATCCTTCTAGGTTGAAGTTTTTTAGATCTTCTAGGTTTTCGATTTTATTCTTGCAGATGTAATTTAGCATGAGACCTCTAGATTTTTTAGAAATGGTGGAGTGGGATTTTAGTTTGCCGTCCTTTTTTTCGAAGAAGTCGAAGTCGTAGATTTTAAATTTTTTTCTATCTATTAAACTTGAAAATTCATCAGAAGCTAGATTTAAGATAATTTCTCCATCTTCAAATGCGCTATTAAATTCATCTTTCCAAAAATTTTTAAGACTTAGTCCATCGATTTTAATCCCTACGTTCATGTCGAGACGATAGGGACGGACGAGTTTCTCTGGATTGATCGGTCCATAAAATGCTGAAAGGATGACGAGATGTTCGTCTAGGTAAGATTTTTCATCGGGATTTAAAGAATCCATGTCGAACTTCCTAAAGGCGAGTCCTGTATACATTTCTATGGTTCTGTAACTTTCTTCGATGTAGAAATTATCTATATAATTTAAAACTTCATCTGCAACTTTGTCAGAAATTTTGTAGATGTTTTTTATTTCATCTTTATTTAAATTTTTAAGTTCTGATATTATTGTTTTTGTTTTGTCCGAGTAGGTTGTAGCTTCTTTATAAGGACTTTGAAAGCTCATTTCTTTGCTCGGTGAGAATATTATTTTCATAGGTACCTCCAATAATATTATAGCAAATGATATAATTTATTTATTAATATTATTTCGAGGTGGAAAATGGCAAAATATTTAAGAGAAAAGCCTTCGAATTTTAAATTTAGTCTTCATGATGCGAAGATTATAGATATTGATTATGATTATGGCGAAAATAGATTGATTTTTAAGACCCAAAGCGGTTTTATCGATATAGAAAGAAATGAAATGGTGGACGGGGAGATCATTTTGGAAGGTGTGTCCTGGGATGATTCCTATGTATACATCATGGAATATAAAAATGTTCTAACAGGAAATGTGGGCAGTTTCGTCGGAGAGAAGATGTACCTTAGTAATTTTGTCGACGCATTTTATTCTAAATTTGGAAGTTTCGATGTGATGAGTGAATATGATTCTTACATGACATATATGTTAAGTGGTTTTTTGAAGAGAGGAAGCGAAGAATTAGAGGCGAATATTGAAATTTTCTATAATGGTGATATTATTTATAATGTGAGAGGGTAAAATAATTTAGATGCTATCCGGATAGCGTGATAATAAATATCATATACCTAACAAAAACCTATTCTTTCTCCTTCCAATTTTCTTTTACGAGGGAGAGGGAGGCAATTAACGTCTCTCGAAAAAACCTTCGGTTTTCTCTTCGAGACTCGCAGTTTCCTCCCTTCTCCCTCGAGCTCCCTCTACCCACCTCGCATTGGGGAGGTTTTGGTAGTGATTTTCTTATTCGGCTAAAATTTTCCAAACTCGCTTCGCTCAAACAGTGGAAAATTTCTTAACGCCGAAAGCAAAAATCACATGTGGCGGTATGGTCTTAAATATGTATAAGGTATTGATTAAGGATTCTATGAGATGAATTAGAATTTATATTTTTGCACGCCTAACGGTTGAGGGAGAAGAATTTAGTATTTAGGTTAATGGAAGCTGATAGCTTCCGCTACGGTGCAGTTGCATGGACTAGGTTAAATATAGGTTATACCCGTTCGACTTCAGAGCCTACGGCTCTTTCGCTCAGGGTGACTGCAGTTGGGAGGTTAATCTGTGCAGAGATCCTTCGACTCACTACGTTCGCTCAGGATGACTAATTAGGTAAGTTTTCGCTCGATAGGTGTTAATCATTATTCTAGTTTAAAGACTTCACGCCTCTTGGCTATGGAACCTGGATTTCCGCTACTAGTGGGACATAACAATATTTAATATAAGGAGTTTTTATGAATATAATATTTAAAGAAGACTGCATTCCTGAAATGGATGCTATTTTAAAACTATATAATGATGTTGGTTGGACTGCATACACCGACAATCCAGAAGAACTTTTGAATGGAATTAATCATTCTTTAAAAGTTTGGACTGTTTGGGACGGAGATACTCTCATTGGTCTTGCCCGTGTGGTTGGAGATGGATACACCATCATCTACATTCAAGATATTTTAATTTTAAATAAATATCAAGGAAATGGAATAGGCAGCAAACTTATTAAGCTTATTCTAGAAGAATACAAGGATATTAGACAGGTGGTGCTTCTCACTGAAGACAGCGAAAAAACTATTGGATATTATACAAAGAATGGTCTCACAGATGTGAGAGATTTAGAGTGCACAGCATTTACAAAATAGGAAAAGCAAAATGAAATGTTTAAATTGTAATAATGATATGATAAAGGGAACTGTAGAAGGAGTAGGTCAAGGCGCTGGATCTTTCTACGAGTTTACCGCAGATGAGGAGAAGAAAAAAACTGGAATAGTTGGCTTCTTTACGAGAGAGACCGTTTCAATCTCAACCACCATCAAGGAGCAGGACGCTTGGTACTGTCAAAAATGTAAAAAGGTCTTGATGTGGATGGACACAGATGAATAAATAATACAAAAATACCATCATTGATTAAGTGATGGTATTTTTTGATTTAAAATTTAATTTTTATATTCATCAAGCTCAATTAATTTGTCATTTTCCATTATAAATGGATGGGAAGTGGTTTCAGATTTGTAGTCCTTGTACTTATCGTAAAGATATTTAAAACAATCTTCTTTTGTAGCAAACTTGATAGCTTGATAAGGCTCTTGGAAACTTATTTTTTCAATCCAAAGGTAGTGATCATTTTCTTTAGCGAGCACTCCAACGTGACCAATAAATAGTGAATCATAATCCAAATCATCGTGAATTACCACAGAAACCATGGAAATATTATCGCTAAAATTTAAATTGAAATTGGATAGATGCTCTTCCATTTTCTTTCCATGAACTTTATAATCCTTGGTCTTTTCTGTCTTTATCTTGGAAAATATACTATAGAAATTTTCTTTTTCAGAATCATTTAAGATTTTGCTATTATCAAGAGCACTCATGTCGAAGGCTAGATCTTCGTTGTCGTATGGGATATTTTTAGAACCAATACTGTTCTTTAAAAGTACAAATGTATTTATTCTACAATTTGTCCCGATAAACTCACCCTTTTTAGAAGTCCAAAGCTTATCTATCTTTTCAAAATCATATTCTGGATTTATTTCTGGCTTAAATTCTCCATGTAGGGATGTATTTTCGATTGTTTGATTATAATCTTCTACAAGAGAAGCAAACTGATCTACATCTTCTTCTTTTAAATATTTTTTAAGAGTTTCTGTAATTTCTTCTAAACTTTCTTTGGAACTCATGTTGGACATGGTAGGTTCCTTTGGATTAGTGTTATTTTTCGCTCCGACATCAGTTTTATTTTCACATGATATTAGAAAGAATAAACATGTAAATAATATAAGTATTTTTTTCATATTTCCTCCTACATTTATTATATTTTATCAAAGTTAAATTCTCATGGTAGAAAATTTTATAAATTGTTCACGAATTGTTTAATTAACTATTCGATTTTTTAGTTTATTTCGGGTAAATATTTTAAAACATTAATTTTCATTAACAATAAAATAAATATTTGTAGAAGGAGAAATAGATGCGAAAGTCCATCATATTAATTATTTTTGCTTTGGTTTTATTCATGACTGGATGCACCAGTTTAGGTGAAAACAAAGAAAGAACGAATGGCAAAGATATAATTAAAAAGATAAATGAGATAATAGAAAATGAAGAAGAGAAAAATATAGGCACTAATCCAAACGATGGAGTGGATTATAAAGATTCTGATTTAAAGACAATCTACTTGGCGGGAGGTTGTTTTTGGGGCTTAGAGGCGTACATGGAAAGGATCTATGGAGTAGCTGATGTTGTAAGTGGTTATGCAAATGGCAAGACGGAGAACCCAACTTATGAAGATGTTTCTCATAAAAATACTGGTCATGCTGAAACCTTGGAAGTTAAATATGATCCTAGTAGATTAAGTCTCGATGAACTTCTTAATTATTATTTAAAGGTAATTGATCCTACGAGTTTAAATAAACAGGGAAATGACGAGGGAACTCAATATAGAACCGGAGTATATTTTACAGACGAAAAAGATAGGGAAATAATTGAGAAAAAGCTAGAAGATGAACAAGAAAAGTACAAGGATAAAATCGTCGTTGAAGTTAAGAAATTGGAAAATTTTTACAAGGCAGAGGAATATCACCAAGATTATTTAGACAAAAATCCTTACGGATACTGCCATGTTGATTTAAGAAAGGCAAATGAAATTATAATCGACAAGGATAAATATAAAAAGCCAACCGATGAAATTTTAAAAAAAAGACTAACGCAGCTTCAATATAATGTGACTCAAAATAGCGACACTGAACAACCTTTTTCTAATGAATATTGGGACAATGAAAAGAAAGGTATCTATGTAGATATAGTTACGGGAGAACCACTATTTGTTTCAACGGATAAATTTGAATCAGGTTGTGGTTGGCCTTCATTTTCAAAGCCGATTTCTAAGGATGTTTTAAAGTATAGTAGCGACAGCAGTCACAATATGGATAGGGTAGAAGTGAAAAGTCGTTCCGGAGATTCACATTTGGGACATGTATTCGAAGACGGACCTAAAGAATCTGGTGGTTTAAGATTTTGCATAAACAGTGCAGCATTAAGATTTGTTCCATTGGAAGAAATGGACAAAGAAGGCTATGGATATTTAAAACATCTAGTTAAATAAAAATTTGCAAATAAAATCCCCTTAATTTAAGGGGATTATTTTAATTATACTTAGTTTCTCTTTCGTGAAGTACGTGGTGAATTTCATTCATATCCACATCTTCCAAAGTTTTATGCTTCCAATTTGGATTATTGTCCTTGTCAATTAAGACTGAGCGGATGCCTTCTTCAAAGTCGCCCCTCAAACTAGAGTCCAAGATATACATCCAATCTCTCTTAAGAGTTTCGACTCTGTCCCAATTTTCTCCAGCCTTTAGCTTTTCAAATTGTAGCACCATGCTATATGGACACACCATCTCAAGTTCTTCTAGACATGCATTAGCAAACTCATCATCTTTATTTTCTTTAAGTGCACTTACTATTTCAAAGACCGTATCCTTGTCGTAGTACTTCTTTATATTTTCTTCGTTGAAGGAGAGATCTGTCTTTTTAGTTGGAAGGTCGTAATCTTTTAGCACATCTTTAAAAGCTGTTATTATATTTTCTGTGGATTTATTCTCCCTTCCTAATTTGAAAAGTTCCTCCAATAGTTCATCTTTATTATTTTTTTCTACAAGGTAGTCGACTATTCCAAGATGTTTTATGTCAGAGGCAGAAATAATCTTTGAGTTTAGGGTTATATAGTTTGCAGTCGGTCTATCAATCTTAGAAAGAACAGTTCCGACTCCTACATCTGGGACGATTCCAAGTTTTGTCTCTGGCATAGCAAATCTCACTGTTTCATCTGCAATTATTATTTCTGAATGCATTGAAAGTCCTACACCGCCACCCATGGAAACTCCAGTCCAAAATGTGATGGTTGGTTTCTTGGTAGTTGCTAGAAATAGATCTAGGTCGTACTCCTTTGTAAAATAACTCATAAGACATTTTCTGTCCTTGCACTTTGAAAAAGATTCATATACTTCCTTTAAATCTCCTCCTGCGCAGAAATCTCTTCTATCTGAATTTAAAACGACAATCTTTACATCGTCATTATTTTCTAAATCTCTATAAATTTTCAAAAGATCTTCGAGCATCTGTGATGAAAGGGCGTTTAGACCTCCTTCTCTAGATAGAGTCACCACTGCTATGTGATCTTTTATATAATATTTTATCATCCAATTCCTCCTAAATCCTGTTTATTCTTTGTTATTATACCCAATTTGATATTTGTTTTTATAATTTTGCTACTTAAAATAAATCTATGTTAAAATGTACTTATGAAAGAATCATTATTTAAAGAAAAAGTTTTTAAAATTGGAGATTTAATCGTAATCATATCCATCGTTTTAATCGCTTTTGTAATATTATTTTCAACTAGAAAGGGAGCTTTCGTTGAAGGTTCTACAATAAACATAAAGGTAAATGGAAAGGTTGTAAAAACCATCAAGGTGGATGGCAATATGGAAGGCAAGGTTGAGCATATTCACACTGAGTTTGGGGACAATGAAATTATGTTTACAAAGCATGGAGTTAAGATGGTTGAATCAGATTGCAAGGACAAACTATGTATGAAGATGGGCGAGATCACTTCTAAGGGAGAGTCAATAGTATGTCTTCCAAATAGATTGGTGATTGAGATTGAGCCTGGAGAAGACGGATTGGATGTGTTATTACATTGAAAGAGACAAAAAGATTATTATTCATATCACTTTTAGTGGCGCTAGGAATAGTGCTCGGAACATTTGAATCACAAATTCCACTTCCTATTCCGGTACCAGGGGCGAAACTTGGACTATCAAACATGGTGGTTTTGGTAGCTATATATACGCTAGGTTACAGAGAAGGATTTTTAATTATGATTTTCAAATCCATCGTGCTCATGCTTGTAACTGGTGCAGTAAGTGCATTTATATTTTCTGCAAATGGGGCACTGTTTTCATCCATAGCAATGATTCTCTCCCACAAATATCTTAGAAAGTACCTAAGTCCAATCGGAGTTTCTGAAATCGGATCTGCATTTCACAATTTCGGTCAGATTGTAGCGGCGATATTTATTTTAAAGAGCAAGACACTTATTTCATATCTTCCATACTTACTTTTGATGGGGATATTTACTGGTTATTTTGTAGGTCTTGCAAGTTACTATATTTCAAAAAATGTTTCAAAACATAAGGAGATAAAATGGAGAAATTAATACTGGCCTCCACTTCGCCAAGAAGAATAGAAATTTTAAAAAATGAGTTTGAAATCGAAACTGTGAAACCACAGATTGAAGAGAAGATTGGATTTGTAGAAGATCCAATTTCCAATTGTATTTCTCTTGCCTTTGAAAAAGCTGCGTCAGTTGCAGAGGATTATAAAAATGAAACTATTTTGTCCGCAGATACAATAGTGGTACTAGATGACAAAGTTCTCGGTAAGCCAAAGGATAGGGAAGATGCTTTTAAAACTTTGAAGTCTCTTTCTGGCAGGGAACATAGAGTCATAACTGCATTTGCAATTATAAATTTGGATAGAAAAATAAAGTATACTGACTACGTTTCAAGTTCTGTTACTTTTAAAGATTTAAGTGACTCTGATATCGATGAATATTTAAATACCGGTGAATACGTGGACAAGGCAGGCTCCTATGGCATTCAAGGAATAGGCAAAGTCTTAGTTTCTCACTACGAAGGAAGTTTTCTAAATATAGTTGGGCTACCACTAGAAGAAGTTAAATCTGTAATCAAAAAGATAGATGAGGGAAGATTAAATGGAATTTAATGAGAGTTTAAAAAATTTAGAAAAAATTGAAAAGATTGATGTGGCTAAGAAAACCATCAAGGATCTTCCAATAGAAGATCGTCCACAGGAAAAACTATTTGCGGAAGGAGAATCATCTCTTTCAAATGCAGAGTTAATCGCCCTTATAATTAGGACGGGCACGAAAGAAGAAACTGCTGTTGAACTTTGTCAAAAACTTTTAAATGCCTACGGTGGAATCGGTGAGCTTACAAAACTTCGTCCATCGGATATCATGAAGATTAAGGGGTTTGGACCGAGTAAAGCTGCCATGGTATCTGCAGCTCTTGAACTAGCAAGACGAATATCTACAGTTTCTAAATTTGAAAAACTCCTTCTAAATAATCCAATGGCAATATATGAATTTCTAAGCCCACAGATGAGCCATCTTCCATACGAATCATTCCGCGTGCTTTCACTTGATACGAAGAAATGCCTCATAAAATCTAGCGAAATTTCTAAAGGAACATTGGATGCGACCGTGGTCCATCCAAGAGAAGTATTTAGAGAAGCTATCGAAGTAAATGCCCATTCAATAATCATAAGCCACAATCATCCGTCGGGAGATCCTGTTCCTTCCCAAAAGGATAGAGATATCACAAACATACTTTTAAAAGCTGGAGATATTTTAAATATAGAACTTGTGGATCATATTGTAATCGGAAGAGGAAAGTACTTCAGTTTTAGAGAAGAGGGGATTTTATTTTGATTTATATTGACTCAAAATCTGAACAAATTTTTATATATAGAGATAGGCTCGAAGAAATATTTGAATTTGGAGAGAAAAATATCCTAGATAATATTTATTTGGGAAGGGTAGTGGAATACAATTCGTCCCTAGAAGCCTACTTCGTGGATATTGGAAGGACCAAGGTCTATCTCAAGAAGAGTGACTCTGGTCCTTTAAATATAGGTGATAAGACTCTCCTACAGATAAGTAAAATGACAGAGGATAAATTTCCAAAGGCGGTGGTGGACTTCACTATTCCGGGAAGGTACATGGTTAAAATAGGAGGAGAAAATAAATTTTCTAAGAAATTATCCAAAGAAGAAGTAGAAGATTTAAAGAAATATAGTTTTGAAGGAGTGCTCTTTAGAACGGAAGCTAAATCTGCCACAGAAGAAGAACTTTTAAATGAATATGAAAAATTAAACTCCATCTACAATATGGTAGGTTATGAAAAAGATTTTGAACCTGCACCTAGACTTTTGTACAGAAGAGATGTGGTGGAGGAAGTGGTAGGTCGCAACGACGAAGACATCATAACCAACGACAGAGAAATCTACAAAAAATATAAAAATAATTACAAAATCGAATACGACAAGAATTTTGAAATCAAGTATTCGAAGATTTATCTCGACTATTTAAAATTATTTGAAGAAAAAGTTGAACTGAAATCTGGCGGAAATATCATAATAGAAGACACCACAGCCTTAACAGTCATAGATGTAAATTCTGATAAAAACTGGGATACTAGCATGAAAAATTTAGCCTTATCAACCAATAGAGAAGCCATAGAAGAAATTATGTGGCAATTAAAACTTAGAAATATCTCCGGAATAATCATTGTTGATTTTATAAATATGAAGGACCAAAAAGATAGGGAAAAGATTCTAAACTTTGCAAAAAAATTAAATAGCACCATGAATCTAAAACTTAGTATCCACGGATTTACGAAACTAGGCTTACTCGAAATTTCTAGACAGAACATGGGAGAAAGAAGAAAGTTTAATGAAGTATAAAAGTATTGTAAAGGCTAAATTTATAAGAAAACTAAATCGTTTTGCGGCGGAAGTGGAAGTAGATGGAGAGATTAAGCTTGCCCATCTTCCGACCACTGCAAGACTTAGAGAACTTTTGATTCCAGGAGCGACCTGCTACTTGGAGGAAGCTACAAATAAAAATAGAAAAACTCCCTACACAATTACATCCATTGTTAAAAATGGAGAGATTTTAAATATTGTCTCCACAGTTGCCAATGATTTGGTCTATAACTCCATAGTAAATGGAGAAATCCTAAGCAATTTAAAGATAAAAGATTTGAAGAAGGAAGTTAAATTTTCTCATTCTAGATTTGACATGGGATTTACGACAGAAGATGGAAAAGAAGGATTTATAGAAGTAAAATCTGTAAATTTAAAGAGAAATAATATTGCTATGTTTCCGGGCTCACCGACACAAAGGGGAAGAAAACATCTAAAAGAGCTCTCTCATGCGAAAAGAGAAGGAAAGATTGCTGTCCTTGTCATAGTGGTACTTTTTGAAGACATGGACTACTTCACCGCAAATATTGCAACGGATCCGGAATGGTCAAAGGAGCTCTTAAATTCAATCGGTGAAGGTGTAGAAATATATGCCTACAACTCTAAAGTAAAAGAAGATTCGATAGAGATAAAAGAAGAAGTGAAAGTAGATCTAGGATATTCAATAGAAAAAGGCGATGCAAAAAATAAATTTCTATTTAAAAAAGATGAAGATGTCCTAGGAAGGTTTAAACTTACAAAAGTAAAAGAGGCTTTAGAAAATAATTTTACAAGAAATGAAGCTGAAGATTATCTACTACTCTCAGAAGTAGAAATATTAGATAAATCTGTAAAATCAGTGGAACTTATGATTTCATTTGTAGAACAGTTAACTTCAGATAAGAAACTCGATATTTTAAAGATTGAAACAAAAGAAAATAATAGAGATAAATTTTTAGAAGAAATACTTATAAAAATCGGATATGAAGAATTAAATTTAAAAGATAATAACAGCAGGAAAATATTTAAAAAATTTGTCGATAAATAGATTATCGTTTCCTATTGACTTTAATTCTCAATATGATACTATATTAAATAGAAGAATATGTTGAGAGGAGAATGGTATGAAAGACGAAATAACTGAATCTATAATAGAATGTGGAAAGAATGAATTTCTTGAAAATGGATTTGAAAAAGCATCTTTACAAGAAATTTGTAAAAAATCAAATATAACTACTGGAGCATTTTATAGAAGATTTAAATCAAAGACCGATCTCTTCGAAACTATCGTATCTCCGTCAGTACTCTCAGTTAAGAATTTGGTTTCATCTCCAAACGATGATGTGCCAACCTTTATAAGAAAAGTTTTGAAAGGAAAACAAGACGAGGACACACTTCTTAACTTTTTTGAACACAGAGATAATATTATTCTTTTATTAAATGCTGCAGAAGGCACAAAGTACGCGGAATTTTTCCATAATGTAGCTAAATCTATGTCAGATGTTGCTTATAAATACCTATCTTCAATGGAAGAAGCACATGAAATATCAGAAGAAGAACTACATATCTTTATGTCTAGCTACTTACAAGCTATATTTGAAGCGGTAGTACACGCACAAAACAAAGACGAATACAGAACCTATGTAGAAAATCTAAATAAATTTTATAATTGGGAAAAGATTTTAACAGACTAACTTTGACAAGGCTATTTTAATATGTCAAAATGAAACTAGAATATTTTGGAGGTCAAAATGAAGTTAGTATTATTAAGACATGGACAAAGCGAGTGGAACAAACTAAATCTATTCACTGGATGGAAGGATGTAGATCTTTCTGAAAAAGGAGTAGAAGAAGCAAAATCTGCTGGAAGAAAATTAAAAGAAGCTGGCATCGAATTCGACATCGCCTACACTTCATACTTAAAGAGAGCCATAAAGACATTAAATATCGCTCTTGAAGAGATGGATAGTCTCTATATAGAAACTGTTAAAACCTGGAGATTAAACGAAAGACATTACGGTGCACTACAAGGATTAAATAAAAAAGAAACTGCAGAAAAATACGGAGACGAACAAGTGCATATCTGGAGAAGGTCTTTTGATATAGCACCGCCACTTATGGACAAAGACGATGAAAATTCAGCTCACAGGGATAAAAAATACAGAGATTTTCCACAAGATGTAATCCCAGATGGAGAAAGTCTAAAGCTAACTTTGGAGAGAACATTGCCATTTTTTATGGATGAGATTGGACCAAGCTTAATCGCTGGCAAAAATGTGCTAGTGGCAGCCCACGGCAATAGTTTAAGATCCATCACAAAATACATTGAAAATATCTCCGACGAAGAGATAACTTCTGTTGAAATCGCGACAGGAGAGCCAATCGTATATACACTAGATGAAAATTTAAAAATAATTAAAAAAGAAATTCTATAATATAAAATATAAACCAAAGGTAAATTTATCTTTGGTTTTTTTATTTTAGAAGACATGAATTTTTAGAAAAGCATAAATTTAATATAATAACTAAAGTATCGTAAAATTCCTTTAAATCATTTCTTTTCTGTATTATAATAAAAGTAATGGGTAAATTTATAAAAAAGTTCGATTCTCTTATTATAGAGATGCTTAACAAGAAGATTAAATGTTCCTTCTTGGACATTTTCTTTAAAAATTTTACAAACATATGTGGTCCAGTATTTCTAACGATAATGACGGCTCTACTAATACTTATTTCTACTACGAGAAATATGGGACTTCAGCTTGGGTCAATGCTCATTATAAACGGAATCGTGGTCCATATAATAAAGATCATAAGGAAGAGACCGAGACCCTACTGGGTAGATGAATTTATAAATACTTTGGGAATAGATCTAAATGACTATTCATTTCCATCTGGCCATACCAACGCAGCTTTTACAATATTTTTTGTACTTAAAAGCATATTTCCACAGTATCTATATATATTTCTAATCTTTGCAGTCCTTATGGCGATTTCAAGGGTGTATCTCGGAGTTCACTATCCAACGGACACGGTGGCAGGAGCATTCGTAGCTTGGATACTATACTTAATTCTATATGAGAAAATCAGAATCTTTATCGGAGGTTAATATGTTACTTACAAACTTTTTAGAAAAGAGAAAATCAGTTAGAAACTTCACAGACAAATCAGCTGACAGCGCAACTTTAGACAAAGTAAAATCAATAATCAAAAATTCAGAAGAAGAAAATTACATTCTTTTTGAAAATGGAAAGATCATCGCTAAGGGATTAGAAGGCAAGGCTGGATACAATAACACAATGATCGTTGCTCCACACTATATCGGTCTTTCTGTAAAAGGAAGTACTGATGAAGATAGACTAAAGACTGGATACTATCTTGAAAAGATAAATACAGAACTTATAAGACTAGGTCTATCAACATGCTGGATCACAGTAGATAATGTAGATGATGCAACTTCAAAATCTGTTTTTGGAGAAGAAGGAGCTCACATCTCTTACCTAATCGCATTTGGATATCCAAAAGCTAGAAAACTTTTCGATCCTAAGACTCAAAGCGAAAGAAAACCTGTATCAGAAATAGTTTTCGTAGAAGATTTCAACCATCCTGCAACAGCAGAAGATTTGGAACAATACGGAATTTTAAATATTATGTCTACAATTAGGTATGCGCCTAACTACATGAATTTACAACCATGGAGATTTTTAATAAAAGAATCTGCGATGGAACTTTTCATGGAAGAAAAATACGACAAAACTAAGACACTAGTTGACTGTGGTGTAATAATGTATTACTTCGAAGAGCTTATGAAAGCTATGGGAAGAAAATCTACTTGGAATATAAAATTAGAAGAAGCTGAAGGTATGCTTAAAATAGCTACATTTACTATGTAATTAAAGAGACTTTATGTCTCTTTTTTTGTAATAAAAATTTTAAGAAATTATTTTTTACATCTGGTGAAAAATTCTATTGACATGGTAATTTCTTATTGGTATTATTGCATTAGAAAGTGCTCAAGAAATTTGAGCGAAAGAGTGCCTAGGGATCCGTACTATGTAAAGGACCAAGCGGCACAGTGCTATGCACTACACCGAAGGGACAAAAGCCCAGGAGGATAGGTTTCGCTGACCTATCTTTCTGGGCTCTTTTAATGAAAAATTTTAAGGAGTGTATTATGAAAACAATTTACGAAGGTAAGACAAAAAACGTTCTAGAATCAGAAGATGGAAAGATATTTTTAAAATTCAAAGATACCATGACTGGCACAGATGGTGTATTTGATACAGGCGGAAATGAAGTAGCCGGATCTATCGAAGGAGCAGGCAGCGAATGCCTAAAAGTTTCCAAATTCTTCTTTGAAAAACTTCGTGAAAAAAATGTAAAAAGCCACTATGTTGACTCAGATTTAGAAAACAACTTAATGGAAGTTGAACCTATAACTATCTTTGGAAAAGGACTTGAAGTTATCACTAGATTTGTAGCAGTAGGATCATTTATAAGAAGATACGGAAGCTACATCGAAGAAGGAGCATCACTTCCAGGATACACAGAAATAACATTAAAAGATGATGATAGAAATGACCCACTAATCACAAAAGAAGGACTTGTAGATCTAAACATCTTAACAGCAGAAGAATATGACGAAATCGTAAGACAAAATCTAGAAAATGCGAAGATCATAAGAGACATTCTTGAAGAAAAAGGACTTAAACTTTATGACATCAAACTTGAATACGGAAGAAGAAAAGAAAACGGAGAAATAATTTTAATTGACGAAGTAAGTGGTGGAAACATGAGAGCATACAAAGATGGCAAGTACATCGAACCACTTGAACTTTCTAAATATCTAGGTATTTAATTTATTAAAAGAACGGAGAAAGAATGAGAGTTTCAGTTATTATGGGTTCTATTTCTGACAAAGAAATAGCTGACAAAGTAGTTAAGAAATTAAAATCATTTGATATAGAAACAGAAGTTAAAGTAATCTCTGCCCACAGAGCTACCAAACTTCTTGAAGAATATGTAAAATCTGCAGAAGAAGAATCAAAGGTATTTATAGGAATCGCAGGAAAAGCTGCTCATCTAAGCGGAGTTATTGCTGCCATGACCACAAGACCTGTAATTGGAATCCCAGTTAAAAGCTCTACTTTAGGTGGACTTGAAGCACTACTATCCACAGTAGAAATGCCAAGTGGAGTACCAGTAGCAACAGTTGCTATAAATGGCGGAGAAAATGCTGCTATACTAGCTGCAGAAATCCTAGCAGTTTCAGATGAAAATTTAAGAAACAAACTTAAACAAATGAAACTAGATATGGAAAAAAAGATTAAAGAAACTGAATATGTTTACGAGGATTAAAATTTGAGCGCAATATTTGGAGTTTTTTCTCAAAGAAAAAATAAAAATGTATTTTTAAGAATTTATGCCGGTCTCTATGCCCTTCAACACAGAGGGCAAGAGGCTATGGGCATCTGTCTAATCGAAAATGAAAAGATATCTGAGATTAAGGGAAGAGGATTAGTATCCGACAATATTAAACATGACAACAAGAATAGTATCGGAGGATACGCAGGAATCGGTCACGTTAAATACGAATACTCTGACGATGATATAACTACCCTACCTATGCCTTGGCAATACTATCCAGATGGCAAGGACCAAGTAATAATCGCAGTAGATGGTAAATTCTTAGACGATAGAGATGTGGAAGAGATAGCTGGAGTTTTAAACGGACCAATCGAAAAAATTCCAGAATATATTCTAAACCTAAAGGGAGCATATTCAATTATCTTTGCAAAAAAAGACATGATGATTGCTATAAGAGATCCCCATGGAATAAAACCACTTTCAATGGGTAAGGTTGATTCAGAAATAATATTCTCAACAGAAACTTGCGGAATCACAGGTTCAGATGCAGAAGTAGTAAGAGATCTTCAACCTGGAGAAATAGTAGTAGTTACAAAGGACGAAGTGAAATCACTAAGAGCGGGAAACTTCACAGCGACTCCATGCGTTTTTGACTTCGTGTACACAGCAAGACCAGATTCATTTATAAATGGAACGAGTGTATATAGATCAAGAATAAAAATGGGCATGGAACTCTTCGAAGAAGCTCCAGTAGAAGCTGATATTGTAGTGGGATCACCAGACTCTGGTATGATTTCAGCACTTGGATTTGCGAGAGCTTCAGGAATAAGTTACGAAAAGGCAATAGTTAGAAATAGATATATTGGAAGGACATTTATACTTCCATCAGATGAAATGAGAAAAAAAGGCGTGAAGATGAAATTATCGCCTATTAGATCACTTATTGATGGTAAGAGAGTTGTCCTTGTTGATGACTCAATAGTAAGGGGTAACACTATAAAACATGTCATCGAAATATTAAAAGATTCTGGAGCAAAAGAAATTCATGTTAGGATCGCAAGTCCACCAGTTATTAGATCAGAATCTCTTACATTCGATGTACCAAGCCCAGAAAAATTGATAGCAAATGGAAAAACTGTAGAAGATATACGCGAATATATAGGAGCAGATTCCCTTGCTTACTTAAGTCTAGACGGACTCAACAAAGCCTGTGGCAATGGTAAGTTCTATGAAAGATGTTTTGGTGGATATGATCCATTTGAAGAAGGAGATGAAGATGTCAATTAATTACAAAGATTCTGGCGTAGATGTTGAAGCTGGAGCAAAGGAAGTAAAACTTATAAAAGGTATGGTAGAAGCAACCCATGGTAAGGAAGTTCTATCATCAATAGGTGGATTTTCTGGACTATTCAGTCTAGAAAGTATGGACTATAAAAATCCGGTACTAGTTTCTGGAACAGATGGGGTAGGTACCAAGGTTATCATTGCTCAAAGCATGGATATTAATGACACAGTTGGGATAGACTGTGTTGCTATGTGTGTGAATGATATACTTTGCCAAGGTGCAAAACCATTATTTTTCTTGGATTATATTGGAACTGCAAAGCTTGAACCTCATAGAATGGCAGAAATTGTAAAAGGTGTGACAGAAGGCTGTAAGATTTCAAATATGGCACTAATCGGTGGAGAAACTGCAGAGATGCCAGGAGTTTATCATGGAGAGGACTATGATTTAGCTGGATTTGCTGTTGGAATCGTAGATAAAGATAAAATCATCGATGGTTCTACAATCGAAAAGGGAGATATAATATTTGGCCTTTCATCTTCTGGAATACATTCAAATGGATATTCATTAGTTAGAAAGATAGTTTCTGAAAGATCAGGACATGAATTAACAGATAAGGTAGAAGGTTTAGAAAAATCTCTTGGGGAGACACTTCTAACACCTACTAGAATCTATGTAAGAGAAATGTTAGACCTAATGGCAAAAGTTGATGTCAAAGGCGCTTGCCATATAACTGGTGGTGGATACTATGAAAACATACCTAGAATGATGCCAAAAGGTCTTACAGCAATGATAGATGTAAGAGAAGTAAAGATTCCATATATCTTTGAACTTTTAAAGAAATGGGGAAATCTTGAACTAAGAGAAATGTATAGCACATTTAATATGGGTCTTGGAATGGTATTTGTAGTTAAAGAATCTGATAGAGAAAAGGTGCTTGACCATTTTAAAGATTACGACTCTATCTACGAAATTGGAAAAGTTGTAGATGGCGATGAAATTGAACTCAAATATTAAAGTAGCTGTCCTAGTTTCTGGTTCAGGCTCCAATCTTCAAGCAATAATAGATGCTTCAAAAAACGATAGAGATTTTGGAGCTGAAGTTGTACTTGTAATCTCAAATAGAGAAAAGGCATATGGACTAAAACGGGCAGAGTTAGAAAACATAGACCACTTCTGCATTAAAGACAATGAAGAAGTACTTAAAAAATTAAAAGAATACGAAATAGATTTAGTAGTCTTGGCTGGATATTTAAAGATAATTCCAGAAAGCATAATAGACGAATTTCCAAATAGAATTATAAATATACATCCATCACTAATACCATCTTTTTGTGGCATGGGCTACTATGGAATAAAAGTCCATGAAGCTGCCATCGAAAGAGGCGTGAAGGTAAGTGGTTGCACCACTCATTTTGTAAATAAAATGGCGGATGCAGGTCCAATTATCTTGCAAAAGGTAGTGGATGTAGATTTTTCCTATGATGCGGATAGATTACAACAAGAAATATTAAAGGAAGAACATAAAATTCTACCAGAATCCATAAAATTATTCGCCCATGGAAAGCTAGAAGTAGTAGGAAATAGAGTAAAAATAAGGAGTAATAATTGATGCGTGCACTAATTTCAGTATATGACAAAGAAGGAATCGTAGAATTTGCAACCGAGCTTGAAAAACTTGGCTACGAAATAGTAAGTACAGGTGGAACATACAAAAAATTAAAAGATAGCGGTTTAAAAGTAATAGAAATTGATGAAGTTACAAAATTTCCAGAAATTTTAAACGGAAGAGTTAAGACTTTAAACCCTCTTATCCATGGAGCAATCCTCTATAAGAGAGACAATGAAGAACATGTAAAGACTGTAAATGAACATAACATCACATCCATAGATATAGTTGTAAACTCACTATATCCATTTGAAGAATGCCTAAAGAGAGGCGCTTCTCACGATGAAATGATTGAAAATATAGATATCGGTGGACCATCTATGATTAGATCCGCTGCAAAAAATTACAAAGACGTACTAATCGTAACCAATAGAAATCAATACGACGAAGTACTTAAGAGATTAAAAGAAAATAACTGCGACGAAGAATTTAGATTCTCCCTTGCAAAGGAAGCTTTTAATCTAACTGCAAGATACGACAGTCTAATCGCTGGATACTTCAATTCATTCGGCGAAAAAGAAGAGTTTGAAAAGATACTTGAACCTAAGTATGTTTTGAAAGAAGTCCTAAGATATGGAGAAAACCCACATCAAAAGGCAGCTTTCTATGAAGAAGAAAATATAGACAAAGTTGAATATAAAGTTCTCCATGGAAAACAAATTTCCTACAACAATCTAAACGATATGTACGGAGCTATAAAAGCTCTTAAAAACTTCGGAGATATTCCAACTGCAATTGCAGTTAAGCACACCAACCCATGCGGAATGGGAACTGGGGATACTTTAGCAGAAGCATTTAGAAAAGCGTACGATTGTGACGACGAAAGTATATTCGGGGGAATCATCGCTCTAAATAGAGAAGTAGATCTAGAAACTGCAGAGATGCTTTCAAAAATCTTCCTAGAAATCGTAGTGGCACCATCATTTGCAAAAGATGCCTACGAACTTTTAGCTAAGAAGAAAAATATCAGACTTATAGAAATGCCAAGAATCAACGATTTTGAAATAAAGATGTCTGTTAAAGAAGTTTTAAATGGACTTATCGTTCAAGAGTATGATAATGTGGATTTAGATGAAGATAAACTTGAAGTAGTGACTAAGAGAAAACCTACAGAAGAAGAAATGAAGGAACTTAGATTTGCTTGGACTGCTGTTAAAGCAAGTGCATCAAACTCTGTTGTTGTAGCTAAAAATGGTGGAACACTTGGAATTGGTCAAGGTCAAACCAAGAGATCTTGGGCAGTTGAAGAAGCTCTTGAAAGAGCAGGAGATAAGATTGAAGGAGCAGTATTTGCATCTGATGGATTCTTCTTTAGAGATACCATGGAACTTTTAAATAAATATGGTATCAAGGCTATAATTGAGCCAGGTGGATCTGTAAAAGACCCTGAAGTCATTGAATTTGCAGATGCTCATGATATGTCAGTAGTCTTTACTCATATCAGACATTTTAGACACTAAAAATAAATTTAAAAAAATTTTTAAAAATAGTGTTGACAAAATTTTAAATAGCCCGTACAATAAAAAACAAGTTCAAAAAACGAACTTAAAAAACAAACTTAAAAACTACAAGACAGGAAGAGTAAAAAGAATTTTAGTCTTTACAGAGAAGCTACATTTTGGTGAGAGTGGCGAGATGAGATCTTTTGAACATGATCCTTGATGGGGTGGTTCGATATTTAGAATCACACGGGAACTCCCGTTACAGAGTTAGTGTATGATGGTACATGAAGTGGCATTATTATTTATTATTGTAATGCAATTAAGGTGGTAACGCGGATTATTTCGCCCTTTTTATCCTAACGGATGGAAAGGGCGTTTTTTTATTTTACAGGAGGCAAAATGATAGAAATTAAAAATGTAAGTGTAGCATTTGAAAATAAAAACAAAGTGGTACACGCACTTAGGAATGCATCTCTTGATATAAAAGAAAAAGAGATATTTGGAATTGTTGGTTACTCTGGAGCTGGAAAATCAACCTTGGTAAGATGTATAAATCTTCTTACCAGACCAGATTCTGGAGAAATATATATAAAGGGAGAGGATATAACAAAATTATCAGAAAAAGAACTTAGAAAAAAGAGAATGAAGATAGGAATGATTTTTCAACATTTTAATCTGTTCTCAACAAGAACAATATTTGAAAATGTATACTATCCTTTAAAACATTCGAAATTAAAAGAGAGTGAGAGAATTAAAAAAGTAGAATCGCTTTTGAAATTAGTTGACATCTATGAAAAGAGGGATGAGTACCCTAGCAAACTCTCAGGTGGTCAAAGACAGAGGGTGGCAATAGCAAGAGCCCTTGCAAATGATCCAGACATACTTCTTTGTGATGAATCTACTTCAGCGCTAGATCCACAAAACACTTCTCAAATTTTAAAACTTCTAAAGAGACTTAACGAAGAACTTGGACTGACAATCGTAATCATAACCCACGAAATGCAAGTGGTTAAATCTATTTGTACCAAGTGTGCAGTGATGGAAGATGGAAATATTGTAGAGAGCAAGAGCGTGTTAGAAATATTTTCAAACCCAGAACACAGACTTACAAGAGAATTTATTGAAAGCACCATCCAATCAGAAGAAGTATTAGAAACTCTAAAGAACAACAAGGACGTTGTAGTGACGGACAATTCAAAACTAGTAAGACTAGATTATACAGGAGATTCCACATTGGAACCTATAATACTTGAGCTTTACAAAAAGTTTGACGTGGTCACTTCGATCCTTTGGGGAAATGTAGAATTTATACAGGATACACCACTTGGAGTTTTGATAGTGATATTAAAGGGAGATTGTAAAAATATTTTAAAATCCTTCGAATATATGAGGGAAAAAAATATTAGGGTAACTGAACTTAAACTGGAGGAAGAAAATGAGTGAATTTTTTAAGAATGCGATAGCGATTAAAGGTGATTTTTTACCTGCAACATTAGAAACAATTTATATGGTATTTTTTACTTCGATATTTGCAGGTATAGTAGGACTAGCACTTGGAATAGTGCTTGTAACTACGAAGGAAGGCGGAATACTTGAAAACAAGGTTTTAAATTCAATACTAGATAAATTTATAAACCTACTTCGTGCGGTGCCATTTATAATTATTTTGGCAGTGGTTGCTCCACTTACAAGTGCCATTGTCGGCACGAGGATCGGAGCGACAGCAGCGATTGTTCCACTTTTCTTTGGAGCATTTCCATTCTATGCAAAACAAGTGGAATCAGCTCTATCTTCTATAGACAAAGGTCTTATAGAAGCGGCAGTTTCAATGGGAGATAGTCCTTTTAATGTGATCACCAGAGTCTATTTAAGAGAAGGACTTCAAAATTTAGTAAGAGTTTCTGCTCTTACCATGATTTCATTAATCGGGCTTAGCGCGATGGCAGGAGCTATCGGAGCGCAAGACTTAGGTAAGCTTGCAATAGCAACCGGTTACAATAGATTTCAAGACGACGTAGTAATAGTATCGATGGTTCTTATACTAATACTTGTGTATTTTGTACAAGGAATATCAAATTTAGCAATCAAAAAATTAGAAAGATGAGGTATTAAAATGAGAAAAACAATTAAATTTTTAGCAGTAGCAGCATTAGCAGTAGTATTAACAGCATGTGGTTCAAAGGACACAGCAAAGAAAGTAGATGAAAAAGTAGGAATAGATCGTCCAGTTAAAATAGGTGTAGTAGGAACTAAATCAGACACTTGGAATTTCGTAATTAAAAAACTTGAAAAAGAAGGAATAAAGGTAGAACTAGTAGAATTCACAGACTACAATCAACCAAACGTAGCACTTCTAGCAGGAGATATCGACCTAAATTCATTCCAACATCAAAACTTCCTAGATCACTTCAACGAAGATAAGAAATCAAACATAGTTTCCATAGGAGACACAGTGCTTGCACCACTTGGAATCTATTCAAACAAAATAAAAGATGTAAGCGAACTAAAAGAAGGAGACAAGATTGCAATTCCAGATGACGTTTCAAATCAAGCAAGAGCAATATTCTTACTTCAAACTGCAGGACTTATAAAAGTTGATGGTAAACCTGGAGATCCAGTAACACCTAAAAATATTATAGAAAATTCAAAGAATCTAGAAATAATACCAATGGATGCATCTCAAACCGCAAGAGCACTAGATGACGTAGCAGCAGCATGTATTAACAACGGTGTTGCAACAGATGCTGGATATTCACCATCAGAAGATGCAGTTCTATTAGAACCTGTAGATGAAAATTCAAAACCATTTATAAATATCATAGCAGCAAGACCAGAAGATAAGGACAACGAAATATTTAAGAAAATAGTAGCAGCATACCAATCTGACGACACTGAAGAAGTAATCAAAAAAGAAAGTAAAGGATCTTCAATAGCAGCTTGGAAATAATAAACTGGAGGAAAAAAGATGATTTCAAAAGAAGTTTTAGATTTAAAAGACTATGTAGTAGAAACGAGAAGATATCTTCACAAAAATCCGGAAGTATCACTAAAAGAATATAAGACATCTGCATATATAAAAGGTGAACTAGATAAGCTAGGCATCGAATATGTAAATGTCGGAGAGACTGGAATTTTGGCAACCATAAAAGGAAAGCATGAAGGTCCAACAGTATTCTTAAGAGCAGATATGGATGCCCTTCCTCTTCAAGATAAAATTGAAAAAGATTATAGATCTATAAACGAAGGTGTGTCCCACGGATGTGGACATGACGCCCATGTGGCGGGACTTCTTGCAACTGCTAATATTATTGCAAAAAGAAAAGATGAAATAAAAGGAACAGTTAAACTATGTTTTCAAGCAGCAGAAGAGATAGGTAGAGGAGCAAAAGAATTTGTAAAAGCTGGTCATCTAAAAGATGTGGACTACACTTTTGGAATTCATGTTGCAAGTTCCCTACCTGTTGGTAAAGTTGCCGTAGTTCCAGGAGCGATAAATGCCTCTTGCGATATATTTAAAATCCATGTCAAAGGAGAAAGTGCTCATGGATCTAGACCAGACCTTGGAAAGGATGCTCTTCTTGCAGCAGCATCCATAGCCGTTGAACTACAAAATATAGTTTCAAGAAGGGTAAGTCCACTAGATAGCGTCGTGCTTACATTAGGTAAATTAAACGCAGGCACAGCTTATAACATCATCGCAAATGACGGTTATATAGAAGGAACTCTAAGGACACTTGACCAAAATATAAGAGAAAAAATCTTAAAGAAGATTGAACTTATATCCAAAAATATTGCAGAAGTCCATGACTGTGAAGCAGAGTTTGAAAACTACAACGCGGCATCCATACTTCAAAATGATGAAGAACTCACAGAAGAAGTACAAAGCATCGCAAAGAAGATACTCTGCACAGAAAATGTAATCACAGCTGGCAAACCATCTCTAGGAGCAGAGGATTTCTCAGAATTTACAAACTTAGTTAAGGGAACATTTATAAATGTGGGCACATCAAGTTGTGACGCTACCTCCTATCCTCACCACCATGAAAACTTTGATCTAGATGAAGAAGGAATCCTCTATGGGGTGGAACTATTTAAAAATATTTTAGAAAAATATTCATTAAAAGAAAATAAAATTGATCTAGAAAAATTTGGCACACATAAAAAAATCAAAAAATAAAAATAAATCTTTAGCAGGAATTTGGTAAAAATTAAAAACCTCCAATAATTATTGTTACAAAATGGAAAATTCATAATTTTAAAAAATTATAATATGTTACAATAATTATGGAGGTATTATGAGAATTTTAAGTAAGAAAAAAACAGCTGAAGTAATAGAAATACTAAATAAAACATATCCAGATGCAAAGTGCGAGTTAAACTATTCGACTCCATTTGAACTTTTGGTAGCAACCATTCTCTCTGCCCAATGTACGGATGTGAGAGTAAATATGGTGACTAAAGAATTATTTAAAAAGTACAATACCCCACAGCAATTCGAAGAACTTGGAGCAACTTCGATAGAACCACTGGTAAAAACTTGCGGCTTCTACAGAAATAAAGCCAGATCCATCTATGGCGCATCGAAGATGATCATAGATGAATACGGTGGCGAAGTTCCAAACACCATAGAAGAACTTGTGAAACTTCCTGGAGTAGGGAAGAAGACTGCAAATGTAGTTGCGTCAAACTGTTTTGGCATACCAGCCATAGCAGTTGACACCCATGTGTTTAGGGTTACAAATAGAATTGGAATCGTAAATGAAAAAACTCCAGAGAAGACAGAAGAAGCACTTATGAAGAGAATAGATAAAAATATGTGGACAAAGGCTCATCATCTAATAATTTTCCATGGGAGAAGAAGATGCATGGCTAGGAATCCAGATTGTGGACTTTGTGAGGTGAGAGAGTATTGCAACTGGATAAAGTAAAAAAAGCGGTATATATAACTATAACTGTACTAATCCTTTCCATATTAATATTTAGTTACTACTATTCAGTTAAAGACTCTGGGAAAATATATAGTGGAGTAAAAGTAGACTCCATAAATGTATCTGGACTTACCTATGAGGAAGCTGAGAAACTAGTAACTGAAAAGACCAATGAGAAAAAATCAAAAAAGATTGAATTTAAATTAGGAGATTTGACTTACTCAAGAACGCTTGGAGAACTTGGATTTGACAAAGAGATCAAAGATGCAATAAAAGAAGCGTTCTATGTAGGAAGAAGCGAAAATAAAATCGAAAACTTCTTCAGGATAATCTCACTTCCAATAGCGAATAAAAATATAGAATCCAAAACTATAATATCTGATGAAAAAGTACAAGAATCCATAAATTACTTGGTAGATAAAGTATATATAAAATCAGAAAATGCAAAAGTAGAAAATATAGATGGAAAATTTGTAAAATCTAAAGAAGTAGTAGGAAGATATCTGGACGCATCAAATCTAAAAGAAGAGATTAAAAATTCCATAGGCAAGGTGGACACAGTTGAAATAAAAGCTCTGCCTATACTACCAGAAGTAAAATCCGAATACTTCGATGGAATCGACGCAGTGTTAGGAAGTTTTATAACGGATTTTCACAGATCAGAAGACAATAGAAAGTTCAATATAGAACTAGGAGCAAGTAAAATATCGAATTTATTTGTAGCGCCTGAACAAGAAATATCATTCAACGACACGATCGGAGAGATGAATGAAGCGGGAGGATTTAAAGCTGCAGGAGTCATAGTCAATGGAGAGTTCGACAGAGGTTGGGGCGGAGGCATCTGCCAAGTATCAACCACACTCTACAACGCCCTTGTAAGGTCTGACATAGAAATATTAGAAAGATCCAACCACTCCCGTCCAATAGGATATGTGGAAAGAGGAGCAGACGCAGCAGTGGCACCAGGATATAAAGATTTAAAATTCAAAAACAACTTAAAACATAAAATATATATAGACTCAAAAATTGTAGATGACAAAATAGAATTTATAATTTATGGAAACAGTAGCGACAAAGAATTCGACATAGACCTAGTGACTAAATTTGTAAGCGAAAAAACACCAGAAACCATAACTAAGTACTCAGATCAAATTCCAGATGGAGAAGTACAAGTTGAGTCCCAAGGCAACAAAGGCTACGATTACTCATCATTTAAAGAATATAAAAAGAATGGGGAAGTAGTAAAAGTAGAAAAATATCTAAGCTCTCACTACATACCCAAAAATAGGGTAGTAGTAATAGGACAGGGAAAAGCAAAATCAAAAGATTCTGAAGAAAAGTCGAAGAAAAAGGAAAGCAAAAAAGATAACAAAAAGGAAAGTAAAAAAGAAAATAAAAAAGAAACTAAGAGTAAAAAATCAAAGAAAGAAAAAAGATAAAGATTTTACGCCAAAGCACCGATAAGGTGCTTTTTTATTTAAAAGTTTCCAAGAGACCCTTTTTCTTAAATACTTCCAATATGTCTAAAGCTTATTTTAAAGAGGAGACTGAAATTTTGCATTACAACCTCCGCATACTCGAAGTTTTTTAATTTCACCTCTACATTTAATAAAATACTTTAAAAATTTTTTTAAAACAACTATAATAAATCTATGTTTAAAGCAACAGATTATAAAGAAATTTTAAAATTTAAAAATCCTATCTTTATTGACTTACGAAGTGAAGGAGAGTTTGAAGATGGAACAATTTTAGGGGCAATATCCATGCCCATACTTTCAAATGAGGAGAGAAAAATTGTGGGTACTCTCTATGCATCAGGGGATGTAAAGAGAGCAAAGGAAAAAGGTGTGGAGTTTTTTGCGCCTAAGCTTACGGATTACTATAAGCGTATTTCCCAAATGGAAGAAGATCATGAAGTTGTCCTCTTTTGTTCTAGGGGAGGTTTTCGCTCTACTGCACTTTTTAATCTTTTAAAGACCTTGGGACACAATGTATATAAGTTAAATTATGGATACAAGTCATATAGAAAATATGTCCTTAACTTTATGGACACATTTAAGGATTATGAGTATGTGGTCCTTAAAGGCTACACTGGCTGTGGCAAGACGGAAATTTTAAAAGAGCTAAGGAAAAGGGGAGAGAATGTCCTTGACCTTGAAGGGCTTGCAAGACACAGAGGCTCACTCTTTGGTGGAGTAGGCATGGGATTTCAGCCTTCTCAAAAGACCTTTGAGTCGGAGCTTATTGAAAGCTTTAAAAGTTTTAAACAAGGTCCTATTTTTGTAGAAGGAGAGTCTCCACGCATAGGAAGCATAAATCTTCCTTCGGAACTTATAAAGGCTATGGCTCAGACGGATAAAGTTTTTTTAATTGAGGACACTATTGAAAGAAGAACAGAGCGAATTAAGTCCGACTATTTAAGTGACTATGGACTTAAGAAAAAAGAAGAGATTATCTCGGCACTTGAAAATTTAAAGAGATATATAAGTGCAAAGAGATACGAAAATTATTTGAAGTTGGTGGATGAAGAAAACTTCGATCTTATAATTAAAGACTTGATGATAAAATACTATGACGCCAATTACTCTATAAATAAGGACAAAATTTTTTATAAAATTTTAAATGAAGATATTAAAAAATCCTGTGACACAATACTTGATATCCTAAAATAAAAGCATCAGAAAAGGTGCTTTTTTTTCGAATAAATTTTTGGTGATAAATTTTATTATGAAATAAATTAAAAACAAAAAAATAAAAAACCGATACAATCGTATCGGTATTAATTGGTGCGGAAAAGGGGACTTGAACCCCTACGCGAATAGTCGCACATGCCCCTCAAACATGCCTGTCTGCCAATTCCAGCACTTCCGCAAAACATCTTATTTAGTTTACCACTTTTGAATTATTTTTTCAACTAAAATAAAAAATCTCCCACCAGGGGAGATTTATAATAAATTTTTTCTCTTTTTTATTCTTCTTGCTGCGAAAAAGATATTCTTTACATTTTTCATTGGAACTTTTCTAAGTTTTTTAATTGCTTTAAATGCTAAGAATATCATTTTTAATTTTCTCATCTTCTACCTCTTTTCTTGTGGTGCATGTACCAATCTTCGTCATGAACATTGCAGTAAAGGGATGGCACATATTGATAGTCATCCGGGTATATGCCGCCGTGATCTTTTGAATTGTATGGTGGATTTCTTTTGAAAAGTATCTTTAGTTCTACATCTTCTTTTGGACAGTATTCTCCTGCGAGTCTGCCAGAAGAGTTGCAGATTAGAAGTTTTACATGGCCATCGCAGTATTCTGTAGGCACATTTGTCGCTTCAAAACTTTCTAAGTATCCATCCTGTGCTTCTTCACAGAGTTTTGTACCGAGCTTTCCAGATTTTTCACAGATAAATTTCTTAACTATTCCATCAGGTGTTTTGAATTTGTCTGGCAATTCTCCATCTTGAGCAATCTTTTCTATTTCTTTGTAGAAATTTATAAGATAATATTTGTCTACATTTACTTCTATTTTTGGTGAGTCGGCTCCAAACCATGTAGTTATTACATAGTCGTTTGTAAATCCACTTAGCCACATGTCGCTTCTATCTTTATTGATACCCATCATCGCTCCTTGGTCATACTTTCTAGCCATAGGTTTTAATTCGCCACGGGTGACATTTGTTCTTAGAGCATCTCTAAGCAGATGACCAATGGTTTCTTTGTAAATTCTCTTACCTTTTGGGTTTGAATTGTCGATTAAGGATTCACCACTACTATCTATGATTTTAATTATTGATGTAGGTTTCTTGTAATCGCCTAGTCTTGCTACGGTTAAGTACGCATTAGTCATATCAAAAGGTGAGAAGCCGTAGTGCAAGTTGCCGAGTCCTAGTCCGTCTAGTGTTTCGTCATTTTTGTTTGGATCTTCTGTTGAGGTTATGAACCTATCATTTTCATTTATAAGTCCGATTAGTTTTAGAGTTTCTACAGATTTTTTAAATCCAACTTCTTGAAGTATTTTAACTGCTGCCACGTTGGAATTATTTTCTAGTGCAAGCCTTCTTGTGAGGAGTCCCTTATAGCCGGGATATTCATTTGATGGCCACATATTTACATCTACAAACATCGGCACATCGTCTACCACGTCTGAAAGTCTATCTCCTTTAAGTAGAGATGCTAAGTACACAGAGAATGGTTTCAAAAGACTTCCAGGATTTCTTGTGCTGTCATAAGCTCTATTAAATATTTTTTGATTTTTAGATTTTGTATCAAGACCGCCTACGATTGCTCTAATGTATCCGGTTTGCACATCGGTTATAAGAGATGCAGATTCCGGCTGAGTTATAGGGTTTCTATCTGCATTTATAAATTCATTTGAAATTATTAGATTGTCGTCTACAATTTTGTAAAATGTCGGATTGTCTTTTAAAAATGCGTGATCTATAACGATATAATCCTTTTGATTTTTAAATGAATTCTCCGGCACCTTTATCTCTTGAATACTATATGTTACAAGGGATTTATCGCTGAATTTATAGGTGTCTACTATGTCGATTTTCTTATCTACTCTTAAAAAATTCTTGTTTATTGAAAGGTCATTGGACTTTGAAATAGAATAGTCTTCCTTAGATAATTTTAAATTGAAATTTTCATCGAAATACTTGTCGTGATTTAGATACACCAAATTTCCTGCAGAGTCGATGATATTTTCGTTTGCATCTATATTTATGGAAAGTCCGATGCTTTCTCCGCCATTTTCTATATATGTCTTTAGATTTTCGTATACATCTTCTAGCTGATTTTGTTTTAACTTGTCGATGGAACTTATGATGTGGTAACCATTGGTAAGTAGTTTGTATTCAGCTTCATCTGCAGAGACATTGTATAACTTCATAAGCTCTCTCGTCGCCTGAGCCTTTATAAAATCGGTGGAATAACTGCTCATTTGGTGGTATTTTTTAATCCCTGGCTTGATTGAACCAACTATATCGAAATCTAACGCCTCTTTATATTCTGCTTCAGTTTTCTTTCCAAGGTCCAACATTTTTTTAAGAACTATTTTCTGTCTTTCAAAAGCTTTGTCATTTAGAACTATGTTGTATTCTATTCCGTCTATTACAGTGGTTCCTACTAATTTATTCTTATCCTTGTCAAAATTATCTACAGTGAGCCTCTTAACTGGAGGATATTCAACTGGAGATTTTGCAATTCCTGCCAAGAGGGCAGCTTGAGCAAGGTTTATATCTTTTGCATGTTTAGAAAAATATGATTGGGAGGCAGCTTCAACTCCGAAGGCTCCCTGTCCAAGGTCTATTCTATTCAAATATCCTTCCAAAATTTCTGGTTTAGATAAAACAGATTCAACTCGAAGTGCAAGATATGCTTCTCTTATCTTTCTAGTGAGAGTTTTTTCATTTGTTAAGTAAACATTCTTAACCAGTTGTTGGGTGATGGTTGAACCACCACGCACTAGATTTCTACTCTTTATATTTGTTAATGTCGCCCCTGCAATAGATTTTAAATCTATTCCGTGGTGAGTATAAAACCTTTGGTCTTCTATGGATACAAATGCATCTTGCAAGACTTTTGGAATTTCATCTATGGATAGAATGGTTCTATACTGTCTCGCATCAATTTTTTCTAAAAGTTCGCCCTTTTCATCATAGATATATGAGGTCTGTTCAAAACTCGAAGATAGATTTTTCAAATTGGTAGGAGGAGATTTCTTTATAATTGAATAAAAAACTGTAGCAAAAATAGTACCTATAGTTATAAGTAGTATAAGTATAGATAGAATTATTACTTTTATTTTTTCTTTTTTCTTTAAATCTTTAAAATTAAATTTAAAATCTAAGTTTAAATTGAAATTCATTTCTTACCTCCCAACTTCATTATAGCATTTAGAAATCTTTTTGTCTTTTTCAATATTGTATTAAACAGGGGACTTTCACCATCTTTTATTTAAAATTCAAAATCTATAAAATGATAAAATTAAAATTTTATTGTATAATGACTTTATGGAATACATTGAAAATTTAAAGAAAAAAGAAAAAGTTATACTTGTCGGCACAGACCTTGGAGCACTTCCAAATTCACTTAGTTCATCCATGGAAGAACTTAGGGAACTTGTTGAAGCAGATGGTGGAGAAGTGATGGGGGTTGTCACTCAAAATATTGAGAAGTTCAGCCCAAAATTTCTAATCGGCTCTGGAAAAGTAAATGAGATTAAAGAAATCGCAAAAAATATGGAAGTTGAAACCATTATTTTCAACGATGAGCTGACAGGGATTCAACTTAGAAACTTGGAAAAAGAATTAAAATTAAAAATTGTAGATAGAACCAACTTGATTTTGGATATTTTTGCCCTTCGCGCCAACACCTATGAAGGTAAACTGCAAGTGCTACTTGCAAAGAGGGAATACGAAATGCCTAGACTACTCGGGATAAAGGGTTGGTCTAGAACCGGTGGAGGAATCGGAACCCGTGGTCCTGGGGAACAAATTATAGAAACAGATAGAAGAAGACTTCAAAGAGAGATCGACTCCATTCGCGACAAATTAAAAGTTGCAGAAAAAAATAGAGAGACTAGATCCAAGAGAAGAATGGAATCGAGACTTCCAATCGTATCTTTGGTGGGATATACCAACGCGGGAAAGAGTACGATCTTAAATAGAATTAAAAATTCTAACAGTAGAGAAGTATTCGTAAAAAATATGCTCTTTGCTACACTAGATCCAAATTCAAGGAAGTCAAAACTTTTAAATGGAAGAGATTTTATAATTTCTGATACGGTTGGATTTGTTTCAAAACTTCCAACGAAACTTATAGAAGCATTTAAATCCACCTTGGAAGAGATAAGAGGTTCTGATTTAATCGTCCATGTTATGGATGCATCTTCATCGGACATAGAAATTCAGTACAAGACCACCATGAATATTTTAAGAGACATAGGGGTTATGGATGTTCCAATCCTTACTGTATATAACAAGATGGACAGAGCAGAGCTTGAAGATATAATCCTACCTCAAGTGGATGGAGATTATATATTTATATCTGCTAAGCATGATGAAAATATGGACAAACTGCTAAATGCTATCGAAAAATGTTTGAATATAAAGTATCAAGAAGTTTCACTTCTATTTCCATATAGCAAGACAGATGTGCTTGATAGATTTTTAAGTGGCGTAGAAGCTATATCTGTGGAATATTTAGCCGAAGGCACCAAGGTAAGAGCCATATTAAACGAAAATGAAATCAGAGAGTACGGTGAATTTTTATGATGTACTATTCAATGCTCGGGGAATCTACCGGAGAATTTGTTGAAAAAAAATCTAGATTTATCGGATTTATAAAAAGAGTTGAAACTGAAGAAGAAGCTTTAAAATTTATCGAAGAAAAAAAGTCCAAGTACTACGACGCAACTCACAATACTTACGCCTATATAATCGGAGAGAAAAAAAATATTCAAAGATACTCCGATGATGGTGAGCCAAGTGGAACTGCAGGAGTGCCTATGCTTGAAGTTTTAAAAAAAGAAGACATGACCAATGTGGTGACGGTGGTTACGAGATACTTTGGAGGAGTTCTTCTAGGAGCAGGAGGACTTGTAAGAGCATATACAAAGGGAGTAGTAGAAGCGATAAATGGCGGCACAAAGGTGCTTATAAAATCCATGAACCGAACGAAATTCACCTACGACTACACCGCCCACGGAGCGATTACAAACTACCTTATAACAAATGGGTATAAAGTAATAGAAGAAAATTATACCGACATGGTCAGCGTCACCATTGATGTGGACCCAGAGGATAAAAAGATATTTGACGATATGAATGACATGACCAGCGGAAGTGTAGAAATAAAGATTCTGGGAGAGGTAATCCTTCCAACTGTAGATGGAAAGATATTATACGAGGTGTAAAATGGATAAATTAAATAAAATGGTAGAGCTAAAAAATTGGGCAGTAGTTGGAGCAAGATCTGACGAGTCCACCTTTGGATACAAGATTCCAATGAGGATGCTAGAACATGGTTACAATGTCTACATGGTAAATCCAAAGCTTGATGAAATTGAAGGCCATAGAGTCTATAAAAAACTTTCTGATATTGAAGAAAAGATAGACGTGGTGGATGTGGTAGTAAATCCTAAAGTAGCCATTTCAGTCCTAGATGAAGCAAAGGCTATGGGAATAGAAAATATATTTTTCCAACCTGGAACTTACACAGATGAAACTTTGGAATACGCAGACAAACTCGGACTAAATTATGTAACAAACTGTATCTATAAAATCTTGGGGGCAAAATGATTAAGAGAATAGAAGATTTCGAGAAAAAGATAGATGAAAAAGTAAATTATATAAAAAGATCAGTTGAAGAAGCTGGACTTAAAGGAGTGGTCTTTGGACTTTCAGGAGGACTTGACTCTGCAGTTGTGGCGGCACTTTGCAAGAGAGCGTTTAAAGATGATGCTCTAGGAATAATCATGCCGATACATTCTGCACCACAGGACGAAGAAGACGCTAGACTCGTAGCAGAAAATACGGGAATAACTCTAAAAAAAGTAGACTTAACTAAGACCTTTGATGCATTTATGGAATCGGTGGATAAAACCAATGTAGAAATGAGCATCCACAATGTGAAACCTCGCCTAAGGATGACCACCCTTTATTATTATGCGCAAAGTAAATCCTACATGGTAGTGGGAAGTTCAAACTATTCTGAATACTACACAGGATATTTTACCAAACACGGAGATTCTGGAGCAGATATATTTCCGATAGTAGATCTACTGAAGACAGATCTATTTGAAATGGCAAAATACTTGGGACTTCCAGAAAAAATTATAGACAAGAAACCATCAGCAGGACTATTTGAAGGGCAAACCGACGAAGATGAAATGGGATTTACCTACGAAGAACTAGATGGATATATTATGAAGGAAATCAAACTAGATGAAAATAAAAAACAACTAATAGATAGACTTCATAGAATTAATAAACACAAGATGACGATCTTAAAAGAAGAATAATTGGAAATCAACCAAAATTTAATGGGATAAAAAATGGCAGCCGAAGCTGCCTTTTTATTTGCAAGAAATCTTATCTCGTTAAATAATTTTATCGAATAAAATTACAAAAAAATTGATAAAAAATATTAAAAATCATATCAAAAACTTGTAAAAAATTTATTCTAGTGTTATTATAAAAATATAGAACACCCCTAGGGGGGTGTAGGAGGTACTATGGAAAAGAAATATGATGTCAGAGGCATGACTTGCTCGGCCTGTGTCGCCAATGTAACCAAGGCTGTAGAAAGGCTTGATGGCGTAAACACTGCCAACGTCAATCTCATGACCAACTCGATGAAGGTAAATTTTGACGAAAACAAAATAAATGATGAAGAAATTATAAAAGCTGTGGAAAAAATTGGCTATGGAGCAAGCCCGGCTGGAGAAAAAATAAAAAATGAAGCTGGTCCAGTGGATGACAGGGAGAGAGCCCTAAAGCATAGGCTAATCTCTTCTAGCATCTTTATGCTCATCCTCATGTATATTGCCATGGGTCACATGGTTCACTTGCCAACTCCAAGGATCTTTCATGGGAGAGAAGGGGCAGTTATCTTTGCCTTTTCACAATTTCTATTGGCTCTTCCAGTTGTATTTATAAACAGGGACTTTTACATCTCTGGATTTAAGGGACTTAAGAACAAGGCTCCCAACATGGATAGCCTTGTTGCTATTGGTTCTCTTGCAGCTCTTATCTATGGAATCTTTGCCATTTACATGATGGCATATGGATTTGGTCAAGGGGACATGGAACTTGTTGATGCTTACAGGCACAATCTCTACTTTGAGTCTTCAGCAATGATCTTGACTCTTATAACTGTTGGGAAATACTTGGAAGAAAAATCCAAGAACAAGACAAGGTCATCTCTTGCAAAGTTAATGGATCTTGCGCCAAAAATGGCGACAGTTATTGAAGATGGGAAAGAAGTTGTAAAAAATATAGAAGATGTAAGAGTTGGAGATATTTTAATTGTAAGGCCTGGCGAATCTGTGGCAGTTGACGGTAAGGTAATTGAAGGTGCATCATCTCTTGATGAATCAGCAGTGACTGGTGAGTCAATCCCAGTCCAAAAGTCTGTGGGCGACAGGGTAATCTCTGCGTCTATAAACACAACAGGGTCCTTTAAGTTCAAGGCAGAAAAGGTTGGGGAAGACACAACAATTTCTCAAATTATAAAATTAGTTGACGAGGCCAACCAGTCAAAGGCTCCTATTGCCAAGCTGGCAGATAAAATTGCTGGAGTATTTGTGCCAACAGTTTTGATTATTTCTGCAATAACTTTTGGAGTATGGATGTATCTTGGCTACGGATTTGAAAATGCCCTTAACTTTGCAATTTCTGTTTTGGTTATCTCTTGTCCTTGTGCATTAGGACTTGCAACACCAGTTTCAATAATGGTTGCAACAGGCAAGTCTGCAGATTTTGGACTTCTATTTAAGAATGCAGAAGTTTTGGAAAATCTCCACAAGATTGATGTAATCGTAATGGATAAGACAGGGACAATCACTGAAGGCAAACCAATCCTAACAGATGTTGTTACAGACCTAGACGAAGATGAATTTTTAAAAATTGCTGGGTCTCTAGAAAAAAATTCTCAGCACCCACTAGCTTCTGCAATATTAAATTATGCTGAAGAAAAAAATATAGGCTTAGAAGAAATCACTAACTTCAATTCAGTTAGCGGCAGGGGCCTAAATGGAGAGATCGCTGGAAATAAGTATTTTGCTGGAAATCTTGAATACATGCTTGAAGAAAAAATTGACCTAAAGGGCTTTAAGGCAAAGGCAGAAGAACTGGCAGGTCAGGGGAAAACTTCTATGTACTTTGCAAATGAAAATGAAGTCATGGGAATAATCTCAGTAAAGGACCTTCCTAAGAAGTCATCAAGGGATGCAATTAAACTCCTAAGAGACATGGGAAAGATTATTATTATGTTAACTGGAGACAATGAAAAAACTGCAGAAGCAATTGCTGGAGAAATTGGAGTTGATGAAACTCTTGCAGGTCTTTTACCTCAAGATAAGAATAAGGAAATCGACAAAATTCAAAAATCTGGCAAGAAGGTTTTAATGATTGGGGACGGAATCAACGATGCTCCATCCCTTGCCAAGGCAGACATAGGCATGGCAATAGGCCGTGGCACAGATGTTGCAATTGAGTCATCAGACGTGGTACTAATGAGGTCCGACCTCTTAGATGTTGTTTCTGCCCTCGAACTTTCCAAGGCTACAATAAAAAACATCAAGGAAAATTTATTCTGGGCATTTTTCTACAACACACTTGGAATTCCAATAGCTGCAGGACTTTTGTTCCCAGCATTTGGGATAAAACTTTCCCCAATGTTTGCAGCCTTTGCAATGAGTCTATCCTCAGTCTTTGTTGTAAACAATGCCTTGAGACTTAGAAGATTTAAACCAAGAGGACTTAAAAAATCTCTAAATAAAGGCGAGCCCATAAGTGAAAAAGAAAACGCAAAAGAGAAAAATCTTATAGAAAAAAATGAAAAAAGAACTAAAATAAAGGTAGAAGGCATGATGTGTGGCCACTGCGAGAAGAGAGTTTCCGATGCTCTAGAAAAAACTGGCAAGGCAAAAAATATTGTGGCAAGCCATGAAAATTCTTCTGTAGAATTTATAGACCAAGGTCTAAGTCCAGAAGAAATAAAAAATGCTATTGAAGATGCAGGTTATAAAATTATTAAAAATAAAGGAGAAGATAGTATGAAAAAGATTTTAAAAGTAGAAGGAATGTCTTGTAATCACTGTGTGGCATCAGTAAAAAAAGGCTCTTGAAGGAATTGACGGGGTAAGAGAAGCTGACGTAAGGCTTGAAGACAAAAGTGCTAGGGTAGAACTTGACAAAGATCTTGCTGATGAAGCACTTGTTAAGGCAGTTGAAGATGCAGGCTACTCTGCAAAAATTGAAAAATGAGAGCAGACAAGGAAGTCCAACTTAGAAAATTAAAAACTGTCAGGGGACAAATTGATGGACTTATAAAAATGGTGGAGGAGAACAGGTATTGCCTAGATATCTCCAACCAGCTAATGGCATCAATCTCAATTCTTAAAAACATAAACAAGGATGTCCTGACAGCCCACCTAAGAGGTTGCGTTAAGGATTCCTACTCTAAGAGCCAGGAAGAAATTGACGAAAAAATCGAAGAAATGAACACAATTATAAATAAGTTGTCAAAGTAGGTGGGATATGAAATTTAAAAAAATATTTTATTTGTTAGTGGTCTTAATTTTTCTTACAGCTTGTAATAAAAAACAAGGACAGGAGATAAAATTTTCCACTGGAGAAGTTTATAAATTTGAGTCTTTGAGCTTGGAAGTAATTGATGACGAAGAAAAAATGACTACGAGAGAGATTTTTTCTTCTAAGGATAATGAAGAAAAGTTAGGGGAGATAATAAATCTCTTGGAAAAATGTGAGGTTACAGATCCAGGATATGGATATAAATCTATCCCAGATTATGATAGTTTAATAATTAAACTGAGAGATAAAAGCAAGGAAGATACAATTCATATGTACGACTCAAAGAGGGATAGAAACACAAATAAATTTCACTATTCTTTCTATGGAAAGCTTGGAGACCAAGAAAGTCCTACACTTTTATCAGATGAAGATTTAATTTCAGAGATAAAATATATAGTAGACAAATAAAAAATAATAACACCCTTTTGCTGGTTGATCAGTAGGAGGGTGTTTTTTATATAGATAATATCATAATAAGTGCAACATAAATAAACTCATAGCTAAATAGCCCTGCGTATTTTTGGTTGTTTTTGTTATTTTAGATTTGATATTTTAATTAGCGGCCATGTGTTCATTTTACATAAAGAAAGAGACTCGAATTAACGAGTCTCCCAAAAAATTTACATAGCCAATTTATTATGCTCTTTCTCTATAGATAGGCATTGACATACATCTTGGGCCCCCTCTACCTCTAGAAAGTTCCCCTGACTTCATAATGTGAAGTGTAACGCCATGATCTCTTAGAATTTGGTTTGTAACTACGTTTCTATCGTAAACAACTACTTCTCTTGGTGCAATAGCTAAAGTGTTATAACCGTCAGACCATTGTTCACGAGAAGCATCTAGTAGTCCGCCAGAACCTTGACGAATAAGGTCAACCTTGTCTAGGTGAAGATTCTTTAGAAGCACTTCTTCGATATCAGAAGATTCTTCTTCAGTGTGTAGGTTCTTGCCGTCAAATGTAATTCCGAAACAAGTTAGAGAATCTTCAATTTCTGGATGAACGGTAAATAGATCTCTATCCACCATTGTAAATACTGTATCTAGGTGCATGAAGGCACGTTTTTTTGGAATTGAAAGGACAAGAATCTTTTTAAATCCAGTTTCTTCTCTTAGAACTCTCTTAGCAAATTGTTCGATTGCACGGGCAGAAGTTCTTTCAGAAGTACCTACAGCTATAAGTTCATCACTTAGCACTAGAATATCTCCGCCTTCGATTGATGCTGGAAGTTCTCTATTGTAGTGAAGATCTTCGTCTTTTATTTTAAAGTCGTTGTGATATTTGAAAATATACTTGCCAAATAATGTTTCGCGTCTTCTAGTTTCGCTCCACATATGATTTAGAGAAACGCTGTGGCCTATAAGAGAGAATGGGTCTCTAGTGAAGTATAGGTTTGGCATTGGTTTTGTAACGAAAAATTCATCCTTTTCGATTATTTCTGGAAGGGAAGTCTTCTTGTAATCAGGAAGATCAGATTTTCTGATTCCGCCCATCATTTTAAGAACGAGTTCCTTATTTTCCATATTTTGGAAAAGTTCTTTTAAGATTTCTTTTTCTCTGTCAACTTGGATGTCAGATTCTTTTAAGAATTCATCAATAAAAGCTTCTTTGATTCCTGAATCTGTTAGGGATTCTGCTGCTAAATCTTCTAGGTAATAAACTTCGCATCCGTTGTCTCTTAGGATTTGTGCAAAGTAATCATGTTCTTCAACTGCAGCATCTAGAAATGGAATTTCGTCGAATAAAAGTTCACCAAGTTGATCTGGAGCGAGGTTTGTAAGCTCGTGACCAGGTCTATGAAGAATAACTTTTTTTAATTTTTCAATCTCTGAGTAAACATTAATATTTTTGTTCATAAGTTCTCCTTTCAACTAACTTAATTTTAGATTAAATTAAATATATATTTTTGTCAACATGACAAGAATTTAAAAAAAAGACCTCTGATAACAGAAGTCTTTCTAATTTAACTATTCAAAGCTCTATCTATGTTTCTTATGAAGTCTTGTACATTAGTAACCATTGAAACAGCTGTTAGAGTTCCTCTGTCGGAAAGTTTGTTTACAGCGAATTCTTGAATATCAACTGTATACATGTAAACAGGTCTTATCACTCCGTCAAACTCATTGTAAGATGGGGTCATGTTTCCAGTTGCTATTGTGTAAAGAATAGCTGAAAGCATTATGATTGTTGAGGTACGTCTAGCGTGGGTCCTCATCTTGTTTTGAGCTTCGTAAACATTATCGATAGTTTCTGGTAGTGCTAATCTATCTCTAATTGTACCAGCCATTACTACTTCAGTGCCACATTCTATGGCAGCCTTCATGAAACCGTCCTTTACAAGACCAGATTCAACAAGAGCTTTAGTTGAGCCATATTTTCTTGCGAGATTTATAGTTTCATATAGGTTTACTGTAGTATTTTGTTCGTGAACGAAATGTTCTTGTCCCCAAGTGGTTCCGTAGATTCCGCGTTCTAAGTCGAAGGCAGCAGTTTCTGTACCACAGAAGATTGCTTGAACATATCCGTTTCTAATAAGTCTTTCAAGAGCAAGTCTTGCATCTTCATCAAGGGCGATTGCAGAACCGATAATCATAGTTACATATCCATTGTTTGCTTTTTCGTGACGAAGAACATCGTAAAGTGTATCGTAGTCAACGGAGAAGGCAGTCTCTCTTGATCTTCCTGCTCTAAAAGCAAAAGTGTCAAGCTCTTCAGATTCTTCTAAGAATCCGCCGGTCCACATGTAAATCCCTTCAGAACCATCTTCGGTTCTTCCGATTACAACCTTGTCACCTTTTTTTAGATTTCTAAACTCTACAATTTCAACGGATTCTTCACCAGGTGTGTCGTTTGCAACACAGACAGTATCCATTCTAGACTGGGTAGCTAAAATCCATTTGCCATTTATTTTAAAATATTCTGGATAAACAGAAAGCGCGTGGTAATGTCTTGGGCTTATGCCATCTACTTTAACTTCTTCTAAATGAACATTAGGTGCATTTTTTAGAAATTCTTGTTCGAAATCTGGATGATGGTACTTAGGCATTTGAAAATCCATTATAGCAATCCTCCTTCTTCATTTTCTCTTCTTTTATTTTCTAGTTCAACGTATTCTTCTTCAGGAAGCTCCATTTCATTTGCAAATGTCTTATCAGCCGGAGTAACAAGAGCACGTTCTAGATTTACAACGAAGTCTTGTACGTTTGTAATCATAGGAACGAAAGCAATATTTTCTCTAGCATGAGCCATTTTGTTTGCTACGTTTTCTGTAACGTCGATTCCGTACATATATACAGGAGTAATATCTCCGTTTTCTCTAATTCTATAACTTGAAGCAAGATTTGCTGCAGCTAAGTTGTGAAGCATGGTAGCAAGTCCTATTATAAGAGTAGCTTTGTCAAGATGCTCTTTCATGTGGGTTAGACCTTCTGTTGTGTTTCCATATACTTCTGGAAGAGGTCCATCATCTCTAATGGATCCAGCAAGTACAAAAGGAACGTCCATTTGTGAAAGTGTCTTTATGATACCATCTTTTACATTTCCTTCAGCAATGAATTTTTTAATAGATCCAGCAGATCTAACTTCGTTTAGAAGGTCAAGGTGATTGTAGTGTCCGTTAGGTACGTTTTGTTGAGTGTAGATATTTTGTCCAAGGGCAGTGCCTAAGAATCCACCTTCAAGATCGTGTGTTGCCATTGCATTACCAGCCATTAAGCAGTTGATGTATCCAGCTTCAGCTAAGTGGTTTAATGCAATTCTTGTATCGTGGTCAAATACCACTGAAGGTCCAAGAACCCATACGATGTATCCGCCGTTATCTCTTTCGTATTCCATTTGTTCGAAAAGGAATTTATAATCTCTTGAAAAAGAAGTTTCAACGGCTTGACCAGGTTCAGAATATACTGATTTAGGGAAACCTTCTTTATATACTAGTACACCATTAGAACCGTCTTTAGTTCTTCCGGTTACGACTTGTTCACCTTTTTTAAGGTCTCTAATTTCTTTTATAACGATGTCACCATCTTTAAGAACTGCAACGCAGTTAAGTGAGTTATGTTCTGGTAGTAACCATTCTCCATCTACTTTGTAGAATGTTGGTAGGTGAGTTGTAAGATAAAAATTATCTGGTGCAACTCCATCTTTTTCTACTTCAGCAACAGTTATATTTTTTGCATTTTTATAAGCCTCATTTGAAAAATCAGGCTTTTCAAATATTGGTAAATGAAATTTCATACTGCCTCCTCATAGTATTTATGGTTATAGTTTATCATAATTAAAATATTATTGAGATTTTATTTATTGTTACACTTGTAAGAAAACAAGTGATTTAGCCATACAGCTTTAAATTATTCAATCTAATACAATTATATAATTAGATTTTATCCAATGAAAACTATTTGAGACTTTCTAAATTTCTAAACTCTCCAGGATTTACTCTCATAAATTTTATAAAGTTACGAGAAAATGTTTTGCTAGAGTTGTATCCAACTTCCAAAGCTATTTCTATAATCGGTTTTTCTGTCTCTATTAAAAGTTCAGCAGCTCTCTTAATTCTAAGGTTGTTTAAAAAGTTTGAGAAGTTCATCTCAACAAGGTAGGAGAGTGCTTCATTTATAGCTGGAGGAGTAAGATCAAACATTTTGGAAATATTGCCGATGTGTAGATTTTTGGCGTAGTTTTTATAGATGTATTTAACCATATTTCCCGTGTTTTCATCGTGTTTAATGTGAGTTATATTATTTATATTTTGGTAGGAATCTTTGAATTTTTTGGTTCCGATACCCTTTTGATCTTTAAACACTCTTGAAAGGTGAGCGGCGTCTGTGTAATTTAAAATATCTGCAATCTCATCTAAAGTTAAATCGGTATAGAGTAAAAAGTAGATTACTTTATTTAACTTCATTTCTTGAAGAAGATCATAGAACCCAAGTCCGGTTAAAGAATAGATATATCTAGAGATGGAAGATTCACTCATACAGAATATTTTGCTCATCTCTTCCAATGTAATCTTCCTCTTTGAATTTAGATACATGTATTGGAAAATTTCCTCTGATGGAAGTGGTGAATAGTCTTTGTGTTCGTGTTTCTTTTCAGGAATATTTCTAAGGTATAAAACTATTAATTCTGCAAGTTTTGAAATCATATAGATGGAAGAGTATTCCGCTTGTTCAGAAACCACCATTGAACGAATACCTACTTCATCTCTTATATCTTCAAATATGGTTCTCATTTTTTTTAGTTCAATTTCATTTGGAACTACGAAATTATTATTATAAAGAAGAGAAATCATATCTATATTTTCGTTGCTGACATTTAAAGTTTTCTTTATAACTTCGTTTAAAACTTCAAATGAATAAACTAGCAAGTAGTAGCTAAGTGGCTTTGTAATCTCTATAATTTCAGAAATTTGCCAAGGTAGTAGTGCTATGATGACACCAGGGCGAAGATCAAACTCTCTATCTAGAACTTTTATCTTTCCTTCACCTTCTAATATATATAAAAACCTAGATTCTTTATGTAAGAGTGGAGTAGTTTTTGTGTAGTCAACTTCTACATCGAAACTTATAATATCTCCTTCTCTATCTTGTCTATTAAATGTTTTTTGAATTTCGATTTTTCTATTCTTATTCATCGTAACCTCCAAAATAATTATAACATACTAAGTAGCTCTCTAAGGAATATAAAATAGTTGGTATAATCTAAAATTTATTAAGTAACAGGAAATATTTTCCTTGTATAATCAATTTAAAACAAAAATAATAAATGAAAATGTCCTTTCGAATATATATGATTATTGTAAAATGTAGATGTAGAAATACGTTAAAAATTTTTAAAATAAAAGGAGAGTTACTATGCCAAAGAATTTTAGAGGTAAGAATTACTTAAAACTTATTGATTTTACATCTGAAGATATGAGATATCTTCTTGATCTTGCAAAAGAATTTAAATCACTTAAGAGAGCAGGCGTTCCACATAAATACCTAGAAGGAAAAAACATCGTTTTATTATTTGAAAAGACTTCAACTAGAACTCGTTGTTCATTTGAAGTTGCAGGTTATGACCTAGGAATGGGAGTTACTTACCTAGATCCACAAGGATCTCAAATGGGACATAAAGAATCTATAAAGGATACTGCAAGAGTACTTGGAAGAATGTACGATGGTATCGAATACAGAGGATTTAAACAATCAGTAGTTGAAGAGCTTGCAGAATATGCAGGAGTTCCAGTATGGAATGGTCTTACTGATGAATGGCATCCAACACAAATGCTTGCTGACCTTTTAACTATCGAAGAACACTTTGGACATTTAAAAGGACTTAAATTTGTATACATGGGAGATGCTAGAAACAACGTAGCAAACTCTCTTATGATTGCTTGTGCAAAAATGGGCATAAACTTCGTTGCATGTGCACCAGAAGAACTATTCCCAGAAGCACACCTAGTTGAAATGGCTAGAGAAATTGCAAAAGAAAACTTCTGCACAGTAGAACTTATCTCTGATGTAAAAGAAGGAACTAAGAATGCAGACGTTCTATACACTGATATCTGGGTATCAATGGGTGAACCAGCTGAAATCTGGAAGCACAGAATTGATCTTCTTCACAAATACCAAATCAATAGAGAAGTTATGAACAATGCAAACGAAAAAGCAATTTTCTTACACTGCCTACCATCTTTCCACGACACTGAAACAAAAGTTGGTAAAGATATCGAAGAAAAATTTGGTCTAAAGGAAATGGAAGTTTCAAACGAAGTATTTGAATCTAGACAATCCCTTGTATTTGACCAAGCAGAAAATAGAATGCACACAATTAAAGCTATCGTGTACGCAACTCTTTGCTAATAAAATCCTTCCACTTGGAAGGATACATAATAATTTAATTTAAAGATACGAAAAGAGCTATCTTTTTAATTAAAAACCATTTTGTAAATGGGTAAAATCTTATAAAATTTCCGGCTTCAATGTAAAGCCGGTCTTTTTCTTAATAGTATTAATTTACAACGTTAACTTACAACATCAAGGAGGAAATTTGGAAAAGAATAAAAATAAATCCCTATTTAAAAATGAAGTTGGCTTAGAGGCTATAATATTTATTGTAGTATTCATGGCTTTCTTCTGCTACATGGGAAGCATTATGGGCGGCACCAATATGATTAAGACTATGATGTCCACAGGATTCGATCTTCTTATGAACGTATGCTTTTATCTTATGGCGGTTGCTGTACTTGCAGGTGGTGTCAGTGGTCTGTTTTCAGAATTTGGAGTTATTGCACTTATAAATAAAGTTCTTTCAAAAGTAATGGGACCACTTTATGATCTACCGGGGGCAAGTTCTCTAGGAATGTTAAACTGTTACATGTCTGACAATCCAGCAATACTTACTCTTGCTCACGATGATAACTTTAGACAATATTTTAAAAAGTATCAAATGCCAGCTCTTACAAATTTAGGAACCGCATTTGGAATGGGTCTAATCGTTACCACAACTATGATGGGTTTCAAAGTTGAAGGAGCTATAACAGCAGCTCTTGTAGGAAATGTTGGAGCGGTTATAGGCTCTATAGTTTCTGTAAGACTTATGATGAGACATACTAAAAAATATTACGGAACAGTTGACAAGGTTGAGACCACTCTTTCCGATCCAATTCCAGAGGGAATGAGAAGGGTAAGAGAAGGTAGCATCGGTTCAAGATTTATCCAATCCCTACTTGATGGAGGTAAAGTTGGAGTGGACATGGGAGTTTCAATAATCCCTGGTGTAGTTTTGATATGTACACTTGTTATCATGCTTACCAATGGAGTTGGTGAAGCTGGTGTGTATGACGGTTCAGCGAACCAAGGTATTGCAATTCTTCCGGTAATCGGAGAGAAGCTAAACGTAATTTTAAAACCTCTCTTTGGTTTTTCAAGTCCACAGGCTATTGCAGTTCCAATTACTGCTCTTGGAAGTTCCGGTGCTGCTATCGGAATGGTGTCTGAAATGGTTAACAAAAATCTTGTAACACCTAATGACATTGCAGTATTTACTTCTATATGTATGTGTTGGAGTGGATATCTATCTACTCACATAGCAATGATGGATGCTCTTGGAACAAAAGAAATGACAGGTAATGCCATACTATGCCACACTATTGGTGGAATTTGTGCAGGAATCGCATCACATTTAATAATGTTGATCTTTTAATTATAGGGGGCAGTTGCTCCCTTATTTTTTTGAGGTGATTATATGAATCCAGAAAAATTTTCAAGACAGGTTGTAAATATCTTTAAAGATGCACAGAATTTAGCTGTGAGATATGAAAATGCAGAGATAACAGATCTTCATCTTTCCCTTGCAATACTTCGTACCAATGGTCTTTCTCTTTTGGAAATACTTCTTGAAATGGGTGTGGATTTAAAAGAATATGAAAATAGGGTTGTAGAAGCTATTGAGAAGCTTAGAAGTTCAAAAGGTTTGACGAAGCTTTATTACTCTCGTCCATACCAAAGGATAATCGTAAACTCTGAAGAAATTTCTAGAAATCAATATGAATCTTTTGTAAATGTAAACTCACTATACCTTGCCATACTTAGGGAAGATAAGACCGTTTCAAAGGAGATTGCAAATAGTTATGGGCTGACCTATGAGGTTATGAAATCTAAATTCCTAGAGGAATTTACGAAGAAAAAACTTGGAAACATTTCATCAGAAAATTTAAAATATCTTCTAAAGTTCGGAAGAAATCTCACTGAGGAAGCAAAAGAAGGAAAGATTGATCCAATCATTGGTAGAGATGAAGAGACTTCAAATGTCATAAGAGTTCTTTCTAGAAGAATAAAAAATAATCCAGTTCTAATCGGTGAAGCCGGTGTCGGCAAAACTGCTGTGGTAGAAGGGCTTGTTTTAAGAATTGCATCTGGAGATGTACCGGAAACTTTAAGAGAGAAGATTGTGTTCTCTCTCGATATGACATCTGTCCTTGCAGGGGCGAAATTTCGAGGTGACTTTGAAGAGAGATTAAAAAAAGTTTTGGATATAGTTAAATTTTCAGACGGTCAAATAATTCTATTTATAGATGAACTCCACAACATAATTGGAAGTGGAACCAATGGTGCCATGGATACGTCAAATATTCTAAAACCGATGCTTGCAAGGGGAGAAATACTAACTATCGGCGCTACAACCACGAGGGAATACAGAAAGTATATTGAAACCGACTCTGCACTGGAAAGAAGATTTCAAAAGATTTTAATTGAAGAGCCTTCAGAAGATGGAGCCATTTCAATTCTAAGGGGAATTAAAAAGAAGTACGAATCTCATCACAAATTAAATATCAAAGATTCGGCGATAGTATCAGCGGTTAAACTTTCCAATAGATATATTAATGACAGATATCTTCCGGACAAAGCAATCGATTTAATAGATGAAGCGAGCTCCATGGTGAGGATGGAAATAGATTCAGTTCCTCAGGAGATAGATGAATTAAATCGTGAACTCATAAGACTTGAGACAGAAAAAGTCGCTCTAGAGATAGAAAAAGATATTAGAAGTAGCAATAGACTTCAAAAGCTAGAAGAAGAGATAGAAGAAAAAAGAAAAGCTTATGATGAGAAGAAAGAACTTTGGAAGAAAGAGCTAGAAAGACTAGATGATATTTCTAAAGAAACTTCAAGTTTGGAACTTTTAAATAAGAATATTGAATCTGCAAAAGAGTCACATGATTTTGAAAAATTAAAACAGTTTTCAGTAGAATTTGACACAAGAGAAAAACATCTTGAAGATCTTAAAAGCACAAAACCTTATTATCCAATTAAAGATGAAGTTACAGAATCATAAATATTAGAAGTACTATCTAAAAGCACAGGAATTTCTATAACAACATTAAATAAAAAAGAATCTGAAAAGATTAAATCACTTAAATCCGAAATAGAGAGAACCTTCATCGGTCAAGAGAGTGCAGTAAACGAAGTTGTAAATTCAGTTATAAGAGCAAAATCCGGTCTATTTAAAAGGAATAAACCAATCTCATACTTGGTTTCAGGTCCAAGGGGAACGGGTAAGACCTACCTAGCGGAAGTGCTTTCAGAAAAATTATACGAAGAAAGCGGATCAGTTTTAAGTTTTGAAATGAGTGAGTACACTGATAAAAGTTCAGTTACAAAACTGATTGGAGCGCCTCCAGGATATGTTGGACACGAACTTGGTGGAATCTTGACAGAGACCATAAGGACGAAACCTTATTCAATATTATTATTTGAAGATATCGAACTTGCAAATGCGGAAGTGCTTGGAATTATTTATCAAATCATCGACGAAGGCAAAATAAGAGACAATAAGGGAAGAGAGATCGACTTTAAAAACACCATAGTATTTTTAACTACAAGGGAAGAGCCAAATCCTGAAGCTATGAGCCATGTTGACGATACTCTAACCCTATTAGAATTTAATTTAGATGAACTTGCAAAGATATTGGAACTTAGATTAAATGAAATCAAACTCGAACTAGAAGATCAGGCGATATTCTTGGAGTGGGATTTAAATTTAAAAGATATAATAAAGAGATTTGGAATAAAATCTACAAAAGATATCCAAAGAAGTATTGAAGAAATATTAATGACAGAAATAGCAAATCTATCCTTAGATGGAAATATAAAACAGGGAAGCACAATTTTGGTACAATCGGATTTTACAGTTAATATAAAATAAAAATAAGCGACTAGAGCATAGACTTTAGTCGCTTTTTATGTGTAAATTAAATTTCTTCGTAAAAATCTTTTTCTTCTTTATCTTTCTCGTATTCCTTATCGTGAAAAAGTAGAATAAATGGGAAGAAAAATCCGAGTCCCATAAATAGTTTTGAAAATGTAAGCACTGATAAAGGGGTATTCTCAACAAGATCATATAGATGGTTCCATGACCAAGGAAATAAAATATAGCAAATGACAATATAGATTGAAATAACTAAGTATATTCCTGCGAATGGATCAACTTTAAAAAACTCTGTCATCAAAAAATAATATGCAAGTAAGTATACTAAACCTACAAAATAAGATAAAAAGATGTAAATTCCACCTATTTTTTTCATTAAAATCACCTTAGTTAATTATAACAGAAATATTTTGATTTTAAAAATACAAGAAAAGATTCATTGTGTTATCAATCATAGAAAAGAAAAAAATTCTCTGCTATAATGATAACGTAGGAGGTATAAAATGAAAGTTACAGTTTGTATGGGATCTAGATGCACAATGATGGGTGCAAATCAGATCTATGATCAATTGGAATACATAGCCAATGAGCTCTGCGGACCAGAGTCAGAACTCTGCAGCTCAAAAAATTTAGAATTAAATATTAGTAAATGTTTAAATCTATGCAAAGGAGAAAATGAAAGAAAGGCACCGATTGTGGTAATTGATGACGAAATATTATATAACGCAACTCCACAAGCGGTAAGTGAAAAAGTTATGGAAGCATTGAGGCAAGATCTATGAAAGAAAGTTATTCGAGGATAGTTGATATTAGACGTAGAGTCTTTGCAGAAGTTGCAAGGATTGCCTACAACGACTTGGATACAAGTAATTTCGAAGATGCAAGCTACAGACTTTTCCCAGGAGAGGTTGCTCAATTTAGAGAATCAATGTTTAGAGAAAGAGCCATTGCCGATGAGAGAATAAGACTTGCTCTTGGCCTTCCAATAAGAAATATCGGAGTGTATAAAAAAATCACCGATGGATTTGACAAGATTGATATTGATACCAACGCTTACGAAAAACCACTGGTAAATGTAATTAAATTTGCGTGTGAATCATGCCCTACTAGGACTATCTATGTAACGGATAACTGTAGAAGATGTATGGCGCACCCTTGTACCAACGTCTGTCCTGTAAACGCGGTTAAAATTGGTAAGCATCGTGCAGAAATCGATCATGACAAATGCGTAAAATGTGGAAGATGTAAAGATACATGTCCATACCATGCGATAGTCGATTTTGATAGACCATGTAGTGCTGCATGTGGAGTAGGTGCGATAGGTTCCGATGAATACAATAGAGCAGAAATCAATCAAGACAAGTGTGTTGCCTGCGGAAGATGTATTTCTGAATGTCCTTTCGGAGCGATTGCAGACAAGTCACAGATATATCAAGTAATAAAAGCAATAAAAGCTGGCAAGAAATTGTATGCGGCGGTAGCACCATCATTTATCGGACAGTTTGGACTAAGTACAACTCCAAAACAAGTTTTCGAAGCTATAAAAGAGCTTGGCTTTAAAGATGTAATTGAAGTTGGTTTGGGAGCGGACCTTACGACACTACACGAAGCCCATGAATATTTGGAAAGAGTTCCAGAAAAAATTCCTTTTATGGGAACTTCATGTTGTTATAGCTGGTCGCTTATGATCAAAAATATGTTCCCAGAACTTAAAGAACAAATCTCTGACTCAGGTTCACCAATGAGGTACACTGCAGAATATATTAAGAATATCGATCCAGAAGCGGTAGTAGTATTCATAGGTCCATGTACTTCAAAAAAATTAGAAGCGCTGGATACAAATATAAAATCTTCGGTGGATTTTGTGCTTACATTTGAAGAATTAATGGGAATGTTCGTTGCAAAAGATGTAGAACCTATGGACATTGAAATCGAAGATGACGTAGAAGATTCATCTGCACTAGGTAGAGGTTATCCAGTAGCAGGAGGAGTAGCAGCAGCAGTTAAGAAAGTGGCTGAAGAAATAGACCCAAGTAGAGAAATACTAATCGAAGGCGCAAATTCACTTTCCGAATGTGTAAAGATGCTAAAGGTTGCAAAAGCTGGAAGAAAAAATGGATACTTGTTAGAAGGAATGGCATGTCCTGGTGGATGTATAGCAGGAGTTGGAACTATTCAATCTACAACAAGAGTTAAGAAAAATGTGGATCAATTTATGAAAAATTCTAAGTATAAAGATCCATTTGAAAATGAAAATATAAAAGGTTACAAATTTGAGGATTAATCTGTTGAATATTCAACAGATTTTTTTATATTTTAATGAAAGTAAAATTATACCAGATGAACGAAAAAAACTATTTTCTATAAAATAAATTTTAAATTAAAATTAAAAATATCTATAAAAATATTTCTAATGTCAAAGAATGTCAAGAAACTGTTTACAATCTATACTAATTTGTGTTAATATGAAATTAATTAAAGGAGAAAAGAAAATTTTTTTAAAGATAAATGTCAAAGAATGTCAAAGGTGATTAAATGGCAAAGATTTCAAATAATATAGAGGAGTTTTTACTACAACTTTTAGAGGAAGAAGAGGGCTCATTGGAGATACAAAGATCTATAATCGCAAAGAAGTTTGATTGCGCCCCTTCTCAAATAAACTATGTGCTTACTACAAGATTTACTCCATTTAAAGGATTCTATGTGGAATCTCGTCGTGGTGGCGGAGGCTTCATAAGGATTACAAAACTTACCATAACTGAATATGGAAGGAAGAGAGAAAATCTATTCAATGAAATTGGAGATTCTATAACTTTAGAAAAAGCACATGATATAGTGGAAGCCCTCTATGAAATGGGAAAAATAGATGATGATGAAAAGAATTTAATCCTTGTATCCATTTCCAACAGATCTCTAAATAAAATTAGAGAAGGAAAAAATGAGGTAAGGGCAGATATTCTTAAAAATATGATTGTATATGTACTGGGAGGGAAAGAGAAATGATCTGTGATAATTGTAAAAAAAGAGAATCGGTTATTTCTTTTACAAAGGTAGAGAACAACGAAGTGACTGAGATCCATCTATGTAAGGAATGCGCAGCGAAGAAGTTCAAAGGCAATTTCCTTATGATTGATGGGTTTAAGGATTTGTTTAAAGAAATATTTAATGTTGAAGAAGAAACCATAGATGAAGAAAAGACCTGCAGATTTTGCGGAAGAAAGATAAGAGAAGTGCTAAAAACTTCTGATCTTGGATGCATCCATTGCTACGATGAATTTAGAGACGAAATAAATAATTTCTTACAAAACTACCAGCTTTCATCTGTGCACAAGGGTAAGATTCCAGTTTCTAGTCCAACGGATTTAAAAGTTGGCAGAAAGATTCTTGATTTAAAAGATAAGTTGCAAGAGGCTCTAATACTTGAAAATTATGAAGAGGCAGCGATCTTAAGAGATGAAATAAAAGATTTGGAAGTGAAGAATGATACTTTATAATGCAATTAGGATTCACAGAAATATAGAAGGTAAAAACTTCACATCTACAATAGATAACTTAGATGCAACAGAACTTGCAAATAAAATTGCAGAATCTCTCCCAAGCTTTAGTCATAAGAGACTAAAAGAACTTACAACCTATGAGCTACTAAAACTAAAGGAAGAGTTTACCACGAGTCCAAATCTTCTAAATCATGGAGAATTCTCTTCATATCTTGAAGATGAAGATATAAAGATTTTTCTCATGGGAGAAGATCATATGGTCATAACTACTATGGGCAAGGAAAATTTGTTAGAAGGATATAGAAAACTATCCAGACTTGACGATGAAATATCTTCAAAGATTAACTATGCCTTTGATAAGGATTTTGGATATCTTACTACAGATCCTTCAATTGTAGGTACAGGACTCCAAGCCTTTGTAGTGATTTCACTTCCTGCGACAAAGTATTTTGGAATAAAAAATATTTCTAAATCCATAAACAGGATGGGATATAGACTTGAACCATTTAAAGTAAATAATTCTAGTTTAAATAATATTTTTGTACTAAAAAATATGGTCACTATCGGCGAATCGGAGCTAACTATAATAAATAAAATTACAAGTATTTCAAAAGAAATAGAAAGAATTGAATTAGATAATAGAAAAAAACTCTATCTCGATGACATCGCAATTCTTGAAGATATGGTGAACAGGTCCTATGGACTACTTCGTAACGCAAGAATTTTGAAATTAGATGAGATGATAGACAATTTAACTATTTTAGATTTGGGAGTATCTCTCTCAATTATAAAAAAGAATGGAAATAGAAATTTAATAAAAAGCATAGATTCACTTACAAATGGAGCCATTCAACACGACAGAAAACAGATTTTAGATGGCAAATCACTAGATATTGTAAGGGCGAATCTAGTTAGAAAAATGATGAAGGAGGAATTTTAGTGGCGATTTTTGATAATTTTTCAGAACCGGCAAAAAGGGCGATGCTACTTGCTCAAAGAGAAGCAAGGATAAGCGGCCAATCATATATAGGCTCGGAGCACTTGCTACTTGGAATTATAAAAGAAACTTCTGGAGCTGGATCTAGTATTCTTTACCAAGTTGGAATCACCTATGATCTTGCAAAACAAGAACTAGATTCTATAGTTTCAGCCAACTCTTCAGGAGAAAATCTAGGACCACTTAACTATACACCTAGAACGAAAAGGATTATTGACCTATCCTACGAAGCATCGAGAGTTATGAACTCAAAACTTGTAGGTACAGAACATATTCTTCTTGCAATTTTAAAAGAAGGACAGGGAATAGCTGTCATGATTTTGAGAAATCTTGGCATAGATACAGAATCTCTCGAAGCATCTATTATGAGAGCACTAAATGGAAACCCAAACCAAGGCAAGAAAGAAAATAAAAAAGAAGATTCTCCAGTTGGAGAGTGGACCATTGATCTAAATGAAAGGGCGAAGGAAGGAAAAATCGATCCAATCATAGGAAGGACAGAAGAAATCGAAAGAATTATCCAAGTTCTTCTTAGAAGAAAGAAAAATAATCCTGTTCTAATCGGTGATCCAGGAGTAGGCAAGACTGCAATAGTAGAAGGTCTCGCAGCGAGAATCGTCGAAGGAGAAGTGCCTGATGTCATAAAGGACAAGAGAATTTTGACTTTGGATGTAAGCTCATTAATAGCAGGGGCTAAGTATAGAGGAGACTTTGAAGAGAGACTTAAGAGTGTAATTGAAGAAGCGACAAGAGATAGTAGCATAATTTTATTTATTGATGAGATGCATGTGATCATGGGAGCTGGTGGTGCAGAAGGGGCAATGGATGCATCCAATATTCTAAAACCTGCATTGGCAAGGGGAGAAATTAGAATAATTGGTGCAACAACCACCAAGGAATATAGAAAGCACATAGAAAAAGATCCAGCCTTCGAAAGAAGACTTGTGGCGATAAATGTAAAAGAACCGACAGAAGAAGAATCCATAGAGATTATAAAAGGTTTAAAGGCTGCCTATGAAGATCATCATATGGTAAATATTTCTGATGAAATTATAAAATCTGCGGTAGTTTTATCCAACAGATATATAAACGACAGATATCTCCCTGATAAAGCCATAGATTTAATCGATGAAGCTGCATCTAAGGTGAGAATAAAAAATATAAAGACTCCAAGATTCGTTAAAACTTTTGAAGAAAAGTTGGAGGACATAGAAGCGGAAAAAGCAAAGGCAATCTACGAACAGGACTATGAAAAAGCTGCAAGACTAAGAGACGAAGAATCCTCAATAAGAGAATCCTTTGAACTTAAGAAAGAAGAATATAAAAACAATAGAGAAAAACCAGATGTTCCAGTAGAAATCATAGAGGAAATAGTTTCTTCCTGGTCTGGAGTTCCAGTTACAAAACTAACTACAGAAGAAAACACAAAACTAAGAGAGTTGGATAATAATCTTAGAAGATCTGTAAAGGGACAAGATGACGCAATCATAAGCCTATCCAAAGCAATTAAAAGAGCAAGAGTTGGACTAAAAGATAAAAATAGACCGATAGGATCATTTATCTTTGTAGGACCAACTGGAGTGGGTAAGACCTACCTATCCAAGAAGCTTGCAGAAGAAGTATTTGGAAATGAATCCAACATGATTCGTATCGACATGTCAGAATACATGGAAAAACATTCTGTAAGTAGACTCGTTGGATCACCTCCAGGATACGTTGGTCACGAAGAAGGTGGACAACTAACAGAAATCGTAAGAAGCAATCCATACTCTGTAATACTATTCGATGAAATTGAAAAGGCTCATCCAGATGTGTTTAACATTCTCTTACAAATTTTGGACGATGGAATTTTGACCGATTCTCAAGGAAGGACAGTTTCATTTAAAGATACAATCATCATCATGACTTCAAACGCAGGTGCAACCCTTCTTAAGAATAAATCAAGTCTCGGATTTGGAACTAGCACCAAGGCAAGAGAAGAAACAGAATACGAAAAGATGAAAAATATTATAAATGAAGAACTAAAGAAGACCTTTAGACCAGAATTTTTGAACAGAGTTGACGATATAATAGTGTTTAAAGAATTGGGCAAGCCAGAAATTAAAGACATCGTAAGAATTATGCTCGATGAACTTAAAGAGAGGGTAAAGGATCTAGAACTTGATCTTAAATTTACAGAAGACGTGGTAAATTATATTTCTGAAGTTGGTTTCGATAAAGAATATGGAGCAAGACCAATTGCAAGATCTATAAGAACCAATATCGAAGACGTACTTGCGGATAAATTTGTAAATGGAGAGATCGAAAGAGGAGATTCTGTAACCGTTTATAAGAATGGAGAAACCCTTGTAATTCGTAGGAATAAAATAAAAAATAAGGTAGTAGAAAATGTACAAGTGTAGTGAATGTGGATATACTTCTCCTGGATTTTTAGGAAAATGTCCTGAGTGCGGTGCCTGGGGCTCAATGGAAGAGACCAAGGAGGAGAAGAAAACAAAATCCGTATCAAAGACAGAAATCTTTAAATCCAAAGGCTCAAAACCCTTAAAAGATGTGGAAGCATTGGAAGGCGAGAGAATCCTCACGGGAGTTTCTGAGTTTGATAGAGTAATGGGCGGGGGAATTTTAAAAGATTCCCTCACCATTTTAACTGCAAGACCAGGAGCAGGTAAGTCAACCCTTCTTCTTCAAGTTTCAAATATTTTGGCTTCAAAAGGAAAAAAAGTGCTCTATGCATCTGGAGAAGAATCGGCAAGTCAAATAAGACAGAGGGCTAAGAGAATCGTAGAAAATATTTCTGATAATCTCTTTGTAATTTCAACTAATAACCTTGTGGATGTGCTGGATGAAGTGGAGAGTTTGGACTGCGACTTTGTAATTGTGGATTCAATACAGACTTTTATCATCCCAAATATCGAATCGAGAGCAGGTTCACCGACGCAGATAATGGAATCCATCCACATATTAATGAATATGGCGAAGAATGAAACGAGACCAAGGGCAGTGTTTATCGTAGGACAGATGACGAAGGAAGATTCACTTGCGGGAGTGAGATCTCTAGAACACGCGGTGGACACAGTGCTTTTATTATCTGGAGAAACCTATGAAGAGTTAAGGATACTTTCCACAACTAAGAATAGATATGGAAGCACAGGAGAGATGGGATTTTTCAAAATGGATGAAAAAGGTCTCACCTCTATCGACAATCCTTCAGAATACTTCATGACGGAGAGAGAAAATGGAAAAAATGTCCCTGGCTCAGCATTATCTGTAACGAGGGAAGGGACAAGACCAATCATACTCGAAGTGGAATCATTGGTTTCAAAATCATTTATGCCATATCCGTCGAGAGTTTCAGAACATCTTAGAAAGGAACAACTTTTTACACTAATATCAATCCTTGAAGAGAGAGGAGAAGTTCCAATGATGGATAAAAACGTGGTTGTTAAAACTACAGGCGGGATAAAACTTCAAGATACCGCATCCAATTTATCGGTTATTGTAAGCATCTATTCAAGTCTTGTAGGTAAGCCAGTAAAAGCATCAAGCGTTTTTATTGCAGACGTAGGACTTACTGGAGAACTAAAAGTTTGTCCGTCCATAGATGTAAGAATCTCCGAAGCAAGACGCATGGGATTTAAACATATCTACGTTCCGAAAAATATTAAACAAGAATCGAAAGATTTAGTAAAATTAAATCACATAATGGAAGTTTTGAAACATTCAATAGAAGAGTAAACCAAGGGCAACCTTGGTTTTTATATTGCAATTAAAAATTTTTTTAAAATTTCTTAAATAATAGAGTACTTTCAATATGTTATAATGAAAATAAAAGAAGTATGAACTTGGCAAAGAATAAAATATTTAAACAAACTTTATAAGAAATCTAGAAAATTCATTGACTTTGAATAATTATTCTAATATTATTAACTTTATTTTCATATATTTGTGCTAAAGTAGTACCATACTTATAGGAGAAGATTATGTTTAAAAAAATTTTTAATTTATCAAATAAAAAATCAAATACACTTATAACCATAGATAGACAGTACGGATCCAAGGGTGATTTAATTGCCCAGAAACTTGCAACTAGACTTGAAGCAGAATATTTTGATGAAAATATAATTGAGCTTAAGACTTTGGAAACTCAGGTAGATTTAAGTTCTGTGTCCAAGGACGATTCATTTTTAAAAGGAACTGTCTATGATCTATATAGGGAGAATGATTCCTATTCAGAAGAAGACATGATGATCTCTGACGCAAGATTTTTGGCAGAAGCGAAAACCATAAGAGATATTGCAAAGAGTAGAAATGCTATTATCCTAGGCAAATGCGCAGGATATGTACTTAGAGATTACAAACCACTTAATATATTTATAGCGGCAGACTTTGATGATAGAGTAAAAAATATTATGGATCAGATGAGCTATGATGAAGAAAGAGCCACCAGTAAGATTAAGAAGATGGATATGAGGCGTATTAATCACTACGAAAGATTTACAAAGGGTAACTTTGGACAAGCATCAGAATATGACTTCACAATCAACACCTCTAAGTTTTCTGTGGATGAAATAGTAAACATAATCATAAGTCTAAAAAATAATTATTAAATAGATTAGAAATACATTTTCTGAATAAATAAAAAGTCCCCTTAAAATAATAAGGGGATTTTCTTGTTTTAAAACTTTAAAAAATATTAAATTATAATTAAAAATTTAATTTTTAGCTTTTAAAAATTTTTCAAATTTTGGGTAGATGATTGCTAGTACTGCACATGTAAGCACTAGTTCTGGACCCATGTAGGTTATGTTGTAGATGAATGAATAATAGTATGGATTCATTCCTTCTGGTGCGTAGATATACCAAACGAACGCTCCTGAGATAAATACAGAAATAAATCTTAAGAAAATTGCAAGAGCAGCACCCATTGTGGCTTTTATTCTATCTCCTCTTATAGCACCTGCGAATCCTAAAACTCCAAATCCAACTAAGTAATCAAAGATTATAGATAGTGGATGTAGAGAAAATCCTCCACTTAGTAAGAATTTTAGAACTCCAAAAGTTGTACTTGCTAGAAGTCCGTTCTTAAATCCCCATTTTTGTGAATAGAGAATAAGAGGTAACATTGCAAGTGCGGTAACTGAACCGCCTTGTGGCATCCTCCAGATTTTAATATAATCTAGGACGATACTTAGTGCGATGAAGATTCCACCTTCAACGATTCTTAATAAATTTGATCTTTTCATTTTTTCCTCCTCTTATTAAGAGGGGACCTGTTCGCTACGCCGGCATTACCCGGATCAGCTCTAGGGTCGGAATTAAATCCCTCTCAGCGATGGCTCCCCTTAAAATATATTTAATACTCACTTATGGAATAGAAATGTTCTCCATCTCCATCCATAAAAGTAGGTATTCCAATTTGGTTATTTTTCTTGAACTTATCAAAATATGGATCAGAATCTCTATATTTTAAAAATTCTTTTAAATTTTTAATAGAACTTGTAATATCTACAATTCTAACTTCTTCATTTAGTTTCTTTGCGTACTCAACTGCAGGTGGGCAATAAGGGCAAAGACCTGAGATAAAAAGTGTCTTCATTTTTTCCTCTATATTTTATAAGTGATAAAAAATATTAAATTAATTCACTAGATTCTATGATAACACTAAAAATTATTTATGTACAGTGAGGGGTTTTATTTATAATCTTATAAATTTTGAAAAATAGCAGCTCATGTGTTAAAATAAAGACTTAGGTAATAATTACATAAATAATTTGAAAAATATTCACAGATGTGAAAATTATTATAAAGAGGTGACTGATGAAGAAACTTATAAAAGTTTTCTTTGTTTTAGTAGTGCTGTCATTGTCAGGATTACTAATATTTTTATATGCAACTAAGCCTGGAATTGCCAAGATAGGCGTGGATAAACTTAAAAGGCAGACGGAAGAAAAAGAAAAACAAAAAAATATTTTCGACAATAAAAAGAGGATAAACATACTCTTACTTGGAGCAACAAGTACTTCTACTCTTGCAAATCCAGAGTCAAAAGAGAGAGGTCAATCTGATACAATAATGCTTATCTCTATTGACGCTATTGAAAACAAGGTACAAGTTTTATCCATACCAAGAGATTCATGGGTTAAGATAAAAGGTCATGGCGAGAGAAAGATAAATGATGCATACGTACTTGGAGATGTTCCTCTAGCTGTAGATACGATTGAAAATTTACTTGACACATACATTGATCACTATGTGGTAGTTAAGTATGATATCATCGAACAACTTGTAGATGCACTAGGTGGAGTGGATATCGAGTGGAATAGACCTGATTACAAGTACGAAGACAACTGGATCTATCCGCCTCTTAAGATTGATTTAAAGAGGGGTACAAACCACTTAAATGGTAGAGAAACTGTTGCTTATTTAAGAGCAAGAAAGGCTTATAGGGATTCTGACCTTGGAAGAATAGATGCTCAACAAGGTTTCCTTATGCAAATATTCAAGGAGTTAAAATCTCCAAGCACCATTCTATTAGTTCCAAAACTTTTGGAAATGGCTGTTAACAATGTGGAAACAGATTTAACTTACGGTGATATTGCGTATCTTGCAACCTGGGGACTTAAATTAAATAGCACCGATATTAGAATGGATAAAATAACAGGTGACTTCGTTAAGAAGACTCAAAGCGGTGTTGAGGTAGATGTTATAGATCTATACAAGACCCAAGCAATTAAAAAACTTCACGAGTTTCCATTTAATTTTGTGATGCCTGATAGGACACAAGAAATGGAAAGCATAACCGTAGGTAATTAAATTTAATATAAATATTTTTTAAATTTACCTTGACATTACTTTCTCTATGATGTAAACTTCTTAAGAACAAAAAAGAAGATACATTTAGGAGGATAATAATGATTAGGAATTTGATTGAACCTCGTGATTTCACAACTGAAGAGTTAAGTAGACTTTTTGATCTGGCTGATGACATTATTTCAAACCCACGTAAGTACATGGATGTTTGTAAAGGATATGTCTTAGCCAGTCTTTTTTTTGAGCCTTCAACTAGAACCAGACTTTCATTCGAAACTGCAATGAATAGACTTGGTGGTAGGGTAGTAGGTTTCTCAGATGCAAAAGTTTCTTCAACTTCAAAGGGAGAATCACTAGTAGATACGCTAAGAACTGTAGAAAACTATGCGGATATCTGTGCGATGAGACATCCTAAGGACGGGGCAGCACTACTTGCTACCAAGTACTTAAAAACTATGCCAATCATAAACGCTGGAGATGGAGCCCATAACCATCCAACTCAAACTTTAACAGACCTACTTACAATAAGACATTACAAAGGAAGATTTGACAATTTAAAGATAGGATTTTGTGGCGACTTAAAATTTGGTAGGACCATCCACTCACTTGTAAGGGCGATGAACAGATATGACAATGTAAAATTTGTATTCATAAGTCCAGAAGAATTAAAGATGCCTAAGATTTTTAAAAGTGAACTACCAGAAAATTCTTATACTGAAACAGATGACTTAGAAGGAAGCATAAAGGACCTAGACATCCTATACATGAGTAGAGTTCAAAAGGAAAGATTTGTATCAGAAGAAGAATATGTAAGATTAAAAGATTTCTTCATACTTAACAAAGAAAAACTAGACCTAGCTAAGAAGGATATGATCGTTATGCATCCTCTACCAAGGGTAAATGAAATTTCATACGATGTAGATGATGATGAAAGAGCAGTATACTTCCAACAAGCAAAATTCGGAATGTATGTAAGAATGGCACTTATAATGACACTTCTAGGATTGGAGGCATAAAATGATAAATGTATCAAAGATTAAAAAAGGAATCGTACTAGACCATATAGTTGCAGGTGACGGAATCAAACTTTTCAACGCACTTAAACTAAACGAAGTTGAAGACCCTGTAGTTCTTATGCAAGGAATAAGATCAACTTCCATGGGCAAGAAAGATCTTATAAAGATAGAAACAGATTTTAAACTTGACTTCACAGTACTGGGACTTATAGCACCACACACGACCGTAAATATAATCGAAGACGGAGCAAGGGTAGACAAGATTAGAATGGAACTTCCAGAAGAGGTAGAAGGAGTAATCCATTGCAAGAACCCTAGATGTATTACTAACGACCAAAAAGTAGAAGAACACAAATTCTACTTAGTTGACAGGGAAACCAAAGAGTACAGATGCGAATATTGTGACTCTATAACACAATTTGAAGAAATATGATCTGCAAAGTATTAAAAAATATAGATATTGACGACAGATACTTTTTTTTAAAGACAGACTTTGAAGTTGAACCTAAAGCTGGACAGTTCTACATGCTTAGATCCTGGGAAAATTATCCGACATTATCCAGACCAATTTCCATTTACAATGTAGAAGACGGACTTGAGTTTCTAGTAGAAGAAAGAGGAGTTGGAACGAACCTTCTAAGAAATTTAAAAGAAGGAGACTTAATAAAAGTCTACGGACCATATGGAAATTCATTTGATATAGATGTGGACAAGGTGGCACTCGTCGGTGGAGGAGTGGGAACTGCTCCAATGTATTTAACTGCAAAGAAAATAAAAGAAAAAGATAGAGATGCAAAAGTAAAACTCTACCTTGGATTAGATGAAGTTACTAAACTTGACGAGATGTTCTACGACTTAGAAAAATTGGGAGTGGAAATCTTTGTTAAAAGAGGTGGATTTATAACTGATATCATCGACTTCAAAGAAGAAAAATTAATCTACGCTTGCGGACCAGAGGCTATGCTTGAAAATATAACTAAGCTCTCTCTAAAAGAAAATTCTACATGCTATGTATCCCTTGATACGAAGATGGCATGTGGAGTGGGAGCCTGCCTTGGATGTACTTGCAAGACAAAGAACGGAAACAAAAGAACTTGCAAAGAAGGACCAATATTCTTAGGAAGTGATATTTATGAATAGACTTGAAACAGAATTTTTAGGAGTAAAATTTAAAAATCCTCTAGTAGGTGCTTCCGGAACATATGGTTATGGCGAAGATTACAAGGATTACTATCCAGTAGATTTAATCGGTGGTATCTCATCAAAAGGAGTCACATTCAATCCAAAGCCAGGCAATAGTGGAATCAGACTTCAAGAGACACCATCTGGACTTCTAAATAGCATTGGATTAGAAAATCCTGGTATTCATGAATTTGTTAAACACGAATTAAAAGATATGACAAACCTCGGTCCAAGAATCTTTGTAAACTTAGGTTCAAATACCTTGGATGAATATTTGAAGTCAGCTGAGATATTAAATGATTATGAATTTGATTTCATAGAGCTAAACATTTCCTGTCCGAATGTAAAAGAAGGAGGAATGGCTTTTGGAATCAAGTGCGAATCATCAGAAATGATCACTAGAAAGATAAAAGAAATTTCTAAACATAAAATTGTAGTGAAACTCTCTCCAAACGCAGAAAATATAGTGGAAAATGCACTTGCAGTAGAAGAGGGTGGAGCAGATGGAATCTCCCTTGTAAATACATTTTTAGGCATGGCGATAGATCTAGAAAAAAGAAAACCAGTCTTTGACAATGTATACGCAGGACTTTCAGGACCAGCGATAAAACCGATAGCCCTTAGAATGGTGCACCAAGTTGCACATGCAGTTGATATACCTGTAATGGCGATTGGAGGAGTAGCAGGATATAGAGACGTACTAGAATTTATAATGGCTGGGGCAAAACTCGTGCAAGTCGGCACATATAATTTTATGAATCCTTATGGAGTTAAAGAAATCCTAGAAGATTTAGAAAAATATCTAGAAAAAAATAACACCACCATAAAAGATATATACAAAATAATTTAATAAAAACAAAAACACACTGGATTTTCAGTGTGTTTTTATATTCCATAGATTTAAATAAAAAAGAGAGGCATAACCTCTCTTATAATTTTATTTGTCTAGTTTTGCTTCTAAAGCTGCAATCTTATCTTTAAGAGCTTGAACTTCTGCTTTAAGTGAATCCACTTCGCTCTTACGAGAAACTTCTGTAAGTTCTCTATACTCTTTCATCATCTTTTCAGCATCTTCTTTAAAAGTGCTTACAGCTTCAAGAGTCTTTTCAACAAGTTTGTTTACTTGTTCTTGATCTTTAAGCTTGTCCATGTTCTTCTTATAGATATTGCTTAGATACTTATAGAAATCTTCAAATGATTTGTTTTCTTTAAGTTCATTGAAGTCTTTCTTCATATCTTCAATAGTGCTTTCAGTCGCTTCCTTTAGAATTTTGTAGATAGCGTCATTGTAGTCGCCTAATTTCTTAGCATAATCTACATATTCTTTGAGATATTTTCTTTGGAGTTTAACTATTTCTTTTGTAGATTCAGAGCTATCTAAATTTTCAACAGCATTAAGAGAAAGATTCATCCTACTATCCATATCTTCTAGGAATTTAACCACTAAAGCAGGTCTTGATTTCATAGCTTCAAGATAGTAATCTTTCATATCTGCACCTGAGAATTCCCAAGGGCTTAGCATTTCTTTGAAAGCAGCACCTTTAGTATCAGCATCTTCAAGAGATTTTTCAAATTCTTTATTAAGTGCTTCTGGCATAAGTTTAAATACATTTTCTTTTAAATATGAAATTGAAAGATCTTTGTATTTTTCAAGTGACTTTTCGAAGTTTTCTTTCGCAAGTTCAGGAGCTTTGTAGATATCTTTGTAAAGATCATAAGCTCTCATATAGGAATCAAAACTATCTCTATACATTTTAGAAAACTCTTCTGGACTTTTTAGATATTCGTTGAAATCAAATGCATTCATATTTAATAGGTTTTCAACATATCTGTCGTAGTAGTCACCAAGCATCGGATTAATAGCCTTTAAGTTTTCTTTTACCTTTTCCTTGTCAAAGTACTTGTTTACGAAATCTTCTTGGAACTTCTTGGTATTTTCCATATAAGATTTCATAAAATTCCCATCTAGAAATTGGTTTTCGTTTGTAAAGAAACTAAGACCCATTTTTTCTAACATCTCACTTTGTTTTTTGAATAAATCTTCATAAAAGTTGTTCATAGTTACCCCCTTTTCTTCCATATATTTATATTCTACCACATTAGTATATGAATGTCATTTAAATAAAAAAATATGCAAGGTTTCCCTTGCACACTTTATATTTTAAAAAAAAGAATGAGATAGTTATATTTTAACATATTAATACGATTATTCAATACCATATCAAATAATTTTTAAAAAAATATTTTTTTACATTAAGTCGCTAAAAATATCGAAACTATATTCTGAATCGTCGGACATATCTTCTACTTCATTTTCTTCATCAAGAATAAGATCAAAATTTTCAAAATTTTCATTTATACTTTCAATGGACAAAGTATTATTTAGATAATCTTTGCCGATCCATTCGATAGTTTCATCGTACTTAGAATCATCTGGATTATTTAAAATACTTACAATTTCCATATATTCTCTTTCGCCTTCGCAGGATTCGACTGGTTCTTTGCCAATTGAATTTAAAAGCTCAGCCTCTTTTTCATAATCATAGATGACATCTACAACTTCTATATCGAACACAAAAGGAGTTTCATCTCCGTAGATCATTACAAATTTGCTGCCTTTATCTAGGAAATTTTCACAGATAGAGTCTCTATCGGATTTAAAATTTATACCCATGGTCTTTGGTATTTCGATTCTAGAATCTGTAATTTCTATTTTTGATGATTCTATAAAGTAGGTGATTTGTTTTTCTCCGGTCCAATTTAGACAGGTCATGATTATTTTAGATAGATTGTGGAAGCTAAAATCACCACGAGCTACGAAATCTCTTACTATATTTAAATCATTAGATCTAAGTTTCAAATTATATTTAAATACTTTCATAGTACCTCCTTCAATTAAAATAATTATATCATATAAAATTTTAATATAATATCTAAGAAGAAGCTCCAAATATTAAATTTTTACAGTTTATAGGGCTTATTGAATGGTTAAATCTAGTTATGAATAGTTCTTTGTGGTAAAATTTAAATAGGTGATAAAATGAAAAAATACAGGGTATCCATTCGAGATATCGTAAATTCTATAGATGAAGAAAAAAATTTAAAAGATTCTAAAGAATTTATAAATGAAATAAATAAAAAGATAGACGATGGTGACTACTCAGACATCTCAACTCTCGTGCAAAAATCTGTGGACTCTGCCATCGAAGGAGTAAGAAGCTCCATAAGTTATATTTTAAATTCTTATAAAAATAAAAGGATTTACCACCAGCGAGAAGGGAAAAGTATGCAGTACAAAATCCATCTATAAATACTGCAGCAGGATTTGCAAAATGGACTGGCTATGCAGGTATGTTCACTGGAGTAACCTTGATGTTTGGTTTTTTTGAAGAACCTACTTTGGCAATCGGAGCGATCTCTTCATTTGCGGCTGGATTTGTACTAGAAAGATGGGGTAAACTTGCAAAGAATAGAGCACTTAGATATAAAAAATATTTACGCGAATTAGGAAATAATACTGTTGTAACCATCGACGACCTATGTTCCTGTGCAGCGGTTGAGCCAGAAACGGTTATAAAGGATTTGACCTATTTTATAAAGAAGGATTATTTCAAAGAAGCAAGGCTTGTAGAAAATAATTCCATATTTATTTTGGATAAGAAGACCTACGAAGTCTATAAGAATAATTACAAAGACATCTACATCGGAAATAAAAATGAAGAAAACTTAGAAGAAGGCAAGGTTGATTCAGCATTAGAAATTGGCAAGAGCTACATTACAGAGATTGCTGCCTACCTACCTAGACTTCCTGAAAATATTCAAACCGATGTGACTAAACTTCTATCCATAGTAAGAGAAATATTTAAACAAATTAAAAAAGACCCAGAAAGAATAGAAGAACTCTCCAAGTTTATGGACTACTACTTACCGACGACTGTTTCACTTCTAAAGAGGTACAATGAATTTAGCGAATCGGAGGTTGTAACAGAATCTCAAAAGAATTCGATGGCAGAAATAGAAAAGACAATTTCAACCATAGACGAAGCATTCTTAAAGTTACTTAATGAAATATACGGAAATGTAGCAATGGATATAAATTCAGACATAACTGTCTTAACCACTATGCTTAAACAGGAAGGTCTCTTAGATAATGATTTTAAAGGAGAAATAAATGGATAACGAAATTAAATTAACCTTAGATGAAAACGAAGAAGCAAAAGAACCTGTACTAGAAATTACAAAAATAGAAAATGAAATAGAAAAAGTAAAGCCTGAAGTAACTCTAACCGACGAAGAGCAAAAGATGGTGGATGAATTTTCTAAAAAAATAGATTTAAAAAATTCCAACCAAGTTCTTCAATATGGAGCAGGAGCTCAATCCAAGATAGCAGGATTTTCTGAAAAGACTTTAAACAGCGTAAGGACTAAAGATTTGGGCGAAGTGGGAGATCTTCTTTCAAATGTGGTTTCTGAACTTAAAAATTTCGAAATTGATGAAAAAGAAAAGGGAATCACTGCCTTCTTTAAGAAAAATACCAACAAGATTATGAATCTTAAAAATAAATATGAAAAGGCAGAAACCAATGTGGACACTATTGCAAAAGTCCTTGAAAATCATCAAGTCCAACTCTTAAAAGACATTGCAAACCTAGACCAAATGTATGATTTAAACAAGAGTTACTACAAAGAAATATCTATGTATATAATGGCTGGTAGACAAAAACTTGAAGAAGCTAGGACAAAAGAACTTCCAGCACTTATAGAAAAAGCAAGCGGTTCAAACTTGCCAACAGATGCCCAAGAGTTAAGTGACTTCCAATCATCCATAGATAGATTCGACAAAAAAATTCACGATTTAGATTTAACTAGGACTGTGGCTCTTCAAATGGCTCCACAAATTAGGATGATTCAAGCGTCAAACACAGTAATGGTTGAGAAGATTCAATCTACAATCGTAAATACCATTCCGCTTTGGAAATCACAAATGGTACTTGCCCTTTCTGCAGCACACACTGGACAGGCTGCAAAGGCTACAAAAGATGTAACCAATCTAACCAATGAACTTCTAAAGAAGAATGCAGATAATTTAAAAATGGCTACTGTAGAAACTGCAAGAGAAGCAGAAAGATCAGTAGTGGACATAGAAACATTAAAACACACAAACGAACAACTCATCTCAGCTCTATCCGAAGTTAGAAATATTCAAATCGAAGGCAGAGCAAAGAGACGAGAAGCGGAACAAGAAATGGTTAAATTAGAGAGCGATCTAAAGAAATCTCTAATTGAAATCGCTACAAAAGAAAGATAAGGAAAGAAAAAGATAATGAAATTACTTGAAGAAAGAATAAAAAAAGATGGAAAGATTCTCGATGATGGAAAGATTATAAAGGTGGATTCATTTTTAAACCATCAACTTGATATACCATTTTTGGAAAAATTGGGAGACGAAATGTACGCCCATTTTCTTGGTAAAAAGGTAAATAAAATTTTGACCATCGAAGCATCTGGAATTGCACTGGCAACTGTTGTATCTCAAAGTTTTAACGGAATTCCAGTAGTCTTTGCAAAGAAACAAAGAACGAAAAATATTGGAAGTAATGTCTATACCTCAGAAGTTAAATCCTACACAACTGGCAAAGAATACACGATTACAGTTTCAAAAGAATATTTAAATGAAGGGGATAGACTTTTGATAATCGATGACTTCCTAGCAGAAGGTCAAGCCCTAAGAGGACTAATTGACATTTCAAACAAAGCATCTGCTCATATATGCGGACTTTCCGTTGCGGTTGAAAAGGGATTCCAAGGCGGAGGAGATGCGCTTAGAGAAGATGGATATGACCTTCTTTCTCTGGCAATAATCGATTCAGTTAAAGATAATAAAATAGAATTTAGGAGATAGAAATGAAATTTAACGAACTGGCAAAGAATAGAAGATCAATTAGAAAATTTACAGGAGAAAAAGTATCACAAGAAGATTTAGAAACTATACTTAATTCTACACTTACAGCACCATCAGCTCGCAATAGAGATACTGTTCATTACTATGTTTTTAGAGATAAAAATTCTTTAGAAAAACTCGCTCGTATGAAGAAAGTCGGAGCAGATTTCTTAAGGGAATGTGATGTTGCAATAATGATTCTCGGAGATAAGGAACTTGCATCAGCCACATATTTTCAAGATGAATGTATCGCTGCTACAATCATGCAGCTTCAAGTTCACGACCTAGGACTAGGTTCATGCTGGGTAAATGTAGTTGCTGGAATGTATGACGATAACACCACTACCTATGAATATCTTTTAAAAGAATTTGATATTCCTGAAAAATTCGATATACAATGTGTAATCGGAATAGGTCATCCTGCAGAGGAACCTGCAGTTAAAAACCATAGAGAAATAAAAGATTTTGTCAGATTTGATAAATAGTGGCGGCTATGAAGTTTACTACGAAATCATTAGAAGAAACAAAATCTCTTGGCAGAAGACTGGGTTCAATTTTAAACCCAGGACAGGTAATCGCACTTGAAGGAGATCTCGGAGCAGGCAAGACCACATTTACAAAATCCATAGCCCTTGGATTAGGAGTGGATGATGTGGTGACAAGTCCAACATTTAATTTAATCAATGAATATATGGGAAGACTTCCTGTCTATCATTTTGATGTTTATAGATTAGATGGAATCGATGCGGACTACATGGGATTTGATGAATATCTATTTTCCGATGGAGTTTGTATAATTGAGTGGGCGGATAAAATAAAAGAACTTTTGCCAGAAGACACACTTTATATATATATTAAGAAAATTTCTGAAACTGGAAGAGAATTTGATTTTAAACCAAATGGTAAAAAATCGAATGAAGTAATGGAGGTGCTCATGTCATGTTGACCTTAGCAATGGATACAAGTTCCAAGACAGCCTGTGTTGGACTTATAAAAGATGGAGAAAATGTAGCAAATATCACTCTCACAGGAACTAAATTTCACTCTGAATCTCTAATTGACATGGTGGATGATGCACTTAAGTATCAAGATTTAAAAATAAAAGATGTGAATTTAATCGTAGTCGGAATTGGACCAGGATCTTTCACTGGACTTAGAATTGCACTAACAGTTGCCAAGACATTTGCTCAAACATTAAATATTCCAATAGTTGGAGTAAGTTCACTAGAAGCATATGCCTTTGGATTTAAAAATAGTGACAAGATCATTCCAATAATCGACGCGAGAAGAGAAAGAGCCTTCTTCGGAGTGTATAGAACTTCTGGAGATGAAGTGATAGAAAATATAAAAGAAGACAGCCTAGCAAGTTTTGAAGAGATTAGAAAATTTATAGATGAGGACACAATCTTGGTGGGAGAAAGTGCAGAAATTCTAAAAGAAAATCTTGGGGCGAAGTTTGCATTTACCACAGAGATTCTTCCAACGGATCTTGCAAAACTCGGAGAGCTTAAATATAAAAAAGAAGGAAGCGACAACTACTTTACACTTATTCCAAACTATTTGAACGTTTCCCAAGCGGAGAGACAATGGAAGCAAGAGTAAGGCGTGCTGAAGCAAAAGACATACCTACAATAATGAGTTTGGAATATGAAAACTTCGATGAACCTTGGAGCTACGAGACAATTCTACTTGAAATGGCAAAGGGAACAAATATAACATTGGTCATAGAAAATCAAAAAGTTTTCGGTTACATGCTCGTTATAATGATGTACGAGGAATTTCATATAGGCTCCATCTGTATCGACGAAAATTACAGAAACTTAGGGTACGGAGAAAAGCTTTTAAAATCTTTCTTCGACATTACGGATTCATTTGGATACGACACCACACTTGAAGTTAGATACGATAACTACAGTGCGATAAAACTATATGAAAAACTTGGATTTGAAAAATCTGGAATTAGAAAGAATTACTATAAACATGGCAAGGATGCCATAATTATGTGGAGGAAAAATGTTAACACTGGGAATTGAATCATCCTGCGATGAAACTTCTGTAGCCATTGTAAAAGATGGGCGAGAAGTGTTATCCAATATAATTGCATCACAGATAGATGTTCATAAAAAATATGGCGGAGTTGTTCCTGAAATTGCATCTAGAAAACACGTGGAAGCTATATCCCAAGTTATAGATGAAGCATTTACAGAAGCAAATATTTCCTACGATGATATAGATATAATTTGTGCTACGAGAGGACCTGGACTTATAGGAGCTCTTCTTGTTGGACTGAGTGCAGGAAGGACCATGGCGTATGCTCTTGACAAACCATTTGTTGGAGTAAATCACATGATGGGACATATCTGCGCCAACTATATTTCAAACAAAGAGTTGGAACCACCATTTATATGTTTGGTGGTGAGTGGAGGACACACCTATCTCTTAGATGTAAAAGACTATACAGAATTTAAATTAATAGGCAGAACATTGGATGATGCAGCGGGAGAAGCATACGATAAGATAAGTAGAGTACTTGGACTTGGCTATCCGGGAGGTCCGGAAATAGAAAAGGCTGCAAGAGATGGAAAAGATATCTATGATTATCCAAGGGTCATGATTAATGACGGATATGATTTTTCATTTAGCGGACTTAAAACTGCTGTTATAAATCATCTTCACAACCTAGAGCAGAAAAATGAAACTTACAGGATTGAAGATGTGGCGAAATCATTCCAAGATGCGGTAATAGATGTGCTTGTAGAAAAAACTATAAGACTAACAGTAGAGAGAAATCTTGACAAGATAGTCTTATCAGGAGGAGTATCTGCAAACGGAGAACTAAGACGTAGAATGGAAGAGGCGGCAAAGGAACATGGATATAAAGTTTACTATCCGGAAAAGATACTTTGTACAGACAACGCAGCCATGATTGCATCCGCTGGATACTATGATTATAAATCTGGAAATTATGAAAATAATGTAACTGCCAAGCCTAATTTAGGTCTAGAAAATTCTTGACAAAATAAGAATTTTTAAATAGAATAAAAGAAAACACATAAAGTTTTTTTTCATATTGGCAATTCACATTGCCAATTTTTTCTTTTTGTACAGATAAAAATTGATATATTAATAAGGAGTTCAAATGAGTAAGTTTATATTTGTAACAGGCGGAGTAGTATCAGGAATAGGAAAAGGAATATCCGCAGCAAGCATCGGAAGACTTCTAAAGGACAGAGGTCTATCAGTATTTATGCAAAAATTCGACCCATATTTAAACATTGACCCGGGCACCATGAGTCCATACCAACATGGCGAAGTCTTCGTAACTAGAGATGGAGCGGAAACAGATTTAGACCTTGGCCACTACGAAAGATTCATAGATGAAGAACTCACTAAGAGAGCATCTATAACCACAGGAAAAGTCTACGCAAAAATAATCGAAAAGGAAAGACGTGGAGACTTCAACGGAGCAACTGTACAAGTAATTCCACACATAACAGACGAAATAAAAAATGCGGTATATAAAGCAGCGCAAGAATCTAAAGCGGATGTAGTTATAACAGAAATCGGTGGAACAGTTGGAGATATAGAATCCCTTCCATTCCTAGAAGCAATAAGACAGATTCACGCAGAAAATAAAAAAGAAGATGTATTATTTGTGCACACTGTATTGGTACCTCAAATCCCAGGGTCAGATGAACTAAAGACTAAACCGACCCAACACTCATTTAAGGAACTTATGAGCAATGGAATCAAGACCAATGTAATAATCGTAAGATCCGATGGAAAAATCACAGAATCAATTAAAAATAAAATTTCTCTATTCTGTGACGTTCCAGTGGATGCCATCGTTCAATCAGAAAATGTAGAATTTATCTATGAAGTACCACTAGTATTTCACAAAAACGGACTAGATAACTATATCCTTAGAAAATTAGATCTAGGAAACCAACCAGAATCCAAAGGCGAATGGTCAAAGATGGTGGAAAGATTTAAAACTGCCGACAAACCTGTTAAGATTGCTCTAGTTGGTAAATATGTAGAACTTCACGACGCATACCTATCAGTTCAACAAGCATTACTAGATGCAGGTTGGGACAACGGATTGATGGTAGAAATAAAATGGATAAACTCAGAAGAATTAACAGAAGAAAACTCAGATGAATATCTATCAGATGTAGATGGAATCATCGTACCAGGAGGATTTGGTTCAAGGGGTTTAGAAGGAATGATAGAAGCCAGCAGATATTCAAGGGAACACAATATCCCATACTTTGGAATCTGCCTTGGAATGCAAATAGGACTTATAGAAATTGCTAGAAACGCTCTAGGATTTAGAGATGCCCACACCACAGAAGTAGAAGCAAAAACAACCTATCCAATAATCGACCTTATGGATTCACAAAAGGGAATTGAAAACCTAGGCGGAACCCTTAGACTCGGAAACTATGACTGTCTATTAGAACCGGATTCAAAAGTTCAAAAACTTTACGGAGAAGATAAGATAGTAGAAAGACACAGACACAGATACGAATTCAACAATAAATTCAGATCAGATTTAAGAAGAGCTGGAGTTCAATTTGTAGGAATAAATGAAGATCTAGACTTAGTAGAAATAATTGAGTTAAAAGATCATCCATACTATGTAGCATGCCAGTTCCACCCAGAATTTAAATCAAGACCAAATAGACCACACCCACTATTTGTTGGATTTGTAAAAGCAGCATTTGAAAAATCTAAGGCAAACTAAGGTTTGCCTTTTTTTGAGGAGAATATGTTTAAATTTTTTTATAAGAAAGCAGAAAATATTGATAACAAGCCAATATATGAAGAAATCTTAAACTCATTGAAAGATCCAGAGTACAGACTAGAATTTATAGAACATTACAGCCTACCTGGATTCGGAGAATATGAATACAATATTTTAACAGGAAAAGAAGATAAAAACTTAAGAGAAGCAGACGAACTTTTAAATTTAATTACAAAATTTAAAAGTGATGAAAAAGAAATAGAAAATATAGATAAATATTTAAAAGATAAGAGAGCATTGGAGCTTATAAATTCATTTGAATATCTATATTTTAGATTTAACACATACGAAGAAGATGCATTAATAGGAGTTGCAACCAAACTTATGAAGCTTGGAACCAATGTAGAGACAGTGAAGCTTGGAATACTACTGACCCAGTACTTCGACTTAGAATCCAAAAGCGAAGCAAAAAAAGTAGTCTTTCAACTAGGTGAGTATCCAGACTTTACATACTACAGTTTGTTGGCATTAAAACCGACAAATATGTACTATGGTGCATTGGAAGATTATTTGAAAACAACCTTTGACTATGGAGAACTAATAGTTAGAGAGATGGAGGGAAAAGATGGAACTAGGTAAGATACAGAAACTAAGAGTAAAAGAAATGTCGCCCCACGGAGCAATCTTGACAGATGGAAATGAAAAGGTGCTACTACCAAACAACGAAAGTAAAGATTTAAAAATAGATGGAGAAGTAGAAGCATTTCTATATAAAGACTCAAAAGATAGATTAATAGCAACACTTAAAACGCCATACCTAACAGTAGGTAAGATTGGCATGTTAGAAGTAGTAGCAAAATCAAGGGTAGGATACTTTGTAAACATAGGACTTGATAAAGATATATTCCTACCATTTAAAGAAGTAAACGGAAGAATATTTGTAGAAGGAAAATATCTATTCTACATGTATGATGACAGAGGAAGACTTTGCGTAACTATGAATCTAAGAGATCATCTAAAGAGAAATGATAAATTCAGAGTAAACGACAGAGTAGAAGGAACCATCTACGCAATAGATAGAAATTACGGAGCATTTGTAGCAATCTATGACGAGTATGACGGATACATCCCGAAAGAAGAATTAAAGGGAGCCCACACAGTAGGAGAGCGCATCGAAGCTAGAATACTTAGAATATTAAAAGACAACAAGATCACCCTTACATTTAGAGATTACGCATACAAACAAAGAAAAGATGATGCAGAAGAAATCCTAGAACTTATAAAAGAAAACCAAGGCAAACTAAACTTGGGAGATAAATCAGACCCAGAAGAAATAAAAAAAGTAACAGGACTATCTAAAAAAGCATTCAAAAGAGCAGTAGGCACACTATACAAAATGGAAATGATAGAAATAACAGATCACAGCCTGGAGCTTAAAGAATGATAGCAGAAATAGTTGACCTTTCCCATGATGGAATGGGCATCGTAAAAGAAAATGGAGTCTATTTTCTAGACGGAGGACTAATCGGCGACAAAGTCGAATATGTAGTCACAAACGAAAAGAAAAAACAGGGCAAAATTTTAAAAATTATAGAAAAATCAAAATATAGAATAGAAAGTCCATGTCCATATAGCAGTGAATGTGGCGGATGTCCATTGATTGAAATGGATTACAAAAGAGAACTAGAGTGGAAAAGATCTAAAGTAGAAAATGCCATAAGAAGAATAGGTAAGATCAATAAAGAAGTAGAACCGACAGTAGAAAATAAAAAGCCACTCAGATACAGAAACATAGTACAGCTAAAAGTACAAGACGAAAAAATCGGCTACTTTAAAAAAGGAACTCACGAAGTACTAGACATAGACGACTGCAAAATCGCACCAGAAGAAATAAAAAACGTAGTAAAAATACTTAAAAATTGGAATGGACTCTCCTCCATAGAACAAGTAATAATCCGAATAAACTACCAAGGCGAAATGATGGTAATCCTTGGCACCAAAGCTGGATTAAAAAAAGAAAACAACCTACTAGAAAAACTCCTAGACTTAAAAGTAATCTCGGTTTACGAAGATATAAATAAAACCAGAAATCATTACGGATATGAACTTCGCGAAATATATAAAGCAAAACAGATGTATGAAAAAATCGGAGATCACAAATTCATCGTGGAACCGGGCACATTTTTACAAGTAAACCCATACCAAGTAGAAAATTTATATAACCTTGCAGTAGAAGGACTAGAACTAAAAAAAGAAGATAAAGTCATGGATCTCTACTCAGGCATAGGAACCATATCACTAAAAATGGCAGAACAAGTTGAAAGTGTAGTAGCAGTAGAATCCTTTGAAGGGTCAGTAGAAATCGCAAGGAAAAATGCAGAACTAAACGAAATAGAAAACGTAGAATTTGCCCAAGGAAAAGTAGAAGATCTAACAGAAGAACTAGAAAAATATACGGTGAATAAAGTACTACTAGATCCGCCAAGAGCAGGCGCAAAAGAAGAAGCACTACGAACAATAATAAAACTAAACCCAGAAAGAATCTCCTACGTATCCTGTAATCCATCCACCTTGGCAAGAGACTTAAAAATCCTTGGAGAAAAATATAAAATAGAAAAAATAATACCAGTTGATATGTTCAGCCACTCAAGCCACGTTGAAGCAGCAATTCTGATGACGTATTGTGGTTTGGACAAGGAATAATAGGAGTCAACCACAACATGTAGTGGTTTGAGTACGAAAATTGGGTCAAAAACAGGCTAAAAAATACCGTTTTTTGACCCTTTTAAATAGGGCATTTGACAGATGACATTTGATGTTTCGGGATTAAAAATCCATAGGGTGAGGTAGATTAGCACAGAACTTTATTGAATAGAGAAATTAAAAGTGATATAATCAGTTGCATAAGGAGGAGTTAAATATGTGTACATGTATTGCAGTAGTAGATATTACTTTATCTCATTTATAATGAAAAAAATTAAAGGAGGTAAAGGTATGGGTATGTTTTCTATATTTGTTATTGAGAGATTTCATTATCAACCAAACCAAAAATAATTGGTTATAATGAGCTCTTAAGATTAGTTCATTATAACCGGCAAGGAGAAGGTTATAATGAAACAGAAAAACCCGAAAAATACGCAAAATTTCATTACATCTAAAAAGCATGTAAAGGAAATATTAAAATATACGAATATCAATAAACAAGATAAAATAATAGAAATTGGGTCAGGAAAAGGACATTTTACCAAGGAACTTGTGGAAATGAGTCAACGGGTGAATGCTATAGAGATTGATGAAGGTTTATGTCATGCCACGAAAAAAGCAGTTGAACCTTTTCAGAATATAAAAGTTATTCATGAGGATATTTTGAAGTTTAGCTTTCCTAAAAATACAGACTATAAAATATTTGGTAATATTCCCTACAATATTAGTACTGATATTGTAAAAAAGATTGCTTTTGATAGTCAAGCGAAATATAGCTACCTTATTGTAGAGAGGGGATTTGCTAAAAGGTTGCAAAATACCCAACGAGCTTTAGGTTTGCTGTTAATGGTGGAAATGGATATAAAAATTCTTAAAAAAGTGCCACGAGCATATTTTCACCCTAAGCCTAATGTAGATTCTGTATTGATTGTACTTGAAAGGCATAAACCATTTATTTTAAAGAAGGACTACAAAAAGTATAGATTTTTCGTTTATAAATGGGTAAACAGGGAATATAATGTTCTTTTTACTAAAAATCAATTAAGACAGGTGCTGAAGCATGCGAATGTTACTGATCTTGATAAATTATCCAATGAACAATTTTTGTCTGTTTTCAATAGTTACAAATTATTTCAATAAATTAAAAATAATTAAGCGTTCTCTAACTTTAAGAGAACGCTTAATCTTATTACATTGAAAAATGCATTCTATTATTTTCAATTATTATGATATAACATAACTATCATTTTACTTATTTGCATATTTGCACGAAAATATAGTTATCGACGACTATTCTGATAATAGCAACTAATATAGTCAATGATAACTCAAAATTTATTGATATAGTAGGTATATGTGCAACTAATTAGGGAAGATTTTAGCTTGCCATTTCTGAAACAGCTAAAACAAGTATTGCGTAAAGAATGCGCCAGTCTTCCCATGGACTTAAAATGCTTGCTTGGGGCACACATAAAACCCCTTGAACAATCTATTGACAGAGTTGAAGGACTGTCGGAGATTCTAAGACGAAGTAATCCTAAAATGGCCCTATGCCATACAGATATTCATAATTGGAACTTGATGCAACGGGATGAGCAGTTAGTTCTAATTGACTGGGAAGGCTTGAAATTGGCTCCAGTAAAAGCTGATCTCATGTTTTTTGTTGATAAGCCATATTATGATGTATTTATGAACATATACCTGAAATTACACAAAGATTTTTTAATCAATACGGATGCTTTGTTATTCTATCATATTAGACGTAAACTAGAAGATATATGGGAGTTTATTGAACAACTTTTATATGACAATCAAGAGGATAAGGAAAGAAATGAAACTATAAAAGTTCTTGATGGTGAACTGAATAACTTAGTGTTTTGAAAAAAGAATAACGTATTATTAAGCTAAATAATATTGGAGAAGAAAATGAATAAACAAGAATTATATCAAATTGCTTTCAGTATAATTAATCATAAAAAGTTACGGAACTTTGGAACTTCAGGGCATGTTGCGTGCGCGTTGGAGACAAATAGCGGTAACATCTTTACAGGAATATGCATTGACTTGCCCTGTTCTATTGGCTTATGCGCTGAACAGTCAGCTATTGCTGAAATGGTAAAGAACAATGAAACTGCAATCAAAAGGATTATCGCTGTATTTGAAGATGGGAGTATACTTCCACCATGTGGAAGGTGCAGAGAGTTTATTGCACAGATAGATAATCAAAATATAGAGACCCAAATTGTATTACCTGAAATGGAAGAAGTGTTGCTGAAAGATTTATTACCAGAAAGGTGGGATGGCAAATGGAACTGAAAAAGATAACTAGCAGGGTCTTTTATTATCCACATCAACCAGAAACTGATAGGCCTATGTTGGCATACTTAAATGGAGATAAAATTGCACTTGCCATTGATGCAGGAAATTCAGCAGACCATGTTGATGAATTTTATAAATCCCTAGAAATCGAGGACCTAAAGAAGCCAGATTTTACTGTCATCACTCATTGGCACTGGGACCATACCTTTGGAATGCATAAAATTCACGGATTGTCCATTGCACACCATAAAACCAACGAGTTTTTGAAACAGGAAAGAGCCAAACTATCTGACAGTGCATATATAAAATTTTTGATAAATGATGATGAGTGCCTAGCTAGAGAATATGTAGATAATAAAAGAATTATTGCCGTTCTATCGGATATCCAATTTGAAAAAGAGCTTACCCTTAATCTCGGTGGAATAACCGCAATGATTTTTCATACGGTTTCACCCCATTCGGAAGATACGGTGCTTATCTATATTCCTGAGGAAAAAATATTGTTCTTGGGAGATTCAACAAGCGAGGATTTCTACGATGATGGGTATATGGATAAAGAAAAATTAATGTCATTAACAAATTTGATAGAAAGTTTCGACTGTAAGTATTGTATTTTAAGTCATGCAGAGCCTCTAACTAAATCAGATTTATTAGATTACTTAAAATCCATTCTAAAATAATAATCCATGAGGTGTATTGATATGTTCCCGTCTACCGATAGCCCCAAAAACGCAGTGGATATGTTCCCGAGAACGGACACACTCAAATGACATTCATTCTATCCTCTCAAGCCATGTTGAAGCTATAGCGTTGATACAAAAGATGTAAATTTAGAAGTCCTGCATTTTAAGCAGTTTTACAAGCATTTTGTCTTTGATAAAGATGAAGAAGGATATGTCAAAAAGACTCAAAAAAACTACATGGACGTGAGAGTAGTTTTTGGGCTGGTATGAGGAAACACAAAAATATAATTAACTCATTTTGTACTTTCTACAAGAGTAGCTTAAAAGGCTGCTCTTTTTTGTAATTTGAAAACCCCCGGTTAGACCGGGGGTTCCGTTTAGCTTTAGCGATGAAAAACAAATAAAAGACCTCCATGTTAAAATAAAAAAAGTGGTTTACCAAAACACAAAAATAACAGGAGGAATTTTAATGAATTTATCGCATACGCATAGTCTATCACACACAAAATGGAATTGTAAATACCATGTAGTATTTGCGCCGAAATATAGAAGAAAAGTATTTTATGGAAGTAAGAGATTAGAAATAGGAGCAATACTAAGGGAATTATGCAATTGGAAAGAAGTAAACATAATAGAAGCAGAAGTATGTCCGGACCATGTGCATATGCTACTAGAGATACAACCAAAACTAAGTGTATCAAGTTTCATGGGATTTTTAAAAGGGAAAAGTAGCATAATGATATACGAAAAATGGGGAAGCTTAAAATACAAATACAGAGGAAGGCAATTTTGGTGCAGAGGATATTATGTAGATACGGCAGGAAAGAATACACAAGCAATAAAAGAATATATAAAAAACCAACTAAAAGAAGATGAACTAAGTGGACAAATAACAATGGATAATGTAGACCCCTTTAGGGGTTAGCAAGTAGAAATTGCAAGTGGTAAACCACAGGCGTCCTTGAGGCGCAGCTAGTAAAAAAGGTCCTTTGGACCGCATAAGAAAAACCACCGGCTACGCCGGTGGATTTTTATTCTGTTTATATTTTTTTATTTTGGTAGAAGAAATTGAATTAAATGTCTAGCCAAAACTTTACCTTTAGTATCATTATCTTCTCGAGTTTTCAAAAATTGAATATTGGCAGTAGATGGATGACATTTGAATGAAGATACCAAAATTTTTTCATCAGTTTTTTCACTCTTAGTAATATAATCTATTGCCAAATTTAGGGTTGATTTTATAGGATGTATTTTTGTAATTGCCATACTAATCACCAGAACTTTCTTTTGATTTGTTAAGAAGTAGTGAATGGATCTGCCATATTTCTCTTGATAATTTTTCTATCTGTTTATTCATTGATTCAATTTCATTTTTGTAAATAACACCAGTTGTATTAGTTGCCTTTGCTATCTGGTTTATATTATTTGTTGCATTTGAAAGTAGCCATTGTAGGTTTCTAAATGGTTCTAAATCTACTACATAAATTTCTTTTTCTAATACACACTTTCTAAGAAAGTGGGACATAGTTTTACAATTAGCAAGTTTCATTTTCTTTTCAAAGATTTCTTTTTCTTCATCTGTTAAATATATTTTCAGTTGATTATTTCTTTTTCTATTATCCATAGTATATCTCCTTATCATAAAATATCGGGGTCTTAGGGTTTTCCCTAACAAGGTAAAATTGATAAAAAAAGAAGCAGTCCATAAAGGTTCTGCTTCATCAATTTTTCGTAAGTGGGTACTCACTTACTGTGCTTGCTATTAAAGTTATAAGCGTTAAGCGTGTATTTAATTATTAATAATTATATCATACTTAAGTATGATTTTCTACTGTTCGTATTGACAAAAAGAAGATGAGTATATATAATGATAACTAAGTTATCATAGTTGGATTTTGTAGTAGGAAGAAGGTGAATGAGTGTTAAGTTTAAGTGGGTATGATGCTACTCATAGCAAAATTTTAGAAAGTGGTATAAAAAACTTTTTAAAAGATGGTTATGAGAAATCTAACTTAAGAAAGATTTGCAAAGAAGCTGGGGTAACTACAGGAGCTTTTTACCGTCATTTTGATGATAAGGAAAATTTGTTTACAAATTTGGTAGAACCTTTTGCAAGTCAGATTCTTGATATTTATAAAAATTATGAAGGCAAAAGTCTTAAAACTTATGAATCTAATGAAGAGCTAAGTAAAAATAAGTTATTAGAAATACTGAAAATGAAAGAAGAAGCATCTGTAAAATCCGTATCTTTCTTTTATGATAATAAAGATATTTTTGAGCTTTTGATTTTTTCTTCATATGGTACAAAATACGAGAACTTTATTGATGAAATTATAGGATTTGAAGATGAAAATCATAAAAAAATTTTAAATCTAATTTATAAGAATGGATATAGGAGCGTTATTACTGATGAGGGACTACATCTTATAAACCATGCTTACATTTATGCACTATCAGAATTAGTAGTACATTCTAATAGTAAGGAAGAAGCAATTCATAATGCAAAGATTATAGCGGGATTTTTTAATGATGGTTGGAAAAAGATTAGGGGATTATAATCCTTAATTTTTTTAAAAATATGATAACTAAGTTATCTTTTTATGGAGGTGGAAATTATGAAAAAAGAAAATCAATTTAAAAAACTAATGATATTGGCGAACAATCATAGGGCAAGTTTAAATCTGTCAGTGCTACTCGCAAGTCTTGGAGTTATTTTTGGAATACTTCCCTTTATAAGTGGAGGGAAAATTGCTGAAGGACTTATATCAAATGATACTGATAAAAATTACTATATCTTATGGTGTTTAATTGGACTACTTGGTTATGCTTTAAAAACTTTATTATATGCATGGTCTCTTTCTATTTCCCACAAGGCTACTTTTTCTATACTTGCTGATATTAGGATAAAAATGATAGAGAAACTTCCTAAACTTTCTCTTGGAACAATAAGCGAAACTCCAAGTGGAGCTTTTAAGCAAAAAATAGTTGATCAGGTAGAAAGTATGGAGAGTCCACTTGCTCACATGTTCCCTGAAATGACAGCAAATTTACTAGGTCCTGTTTTTGTATTTTTATATCTTTTATTTGTAGACTGGAGAATGGGACTCTTATCCCTCGTATCATTTCCAATAGGTATGTTTTTTATGGTAAGTGTTTTTAAATCCTATGGAGATAATTTTGCTGGTGCGATGAAAATCGGAGGAGAAATGAATTCTTCTCTTGTAGAATACGTAAATGGGTTAGAAGTGATAAGGTCATATAATCAGACGGATAAAACTTATAAAAAAATTACCGACAAAGTTTATGCTAATGCTAAATATTATTATGACTGGATGACAAAAACTCAATTTGGAATGTCAATGTCAAAAGCAATCACTCCAACTACTCTTCTTGCTATACTTCCATTGGGATATATCTTTTATAAGAATGGATCTTTATCCTTAACAGGATATCTACTTTCCATAATTTTATCCTTTTCCTTACAAGGATTACTAAATACTATGATGAGATTTACAACTATAGGAGCTCAAGTAGGCACTTTAGTAGAAAATGTGGAGTCTGTTCTTAATGCGACTGAGCAAATTCACAGTGAAGAAAAAATTGTTATTAAAAATCATGATATAGAGCTTAATAATGTGAGTTTCGAGTACGAAGATGGTCAAGAAATCTTATCAGATATTTCCTTACAAATAAAAGAAGGAACTAAAAATGCTTTTGTAGGTTTGTCAGGTGGCGGAAAATCTACTATTGCAAAATTAATTGCAGGATTTTGGGATGTAAAGAAGGGTGAGATTAAGATGGGCGATATTCCTTATGAAAACATTCCTTTAGAAGAGCTTTATGATCAGGTTTCTTTTGTGTCCCAAGACAACTTTTTATTTGATGATACTGTAAGGGAAAATATAAGAATGGGTGACCCTAAGGCGAGCGATAAAGAAGTTGAGGAGATATCAAAAAAAGCTGGCTGTCATGAATTTATATCTCATTTGGAAAATGCATATGAAACTAGGGTTGGAAAACAAGGTGAAAGTCTTTCTGGAGGCGAAAGGCAGCGAATCGTTATAGCTAGAGCAATGCTAAAAAATGCCCCTATAGTTATATTTGATGAAGCAACGGCCTATATGGATCCAGAAAATGAATATTTAATTCAAAATTCTTTAAATGAATTAATTAAAAATAAAACTGTAATCGTGATTGCACACAGATTATATACAATAAAAGATTCGGATAAGATTTTTGTAGTAAATAATGGAAAAATTGAAGACTCTGGTAAGCATGAAGATCTTCTAAATTCTTCAGAGACTTATAAGAAGCTTTGGAAAACAAGTATAGGAAAGGAGGATTAATATGTTAGAAACCTTAAGTAAAATTTGGAGGTTTTCAGCTAAGGAGAAGTCAAACTTAAATAAATCTTTAGTTGTATCAGTAATTCATGCATTCTTTTATGTTTTGCAAATGGGAGCAGTTTACTTTATTTTGTTAAGTGTTGTAAATAATGGAGAAAAATTAAGAACATCCTTAATGGCTTTTGCTATTATTCTTGCATCTATTTTTGGACGAATGATAACAAATTATTACGCACAGTTAAGACAAACTCATGCAGGTTATTTTATGGTTGCAAATGCAAGAATTAAAATGACAGATAAGTTGAAAAAAATTCCAATGGGTTTACTAAATAATTCAAAAATGGAAAATATTTCAGGGATATTAACAACAGGGCTAAGCGAAACAGAAAACACTGTTCCTTCAATTCTCATAACCATGCTTACTGGATTTTTAACAGCCTTTGTTTTTACTATCATGGTTTTTGTTTTTGATATTAGAATTGGGATTGTAGTTGCAATAGCAACATTAATATACCTTTATGTTAGTAATAGAATGCAAAAAGTTTCAGCTAAAGTTGCTCCCAAAAGAGCCAATGCCCAAATTAATTTATCTGATAGAGTTTTAGAACATATACAAGCCATGCCTGTTATTAAATCATTTAATTTAACGGGTAAGGGAGATAAAAACACAAGAGATGCTATTTTTGAGAGTAAAAAAACTAATTTAGAAGTAGAGAGAAGATTTACTCCTTATACAATTTTTTCTTCTCTAATTTTAAATGTTGCATCATTTATATTGATGTATTTGGCTATTAGATTTTATTTTGATCAAACTATGAATTTAACAAACTCTTTGATGACATTGATTATGTCTTATATGATATTTTCTCAGATTCAGGAGGCAGGATCTTCAATGTCAGAGCTAAGAATAGTAGCAAGTTCTATTGATAAAGTTGATGATATTATGTCGCTTAGTGAGATGAAATCGAAGGCTGGTCTAAAGTTAACAAGTAAAAGAAATATTGAATTTAAAAATGTTTCTTTTTCCTATGGAAATAAAAAAATAATAGATAAGGTATCTTTTAAAATTCCTGAAAAAACCACTGTGGCATTTATAGGACCATCAGGAGCTGGGAAAACAACCCTATCAAAGCTCATTGCTAGATTTTGGGATGTAGATAGTGGAGATATTACAATAGGTGGAGTAAATATAAAAGATATTAGTTTAGAAGAATTGATGGATAATATCTCCATAGTCTTTCAATCAGTATATCTATTTAATGATACTATTGAAAACAATATAAAATTTGGAAATCCTAATGCAGGTCATGAGGAAGTCATAAATGCTGCAAAAAAAGCTGCGTGTCATGATTTTATTATGGCTTTGCCAAAGGGATATGACACAGTAATAGGAGAAGGGGGTGCTAATCTTTCGGGAGGTGAGAAACAAAGAATATCAATAGCAAGAGCAATTATTAAAGATGCACCAATTATAATTTTAGATGAGGCAACTGCAAATGTTGATCCAGAAAATGAGGACAAATTACAAATTGCGATTAACTCATTAATGAAAGAGAAGACGGTGATTATGATAGCCCATAAATTAAATACCATAAAAAACGCTGATCAAATCATCGTCTTAGAAAAGGGTCAAATTGTTCAAAAAGGTGAACATGACGAATTAATTAAAGAAGAAGGTATATATTCTGATTTCATTAAAATCAGAGAAAAAGCTGAAAATTGGAAAATTAAATAAGGAGGAGAAAATGAATTTAAAAAATATTGTAAAAATTGCTGTTTTTTCAGTTATAGGTTTTGTGTTAACAATGGGACTTGGTTATGCTACAGGAGCTTTAGGTGTAATGCCTAGTTTATATTTGTCTTGCGCCTTTGCTACGATTGTAGTAGCGCCAGTATTTGTAATTTTGGCAAGGAGTGTAAAGGTGAGGGGGACCGCATTTTTATATTTCTTTTTGATAGGACTATTCTACACTCTTATGGGGATGTGGCCTATTATAATTATAAATACCATTGCTGGAATATTAGCTGAACTTGTAGTGGGAAGTAGTGAAAATTATGATAGAGGCAATAGTAAGGTTGGTCTTGCTTTTGGAGCGGGTATGTTTGTATATTCACTTCATCCTATGATAATTGTGTTTTTCTTTTCAAAATCTAAGGCGATGCTTGAAATGATGGGAGCGGACTACTTTGACTTTTTAAGAAACTTTTACACACCTGCAAATATTGGAATTTGTTTTGTTATTTCCATAATTGCATCAATCATTGGTGCAAAATTTGGATCATATATCTATAATAAGTTTTTTGCTGGTAGGAATAAAAAAAGTGTTCTTGGTTAAAAGTAAAAAAGAGAAAAAGGAAGTAATTAGCCCAATTACTATAATTGGGCTAATTATAATCTTTTCTATAATACTCACAATAGGAGATGAAGCTTTTTATATTACATGTCTACTATTAAGCTTATTATCATTATCCATTTATTCACTAAAGTTAAGTTTTAAATTTACTTTATTTTTGATTGTAATTTTTATTTTAATAAGGATTTTAGAAAAATATTTGGGTGGTGTCTTTATTGGCTCGATATATCTCATGCTTAGAATTATATTTCTTTACGCTCCTATATTTATTATGGCAAGAGTCATGAGTCTATATTCGGCATCTTTTATTGTAGCTTCTTTTACTAATAGAGGAATGCCTACAAGCTTTGGACTTCCTATTGCTTTATTCTTTAGGTTTATACCTGAAATAAAAATAAGACTCCAAGAAATAAAAGATGGACAAAAGATAAGAGGATTTAAGACTAGTATATTTCACCCAATAAAGACTTTTGAGCTTTATTTTGTGCCTTTACTTTATAAATGTCTTGAAATAAGCGATGTATTAACCTGTTCAATTATTTTAAAGGGGATTGAAATAGATTGTAAAAAGACATCCATATATAATTTGCAATTTTCAAAATTTGATTATTTTATGTGGGTTAGCACAGTTATTATGCTAGGAGCAAGTCTATGGAAAATGTGATTAGTGTTAATATTAAATCTTTTTCTTATGGAGAAAATAAGAATTTAAAAAATATTAAATTTAATATCAAAGATGGAGAGTTTATTTTATTAACAGGCAATTCTGGTTGTGGGAAGAGCACACTAATAAGAATAATTACGGGTCTTTTTCCAAGCTTTTATGAAGGAAAATTAGATGGAGAGGTTGAAATTTTAGGAAGAGATATAAATGAATATAATAAAGGAGAACTTTCAAAAATTTTATCCATTGTTTTTCAAAATCCCAAAGATCAGTTTTTTTTGTACAAATGTTTATGATGAAATTGCCTTAGGGGCAGAAAACTTGGGAATTAAAAGAGATTTGATTATAGAAAAGATAGAGTCTATAAGTAAATTGCTTAAAATAGAAAAACTGCTTGATAAATCTATTTTTTCACTATCAGGAGGAGAAAGACAGAGAGTAGCTATTGCTTCAGCTCTTATTCAAGATAGTAGAATTTTATTTTTTGATGAACCATCTTCTTATCTAGATTATGATTCTATTGAAAGCTTTAAAGAGATTTTAAAAGAATTAAAATCTATGGGTAAAACCATAATAGTAGCCGAGCATAGACTTTATTATCTAAAAAACTTATTTGATAGAATTGTGTTTATGAAAGGTGCAACAATCAATGAAATTTTTACAAGAGAAAATTTTAATAATAATCTAGCCAAAGAATTAGGACTTAGGACGTTAGAAGAAAGAAACTTAAAAACTGAAAGAATTTTTTTTGAAAAAGATTCTGTAGAATTTTTTAATAATATATATGTAAGTGTTGGTAAGAAAAGCATTTTAGAAAACATTTCTTTTGATTTAAAGAATGGAGAAGTTTTAGGAATACTTGGGAAAAATGGATCGGGTAAGACATCTCTATCAAGAATAATAACTGGACTTGTTGGAAAAAATCAAGATACAAGTATAGGTGTACGAGAAAAAGAAAGACTAAAAAATTCTTACCTAGTCCAGCAGGATGTAGATTCACAAATATTTTTAGATACAGTTGAAAATGAACTTCTGTCTATATCATCTGATAAAGAAGAAATTAAAAAACTTTTAAAGGAAATAAATCTCTGGGATAAAAGAACATCACATCCTCAAAAATTATCAGGAGGTCAGAAACAAAGGCTAGCTGTAATTACTGCTTTTCTATCAAATAGACGAGTAATCATATTAGATGAACCAACATCAGGACTTGATTATAAGAATATGGAAATTATGGCTAAGCTTATAAATGAGTATTCTAAAAAGATTTCAATAGTTATTATAACTCATGATTTGGAATTTCTTTTTAAGTGTTGTAATTCTGCTTTAACTCTAGATAAAAATAATTATGAAAGGTTTGTCTTATTTAATAATGAAGAAAAAATATTTGAATTTATTGAGCAAATGTAATATTTCAACTTATCATATATTAAAACAAGGAGAAAATAGACTTAAACATCGAAAGACGATATTTATATAATATATCTGTTAAAAATAATATAGCAAATCCAAAAAGAATCTATATTAAAAATAGTTTCTTTCATTTTAGAGGATTAACCATGCCCAAGAGCAGGAGTCCTCTTTTTTTGTCTGAGAACATAAAGACAAAAAAAGAATGGAGGAAACATAAATGACAAAAGAATATTACCTTTATGTGAAAGGAAAAGCCGTACCTGTAAGTGAAGAAGTCTACAAAGCCTACTGGAAGATGAAAGAGCGTGAAAAATATCTTTATAAGAAAGATAGAGATCACTGCGTATTACCTTTTTCATCATTGGATCACGATGGAGACTGTCTGTTTGATGTCAAGAGTGAAGGACTAAACTGTATAAAAAAGGCTTGAAATCAAGGGATTTCGAAGAACTGTCCCGGTTTGGGCAAATGATTGGAATCTTTTTTTTAGACCTTTTGACAACATTTCTGACTACTGGAAAATAGAGGGTGGTAACTACAGAACTGCTTTTTGCCATATTGAGACTACAGAAATGTTGTCAGAGGTGGTTTTGGAGATATTGAGACTATAGAACTGTTGTAGTTATCTTAGCCACCACGCAAAATGATATAAAAACACTTAAACCGTTGAAAAAAATACAAGCTATCTGGTATAATGCTCGTTAGAATATTGCGTACACATTTGCGTAAGTGAGGAGAACCTAAATGAGCGAAATCATAAAGGGAGAAAAGTGGATTGGGACTAAAGAGGCGACAAAGAATATAATTTGCTAAGGAGATAGTTTTATGGATTATATACGAGCGATTCTGGACGGGATTGCAATAGCCGCAATCTTTAACGGTGCAGTGGCAGTCTTGGTACTTATTAATCCAAGATACTTTTTTGATTCTTATCCAAAGGCAATTCAGAAAGCTGCACCTGAACAGATGACAAAAAAAGAGAAAAATATAAATTTCATTATAACAATTGTAATTTGCGGGATTTGTTTCATATATTCAGCAGCAAGTCTTTTCCATACTGGAATTTCAGGTTTTTGGAATCTTTTTTGGATGGGCTATATTCAGTGGAGCATATTAAACTTAGGAGATTTCTTTTTGTTGGATTGTCTGTTGTTCCAAGGGAAATATAAGGATAAAATCGTCATTCAGGGGACAGAGGGACATCCAGATTATGAATTCAGTAACTGGATGAGGCATTTGGCAATCATGGAACATTTTGTAGTTACTCCGTTTTTAATTATACCGTTTGTAGCGGCGGTTCAGGCTTTGATTGTTGGGATATTATAAAGATGAATTTTCGGGTCATTTATCAAAATGGATAGTGAGCTTTTGTTTGGATATGTAAAATACATCGAAATTTAGGAAGAAACATAAAGGGATCGTGAAGATGAGAGTATTAATTTATGGTGCAGGAGTGATAGGAAGTCTTTATGCGGCTTTGATTTCCGAAGCAGGAGCAGATGTATCCTTATATGCTCGTGGAAATCGTTTGAAAGAATTACAAATGTATGGGCTAAGGTATAAAAAAAATAATGAGATTCGGACTGCCAAAGTATCCGTTTTATCTCGACTGCTGCCGTTAGACAGTTATGATTTTATATTGCTTGCGGTAAGAGAAAATCAGTTACATATTGCTTTGGCGGAACTGAAAGCTAATATAAGTCCTGTCATTGTAACTATGGTAAATTCTTTAGAAACGTATGATACATGGGAAAAGATTTGTGGAAAAGGACGTATCCTCCCTGCTTTCCCGGGTGTCGGCGGCGGCTTTGACGGAGATATTTTGGATGCAGCCCTTACGCCTCGCTTTATTCAGCCAACTACAATCGGCATGTCAGGTGGTCGTGAAAAAGAACTGTTCGATTTGTTCCGATCAGCAATGATTCCATGCCAAGTTGTAAAAGACATGCATTCATGGCAGATTTGTCATCTTGCAATGGTCGTGCCGATTGCAGATGCTTATTATCATTCAGATGATCCTGAGCATGCCGGAAACGATCGTGTATTAATGAATAAAACAGCGAAGCAAATCAGAAGAAATCTTTTTAATGTTAAAACAAAAGGAATTAAACTTGTTCCGATAAAAATGAAGTTTTTACAAATTCTTCCATGCTCCATTATGGGGTTTATTCTTGGGATTATTTTTCGAAGCCGTTTTGGAGAAAAGTTTATGTACCGACATTCAATAAAGGCTCCGGCTGAAATGAGGCGGTTACATGAGCAATTTTATAACTATATAGGTATTTATGGCGAATGAACCGATAAGTGTTTGTAGTTTTTTATGCTTTTCTAAAAGCATACTGGATGTTTATTCTCAAGCATCCTTCCCTTTGCCAGCTTCCACCCTGCAACGAATGTTAAGGCTCTTTTCTTGATGTAGGGTTATCATCAGGGGAGTCTTAATACATGTGGAGACGGTAACTCTATTATCCAAACTTAATACAGAGCACCATTTGGATATATAAATAGGTGAAGATGAATTGTCTAAAATTGATAGACAAGAATTTATTACAACGAAAATTAAAAGAATATATAGATATTGCTGGTGAAATAAACGAATAAAATTTAAAAAAGGTACGGGGGTGCGGACAAAAAGTTGGACAGTTTTTATGCAGCAAATCCAAATTTTCTCCTATACTCTACAGGACTAAGATTTCCCAATGACGTTTTAATACGCTCTTCATTATACCAAGAAATATAATCATTAAGCTCCTGCATGAATTCAAATATGTTGACTCCTGGCCAATCCTTATTGTAAAACATCTCTTTTTTTAGTCTTCCCAAAAAGCCTTCACAAGCAGCATTGTCGCCAGTACAGCCTTTTTTAGACATGGAGCGAGTAAGGCCCCGCCTCATCCATACGCTGAATCCAACCCGGCCAACGGTAGTGACATCCACGATCTGAATGGACCGTGGGATTCTCATCGCTCTGAAGAGTGTCTATTGCTTTCTCCAGCATCTTGGTATGTCAACACTTTTTAGGACAATTCAAAATCGAATAAATCATTAGACTGATTTCAAAACATTCTAAAATATATTCCTAAATAGTCAAGGGTTCGGCTACGCCAGAATCTTACGATTCGCCCTTGACTATTTCTCCATATATTTTATTTGTTTGTTGAAATCAGTTCTAATTCTCTGTATTTTCTCGGGCTCATGTATCCTAATGATCCATGTAGTCTTATGTTGTTGTACCAGTAGACATATTCTGCTAGTTCCTGTTGCAGCTGTTTTAGGTTTCTAAATTTTCTTTGTTATATGAATTCTGTTTTCATTGCTTTGTTTATTGTTTCTGCTACTGCATTGTCATACGGGCTTCCTTTTTTGCTTAGGGATTTTTCTATTCCGAATGTTTTTAGGATTTCTTCTATTTTCTTGTTGTCATATTCTTTACCTCTGTCTGTGTGGAATATTTTTATTTTGTTTAATGGTTCTTTTATGTTGTATATTGCTTCTTTTACTAGGTTTGCATCTTTCTTTGATCCCGCTGCATAGCCTATTATTTCTCTGTTGTGCAGGTCTATTATGGTACATATGTAGTTCCAGTTATTTCCTACTTTTACGTATGTTAGGTCACTTACTATTGCTTCTAGTTTTTCTCTTTCATTAAATTGTCTGTCTATTTTGTTTTCTATTTTACTTTCGTTACTTACTGTTTTTTCTACTTTGTATTCTTTTACTGCATAGTTTGATACTAACTTATTTTCTCTCATTATTCTTGAGATTTTTCTTCTGGATACTTGGTATCCTTTATTTTCTAGTTCTACTTTTATTTTTCTTGTTCCGTAGTTGTTTTTGCTTTTTCTAAATATTTCTTTTATTTCTTTTTCTATTTGCTCTTCTTGTTCTAGGGGCTTTTGTTCTTGTTCTTTTTCTTTGTCAAGGTGGTAGTATATGAGGCTTCTTGTTATTCCTAGCATTTTACACATTGCACTAATGCTATATTTTTCTCTGCTTGAGATTATGAGCTTTATCTTTTCCCTAGCAGTAGTGCTGCTTGCTTTAAAATATCATTTTCCATTTCTAGTTGTTTTAGTTGTTTTCTTAGTCTTATTATTTCTTTTTCTTCTTCTGTTCTGTTGTCGTTTATGTCAAATGATTGTGTGTTGTTGTACCTTTTTACCCAGCCTCTTATTGTGGATGGGGCTATTTGATATTCTTCTCCTAGCTTGTTGTATGTATAGTTTCCTTGGTTGTATATTTCTACTATTTGCTTTTTAAAGTTTTCTTCGTAATGTTTTACCATTTCCTTATCTCCTTTTCTTTGGGTTTTACTATTTTGTTTAGTATATCATGTTCGATTTTATTTTGTCCTATTTAGTGTAGCCTACCCATCTCGTTAACTAGTTTAGCTTCCGGAGAGACGCTGATTGACCATGCGCAAACCATACCGTCAAAGCAATCTACGATTGGAGACAGGTAGACTTTGCCGGCCGGTATGGCAAATTCTGTTATATCAGTAAGCCATTTGCTATTCGGTTGCTCTGCATGGAAGTCGCTCCGGATTAAATTAGGAACAGCCGGGGAAACCTCACCCTGATAGGAGTTGTACTTCCTCCGCCTTTTTGCGGTAACTACAAGACTTTCTTCGCTCATGATACGGCGGACAACCTTATCTGAAATGGTAATGCCCTCACGCTGAAGCAAAGCATGAATGCGACGATAACCGTAACACTTTCGATTTTCGGCAAAGAGCTCTGCAATACGAACTCTTAAGCGAGTATACTTATCCGGTTTCTTGCGTGTTGCCTCTTGATAATAATAGCTGCTCCGAGAAAGATGCAGGATTGACAGCAATTGCGACAACGAGTAGCGGTTCTTTAAGGCGTCAACGATCGTTGTCTTTTCCCTGTTGTTCAGGTTTTTCCGGTTGATGCCCGGGTCTTTTTTTATGACTTTGATCGCCTCCCTCAAGATATCTATCTCCATTTGCATTTCGAGCATTTGCTGTTTTGGCTCTACTATTTCATCCTTTGAGGCCTGGGTCCCTCTTTCGGTTCTCCTCTTGGTCTATCTTTTTCATTCATTAGTGCGGCTACTCCCTGTGATACATATTGTTTTCTCCATCTGTAGATTGATGTCCGACTATAACCGGTTTCCTCAGAAACCAGTTGTACGTTTTCGCCCTTCATAAAACAACGCTCTAAAATTGCGAACTTGGTCTCTACAGAAGGATGCAAAGGATGCTCTTTAGAGTTGTTTATCCTTTTGCGCTCTGCTTTATCCTCAGGAGGATTTGAGCGTCCCCGGAGCCATTTATACATATCTTGCCGACTGGGATAGCCAAGCTTTTGTATGACTTTAGTAACTGATTGAAACTCATCATGCAGTTGCAATGCGGTTTCTCGTTGTTCTTTTGAATACATTTCCTGCTCCTTGATATCTTCTTTTGACTTTTTTACCTCTACGGGGTAAGTTTCTATTTGTCAGATTGAGGAAGTAACCTTTACTGATGTAGTTGTAGAGGGTTTTTATACAAATCTCGGTTTCAAAAGAGAGTCCTTCGTTTTCGATCTTCATGATTACCGCATCCGGTGAATACTTTTTCTCTATTATCCAGTATTCAACAAAATCATGGAAGAGCTGATCTTTACCTAACTTTAAAGAGGGACCTTTTGCCGTGGTATTGGAATCAATGAGATCTTGTGCTACATCGGCGCAATAGGAAGTGTATTCTTTCCACAGGATATCACGCTGCGTGATTTCGCCCCTTTTGAGCTCTCGGCTGATTGTTGAGTGATGAACGCCAAGCATTTCTGCCATCTTACTCTTTGATATTCTCTCCTTAGCAGGTTTCCTGTGATTCTCCATGACCATCCTTTCTAAGGTTTGACGATCTTGATAAGTTAAATGGCTTCCTTTTTCTCGAGTAGTGGTACAATATACTTAATCCATGGCTTCTACTTTGTGTTTTTGTGGGTAGTAACACTTTATCAGATTAGCCATGGATTATTTTATTTATTTGTTGCATTTCATATTACAAGTCACCATAAAGTATATTCCGAAAAAGTTAGTTGACGCTAACTTAAAATGATGCTACAATAAAACTGACAGTTTTGTCAGTTTTGTTTACAAAGAGAGGTATATATTTTGGAAGGGAAAAAACAAAAAGTCAGTCAAATCAGAAAAAAAGAAATATTAGATGCAGCTAAAAGGGTTTTTTTAAGGAAGGGTTTTGCTGACACGGTAATGGAAGATATTATTGTTGAAACCTCGCTTTCTCGAGGAGGTGTGTATTACCATTACAAAAATAAAGTTGAAATATTACATGATTTAATGCGAGAAGGTATGGCTTATCGAGTCGATAAGATTAATGAAGTTCTGGCAGAGTATTCGGGAGAGTTAGATGCTAATGCTGTAGCACATATGATTGTCGATAAAGTACTTGATGAAAGTGAACTCATGAGCGTATATGCCATATATCTTCAGGCTACGAAAAACAATGATGACCTAAAGAATTTGTTCCCAATTTTGGTCGAAGAATCCTTAAAGGCTACATATATAGGAGTTAAAGCTGCAAAGAAAGATGGGTGTGAATATCTCACAAATGACTTTTTAATATTTTTTATGAATACAGTTATACTAGGTTGTGAAATCTTAGATGGGGCAAGGGATAGCTTTATAAATAATAGAGAGTTTTTTATAGAAATAATAAAGCTGTTTATTGATAGTTATGAAAAAGGTAAAATAAGGTAATTTTTTTAAACTAATAGTTAGTATAAGCTAACTGAAAAGGAGATGAGTTAATGAAGAAAAAAAATGATGAGTTGATTTGCTCTGCTTCTGACAGCAAGAAACTCAAGCAAAATAAAAATTTAATAAAAGAGGTAGAGAGTTTAAACTTGGATGTTCCTGATGAGATTATGCAGCGAATCGAAAGTGATGTAGAGCAAAGCGAAAAAAAACCTAAAATCAGTATGGGTGGTTTAAATAAAGCACTTATGAGTGTAGCACCTGAGTATAAGGGTAGGATGAGAATTTCTGTTATTTTTGCCTGCATTGGGGAGCTTTTTAGTTTTTCTACTTATTTCTTTAGTGCTTATGCAGCAGGATGGCTTATAAAAAATGCCGGGGGTAATCCGGTCAGCTTTCATGCACTATTGAAATATGCTTTTTTTGCAATAGGATCACTGCTCCTTTACTTTATATTTACAGGATTTAGCACAACTATTTCACATAAAACCTCATTTTCCATACTTGCAAAACTTAGACAGACTTTGTTTGAAAAATTAAAGGTAATTCCAATGGGGTACTTGGTGGATAATCCTGTAGGTAAAATTAAGGTAATTATCATGGATCGAGTAGCAGATATGGAAGACTGGGTAGCCCATTTGATGCCTGAACTACCTAGTAGGCTTTTGCATCCGATACTCTGCACAGTTATTTTGTTTTATTTAGATTGGCGTATAGGATTATCAATATTTGTGCCGCTACCAATTGTTTTTTTAGCGATGATTACAATGATGTATAAATACCGTAGTAGAATGGCGGTGTGGCTATCAAGTTATGCTAATGTTGCCGACAGAAGTGCGGAGTATGTTCGTGGAATTCCTGTAATCAAAGCATTTGCACAAGACAAAGTTTCGTATGGAAAGTTTGCAGATGCGGTAAAATTCTATCATTTTTCAACGATGAAATGGTGGAAGCAAAGTTGGTTTGGCAAAGCACTTATGACGGCTGCAATGATGACACCACAGATAGTGAGCTTACCTTTAGCTTTCTATTTATATGGGAACGGGCAAATAGGCATTGAAACATTGCTTTTATCACTTATTCTGCCAATTGCTATCCTTCCACAAGCTTTTGCAATCATGATGAGCTTTGAACTTTTTCAGATGGCTTCCAATACTTGGGTATCCATACAAGAATTGCTTGATATGCCTGATCAAAAACGTCCTGATGCAGAAAATAAAGTTACTATAGATAGGGGCAAGGGAATAAAATTTGATAATGTAAGTTTTTCTTATCATGACGGAACTGAGGTATTGCATAATATTTCTTTTGAAACAAGCCCCGGAGAAGTGACTGCGCTTGTAGGACCTTCAGGTGGTGGAAAATCTACAATTGCAAAGCTTTTAGCAGGATTTTGGGATCAGTCATCGGGTAAAATTTCCATTGGTAATGTGGATACAAAGAATATTTCATTTAAACAGCTTGCTGAAGAGATTTCTTACGTTTCACAAGATAATTTTCTTTTCGATGTAAGTATTAGAGATAATATTCGTCTTGGCAAGCCTAATGCAACCGAAGATGAAATTATTTCAGCGGCAAAAGCTGCTCATTGCCATGACTTTATTATGGCACTTCCTAAAGGGTATGATACAAAAGCAGGAGAAGCAGGAGGAGCAATGTCGGGCGGTGAAAGACAGAGAATAACTCTTGCCAGAGCAATTTTGAAACCTGCATCAACCATTATTTTGGATGAGGCAACAGCTTATGCCGATCCGGAAAACGAAGCTCTAATCCAAGAAGCAATATCGAATCTCGTTAAGGGAAAAAATCTTGTGATGGTTGCTCATAGGTTAAATACAATCAAGCAGGCACACCAAATAATTCTAATCGATAAAGGTCAAATTATAGCCAAGGGTAAACATGAAGAACTGATGGAAGAGCCACTTTATGCAAGCCTGTGGAAACAATATTTAGGGGAGGAATAAGACATGGAGTTTATAAGATTATCATTCAAACTGGCAGGACAGTATAAAAATCGTCTTAAGGCAGGAATTTTTCTTATTTTTCTGCAAAATGCTTCAATGCTGTTTGGATTTTTCGCTCTCTTTCTTGCATTCGGTTGGATGAATGAAACTACATGGGAGCATATTTGGACAATTTTCGGAGTGCTTTTTGCTTCCTTTCTTTTTAATTTTTTTACAGGCTGGGCGAAAAGTGGTCTTAGTGACGGTGTTTTCTTTGGCATTTTCAAAGACTACAGACTTGCAGTTGGCGAAAAACTTAAAAAGGCGCCTATGGGATATTTTGCAGAACAAAGCCTATCAAGAATTATGGCGGCATTTACCAATGTTATGAAGAGTCTTGAAAATTACTCTGCAATGAGTATCGACTTTGCTGTTTCAGGCATTTCAATATCCTTTTTTCTGTTGGTTGGGATGTTCGGTGTAAATACTAAAATTGGATTTTTAACTTTAATTTGTTTAATTCTTATTTGGTTATGCATGTCTCTTATGATTAATCAAGCAAAAAAAGAGGTTGCACGTGAGCATGCAGCTATTACAAAGGTGGGAGATGCGTTAGTTGATAGCATTAGCGGGATTCCTGTGCTTCGCAGTTTTCCGTTTGCAGATGAAGGTGTTGTTGAAGAAATACATTCTAAATTGGAAAATGCTTCTGAAGAACTTAGACTCTCTCAAGTACATTTTGAAATCGTCTTTGTTATTTATGCAAGAATTTTTTCTACTGTTATTAATCTTTCGAGTCTACTTGTTACATTATTTTCTTGTTATCTTTATACGAAAGGGGAAGTTTTATTACCACAAGCGCTTACTGTTTCAGCTGCCGGCTTTATGATTTTCGGCGGTTTAAAACAACTTGAAAATGCAGCCATCCTCATGGTTAAGAATCCTGCCAATATGCAATATTTGGATGAGGTTTTAGATATTCCTGAAATAAGTGACGGGACTTTGGAAGTTATGGAAAATCAGGATATCGTCTTTGATAAGGTGAGCTTTAGTTACGACAAAGGGAAGCCTGTTTTAAAAGACCTTTCATTTACTATTCCACAAGGGTCAAAGACAGCTATCGTAGGACCGTCAGGATCCGGAAAAACGACAATAATCAATTTGATCTCTCGTTTTTATGATGTTGACAGTGGTGAAATAAGATTAGGAAATAGGGATATACGAGATTATAAAGTAGAAAGTTTACTGAAAAATCTTTCGCTTGTTTTCCAAAATGTTTATCTTTTTCAAGATACTATAGAGAATAATATTCGCTTTGCAAATCCTAAGGCAAGTCATGAAGAAGTAGTGGAAGCTGCTAAAAAGGCTCGTTGCCATAATTTTATTATGGAACTTCCTGATGGCTATAACACCATGGTAGGTGAGGGTGGCAGTTCTCTTTCCGGTGGTGAAAAACAACGAATTTCTATTGCTAGAGCATTACTTAAAAATGCACCTATTATTCTTTTAGATGAAGCGACCAGCTCCGTTGATCCTGAAAATGAATATGAGATTTTAGCAGCGATTGAGGAATTGTCCAAAGGACACACTGTAGTTTCGATAGCTCACAGACTTTCAACTGTGAAAAAAGCCGATCAGATACTAGTGATTGATGACGGTAAATTGGTTCAAGAAGGCAAACATAACGATTTGATAAATAGAGAAGGAATTTATTCAGCATTTATCAAGGCAAGAGAGCGAGCTGCAAGCTGGAGATTGTAAAAAAAGTAAACGATTAAAAGCAACCGACATTTAAGAATTAAAAAGCTTTGTAAAGCACATATAGACAATTTTTGAAGCGATTAAGAATAAAATAACTTAGTCGCTTTTATATCGTGATTTTTAAATTACGTAAATTGCAATAACAAGTTGAACATTGGCAGTTGAATCGTTCATCAGGCAACACAGGAGTAAATTTTGTCAAGTTCGTCCTCAAAGAGTGTATCTGGGGGCGGTAGCCGAACGACTTCCGTGGAAGGCCATTGCACCAGATCTCAATCTGAGCAATCTGTTCGTCGGAGCAGCTGTCAATTTGTTTTCCCTTGGGGATGAATCTGCGGATCAGACCATTATACGACATTCCCTTTGCCATTTTTCGTCCTGCAACGAGCGCGCAGACCTATTTCTTGATGTAGGGTTATCATCAGGGTAGTCTTGATACATGTGGAGGCAATAACGTTGTTGTCAAGAACTAAGTAAAATGAAGAAACCTTAGCCACTGAACTTGATTATGAATTTGTCACAAAGTTTACTAAAGAGTTTAGGGAATTATATAATGGGATTTATTTTTAAACAAAGATAAATTAGAATTTTTAGAATAGCTTGTTTATATTGAATTAACAAAAAAAACAGCATTGCAACTCTTGGTTGACATATTTCCAAGGCAGCTTGGTAGTATGAAACCGATTTGTTTGATATAACTAAACCATATAAGAAAGGAGTGTGCGTTATGAACATGGCAGACAGAATACAGTATTTGAGAAAAACAAACGGAATTTCACAGGAAGAACTTGCAGGCAAGGTTGGAGTATCTCGGCAGGCGGTTTCAAAATGGGAAAGTGGACAAAGCTTGCCGGATTTGGAAAAAATAATTACCATGAGCGATTACTTCGGAGTTACAACCGATTACATTCTAAAAGGAATTGAACCAGTTGCAGATAAAGAACAGAAAAGCTCTGAGCTAAAAAGCAAGATACTATATATCGCATCAACAGCATTTGTTTGGATTGGATTATTTAGTGCTTTTGCAGGCTGGTATGAAAGGCAAACCATGGATACCCTATGGGGTTCAATGATTATTCAGGCCGTTGGAATTGCTGGATACTTTATAGGGCGGTTACTCTCTGCAGCAAGGGCACCTTTCGCTGTCAACTGGCTTAATCTCATCGGGGTCTTGTTCATGCCTTTTTCTATGGTTACGGGTGCAATTTCTATCGCACTTTTCAAACAAGGGTGGATTGCTCCATACCCTATCGGCATTGCCCCCCCATCTTGTATTGTTTGTTATAGTGTATATTAGTATTTGTGCTATAAGCTATATTGTGTTGAAAAGAAGAACAACAGGAGCTCTGTTTTGATGACAACTCTCAGTTTGTAGAACTAATGCCTTTTAAGGATAGGTTTATGTTATCGTTAAAAAGCATGTGGATATGTTTCCACATACATACAAGAATTCATGACATACTTAGTGTTCATCCGTTTCACTTGAAGAGTCTAGCCTTGATATAAAAGATATAAACTTAGAAATCCTGTAATTTAAGCAGTTTTATAAGCATTTTGTCTTCAATAAAGATGAAGAAGGATATGTTAAAAAGACTCAAAAAAACTATATGGACGTAAGAGTAGTTTTTGGGCTGGTATTAGGAAACACAAAAATATAATTAACTCGTTTTGTAAAACAAATAGACAAAAAAGAAATGGAGGAAACTTTATGGCAAAAGAGTATTACCTTTATGTCAGAGGGCAAAAGGTAAAAGTCAGTGAAGATATTTATAAAGTCTACTGGCGAGAAAAAGAACACGAGAAGTATTTAGAGCAGGTGGACAGAAAAAACCACCTGCTTTTCTTTTCCTCTTTGGATCATGATGGGAATTTTGTAGATAACATCACTGATGAAAGCGTTGATGTAGAAAAGATTGTTGAAACACAGATGATGATTGAGGCAGTCAGAAATGCTATATCAAAACTAAACGATTAGACGGTAGCACTTTTGTCCAAACTCGATATCGATAAGCACATAAGTGTTGAAATTGAGCTGGATGAGATGGATTTGACAAGCAAAGCAACATATGCTTAAATCAATGCAACATAGTCAAGTATATGTACACAAGAAGAACCTAAAGAACTTACGCAAGAGGAACTTGATGAACTAGAGAAGCTAAGGAAAAAGAGAGAGAAGAAGGGAGAGTATAATTACAGATATTTAAAAAAGAAAAAAGCTAGTATGGAAAAAATCAAATTATGACTTTGTGGTCGGCGTAGTTTTAAAACTGCACCGACTATTTTATTTCATACAAATAAATATGTAAATCAGTAAATTTTCTAAAAAAATCTCTTACAACTATTGTTAGATAAAACTAACTGATGTATAATCAATAATATCATTATTGATAATTCGATTATTGATTATACTATTAAAATTAAAGTTTTGTAAGAATGGAGGAATGGACATGGCAAATAGAAACCATGAACTTGATAAACCAATCATTGAAGCTGCTAAAATAGAGTTTTTGCAAAATGGATTTCAGGCTGCTTCAATAGGCAATATTGCTAAAAGAGCGGGAGTTACAACGGGAGCAATCTATACAAGGTATAAAGGGAAAGATGAACTTTTTTATAGTTTGATAAAAGAATTTTTAGAAGCTATAAGTGTGAAAAGAAAAGAGAACGAATACTCGTATAGGGAATATTGCGTAGATAAAAACTTTGATCATTTTTTGCGTAGCATTCAGAAAGAAACCAAAGGATATGTAGATGTGTTATTTAAATATTACGAGGAGTGCAAACTAATACTTTGCTCAAGTAAAGGCAGTTCTGTAGAAGCAATATTTCGTGAAATGATGAATAATAAAATTTCCATAACAAAACAATTTATAAGGGAAAATATAGACCCGAATATAAGTGAGATGAAATTAGATTTGGTAGAGCTTTTAATGAATCAACAATTTAGTGCTTTTAAATTAGTGATTGAAAAAGGATATAGCAAAGAGGAGACAATCGAGTACACAAAAATGCTCGGCGATTTTATTGGGGCGGGTTGGGAAAAGATATTTGATGAAATTATAAATAGGTATTGAATTTATGTACGATAAAGGCAAGAAGGACGAAAATATTTTAGATTTTAAAATAGATTTTTCCTATGAAGGCAAAAAGGAAAAGTCGTTAGATGATGTAATTGGCAGCATATCAAAAGGAGATTGCATAGTTCTTTGTGGTGAAAGTGGATGTGGAAAATCAACATTACTTAGGTGCTTAAACCATTTAATACCGGAGTTCTATGATGGGATATTTAATGGCTATATCTTGGTAAATAGCAACAATATAGAAAATAAGAACATTGGAGAAGTTGGAGAATTGATTTCGTCCGTTTTTCAAGATCCAAGAAGTCAATTTTTTACAATGGAAAGCGATACGGAAGTATCTTTTGGACTTGAAAATAAAGGGTTAAGCCATGAAATAATAAAAAGAAGAACAGAAGAAGCTTTTTCAAAATTTGGCTTGGAGTATTTGAAAAACAGGGAAGTATTCAAACTTTCAAGCGGAGAGCGTCAACTAATAGCGATTATGTCTGCTTGGGCAATGGATACGGATATTATTTTACTTGACGAGCCAACTGCAAACTTAGATTATTTATCCATAGAAAAACTGAAAAATATCTTATTGCTTCTAAAAGAAGATGGAAAAACTCTAATAATCAGTGAACATAGGCTTTACTATTTGAAAGAGTTGGCTGATGAATATTGGCTGATAAAAAATGGAAGCTTTTATGAAAAGTATGATAAGGACGATTTTAAGATATTTTCTAAAGATGAATTAAATAATTTGTGTTTACGAGTTACGGATTTGAAGCAGATTGAGGTTCAGAAGAAGTGTTCTAATGATGTCAATGATAAATTAGAGGTAAAAAATATATCCTTTGGATATAAAAAACAACATATTTTAAATGATTTGTCGTTTACAGCTTATTTGGGAGAAGTGACTTGCTTGATTGGCAAAAATGGTTCAGGTAAAACCACCTTAGGAAAATGTATATGTGGACTATTGAAACCACAAAAGGGAAGAGTTTTTCTAAAGGAAAAAGAATTGAGCCATAGGCAGCTATCGCAGGATAGCCTCTTTATTATGCAAGAAGCTGAATTTCAATTTTTTACAAATTCTGTATTATCTGAACTGAAGTACGGTGTAAATCGAAACAAATATGATGAGATAGAAGCTCTACTTAAAAAGTTTGATATGTGGAAATATCGTGATAGGCATCCATTTTCTCTTTCAGGTGGGCAAATGCAAAAATTAACCTTAATGATGGCGTATCTTTCGGATAAAAGTGTGGTTATTTTAGATGAACCAACCTCAGGAATGGACAAAAAAAGTTTAGATACTGTAGTGGGACTGATAAACGATATGAAAAAGGAAAAAATCGTGATAACAATTAGCCATGACTTAGAATTTATTTCATCAGTTGCGGATAAATGTTTGGAACTTGATGATGGAACGATACAAAGGATTTGTGAAGTAAAAGAGAATAGAGATATTGAAATCATTAAATGTATATTTGAAAAAGATTTAGAACATCAACCTCCGGCAAAAAGAGAAAAAAATCTTTTAGATCCGAGAACAAATATTTTGTTTTGGATTCTTTGTATGGTTGCAGTAGGAATTGACAATAAAAGTTTGATTTTTGAATGCAATTTATTAGCTCTCGTTTTTTCTCTCGCAAATAGAAGATACAAGACTTTAGGAATTACTTCTGTCATTATAGGGCTTATTTACGGTCTTGAAATCATATATCCGAATGAAATTACAATATTTACGGCAAATTTGTTTCCTAGATTTATTTTAATATTTCTACTATTTCCTATTATTCTTGGAGGTAGAGGGACAACAAATATGCTTGCGGGACTTAGAAAAATAAGAATACCTGAGAAGTTATTATTGATTCTTGCAGTTTCTTTCAGGTTTTTCCCGGTGCTAAGGAATGATTTTAAATTACTTAGACAGGTGCTTAGAATTAGAGGAAGTTGCAAGCATAAAAATATAATAAAAGAAAAAATAGAGTATCTTGAGGCTCTGATTGTATCACTCATTTTTCGAGTGGTAAGAATAGGCGAAACTTTATCAGCTTCAGCAGAAACAAGAGGAATTGCTTTAAATCATAAAAAATCATCTTATGTTACTTTACAGTTCAATTTATGCGATTACATATTGATGATTGTAATGATAGTAATTTTGATGATAAATATTTTATAAAAATAGGAGGATTTAATCATGCACAAAAACAAATTGAAAGCGAAAGATATCATTACAGTTACTTTATTATCATTGTGTAACATTTTGATATTTTCGATAGGAACATTCATGTATGCAACACCAATTACCATACTTTTAACACCGGTGCTTTACTCATTATTACAGGGTATTGTTTTCTATGTTATCGGAGTGAAAGTGAAAAAAAGAGGAGCGTTTTTAATATATTCCCTTATTCAAGGAGTGATAGCATTCTATCCACCATATATTTTGATGTTTGTAATTTCAGGATTGATAGCAGAGTTCTTATTATATAAAAAAGGTTATGGTAATTTAAAAGTTATTGGAATCAGCTATGTTATTCAGCAAACTTTGGCTTCAATTGGAAGTGTAATTTATCCATATACAATAGCCTTGAATAAAACTATAGGAGCTATGAAAGAAAAGGAGTTAGCTTCAAATATTACAGCGGCAGGCAAAATGATTTCTTCTTGGGGAACGCTGATTTTACTTGCCTTAGTTATAGTTTCATCAATCGCAGGAGCTTATATAGGTAGCAAGGTCGTAAGGAAACATATTTTAGAAAAAGAAGCTAATGCATAGGGTGAAGTCATGAAAAAAGAGAAAGAACCAAACTTTTTTAAAGAAATGGATTCGTTTATAAAGCCATACAAAAAAAGATATATTTTATCTGTTATGCTAAGTATGTTTTCTGTTCTATGCGAACTGTTATCCTATGCTTTTGTTGGAATTTTAGCGGGATATATCTTCAAAGGATTTCACGGAAACAACATGATATATGTCTTGATTTTCACTATAATCTGCAAAATATCAGGGGTGCTGCTTTCAAATATTTCAACACTTATATCTCATAAAGCAGCATACTTAACGCTAAAGGACTTAAGATATGCAATTTGTGATAAATTTGTTAGATTGCCGATGGGATATTTTGATATGAATCCTAGTGGAACATTAAAAACTATATTGGTAGACAGGGTGGAAGATATAGAAAAAACATTAGCACATCTACTTCCTGAGATGACTGCAAATCTATTGATACCTATTGCCATGATTGTTTGGATGCTTGCAGTTAATATTAAGCTTACCGGGATTATATTTCTTTGGGTTATATTTGGACTATCAATCGGGATGCTTATGATGATTGGATATAAGAAAAAATATGAGGGACAAGTACAGGCACAAAAGAATATGAATCAAGCGATTATAGAGTATGTCAAGGGGATTGAGGTAATTAAAACTTTCAATATGGAAGATAGTTCATATGCTAAATATAAAAATGCAGTCATACGCCATGCGGAGTATGCTATAAACTGGATGAAAAGCTCACAGATTTATGCGTCTCTTTCCTATAGCATAGCTCCTGTATCTATATTTCCAACAATTGTTGTGGGATTGATATTTTTTAATAATGGGTTTCTTACTGAGCAAAGTTTATTTTTGTTTATGATGATTTCTCTTGGTATATTTAAACCGATTGTTAAAGCATCCAGTTATATTGACCAATTGGCACAGATGGGAACTGTTGCTAAGGAAATAAAAGGAATCTTAGATTATCCGGAACTTAAGAGAAGTGAGAATTCTAATTTAAAAGAAAAAATGACATACGACATAGCGTTTGAAAATTTACAATTTTCTTATGATGGGACAAAAAATGATGTTGATGATGTGAATTTAACCATTAAAGAAAAAACTATGACTGCAATTATTGGTACTTCAGGTTCAGGAAAATCAACTCTAATGAAACTTTTAGCCGGATTTTGGGATTTTGAGAAAGGAAAAATAAAAATAGGTGGTATAGGGGTAAAAGACCTTTCAATGAATGACCTGAATACTCTTATCTCCTATGTGGATCAAAATACATTTTTATTTGATGATACTATTTTGGAAAATATTAGAATAGGTAAAAAAGATGCAACGAATGATGAGGTGATAGAAGCTGCTAAAAAAGCCGGTTGCCATGATTTTATTGTAACTTTGCCTGATGGATATGACACCATCGCAGGAGATAGGTTATCCGGCGGAGAAAAGCAAAGAATAGCTATTGCCAGAGCAATTCTAAAAAATGCTCCAATTATCATATTAGATGAAGCAACTGCAAGTACAGATATTGAAAATGAAGAAAAAATTCAAGGAGCGTTACTGGAATTTACCAAAGGAAAAACACTAATTGTTATTACACATAAAATTAAAACTGTCATAAATGCAGATAAGATCATATATATGGAAAATGGGAAAATAATTTGCGATGGAAAACATGAAGAACTTATTAAATCGTGTTCTGCGTATAAGCATTTATATGAAATAGCAAATTGATTGGAGGTGAGAATATGTTTGAAGCTCTAAAAAGTGTATGGAACTTTAGTGAGAAAAGAAAAGGCAGTTTAGTCAAAATTTTAATTCTATCATTTATAGAAGGCATATTCGTTATGCTGAAAATGATAGCAATAATTTTAGCGGTAAACGCCATGTTTAATAGCAATTTAATGGACAATTATATTTATAAGGTAATGATACTCGTAATTGTATGTATCATAGGCGTATTTGGTTTTGGTTATTTCACACAACTGGGTTCTGTATCCGTTGGATTTGAGATGGCGAAAGATAAAAGGTTATATTTTGGCTCATTATTTAAAAAACTCTATTTAGGGTTCTTTAGCAAAAATTCAGTAGGAAATATAAACTCAACACTGACTACATCTATTTCAACCGTAGAACAAGTTGCACCAATCATTTTAATTCATGTGATAGGTGGAATTTTATCTGCTATATCAATAGTTTTAGGATTTGCTTACTATGAATGGCAAGTTTCCGTTGTAATATTTGCAGGCATATTAACATATTTGTTTGTAGTTAATTATCAAATGAAAATTTCAAGAAGCGAAGCTCCCAAAAGACAATTAGCACAAACAATATTAACGGAAAGTGCTATTGAATTTATACAGGGAATAAGCGTAATTAAGGCTTTTGGTATGGGAGAAAAAGATGAAAGAGTAAAAAAAGATATAGATGGTAGTTGTGTTAATAATATAAATTTATCCGAAAAATCTATTCCCTCAAGCATAGGTGCCGGTCTTACGATACAGCTGTTTGAAATTATGATTATTAGCTATGCGTTTTTTATGTGGAATAGTGGAGAAATTTCTCCTCAAAAAGCCATTAATTTATTGATTATGAGCTTTGTAATATTCCAGTCTGTAAGTCAAGCAGGTTCTATTCTTTCTATGATTGGGCTTTTAGATAGTTCACTAAAGGATATAAGCAGTATGGAAAATGCTGAAGAAATAAAGGTATTATCACCTATTCAAAATATAAAATCCAATGAAATAGAATTTAAAAATGTAAGTTTTTCTTACGGAAAAGGAGAAGTTTTAAAGGGAATATCAGTAGCTCTTAAACCGAACACACTTACAGCGATTATCGGTCCTTCAGGTTCAGGAAAAACAACGTTTTGTAAGCTTATACCGAGATTTTATGATGTAAGCGAAGGAGAAATTCTGATTGGTGGAGCAAAAATAACAAATATCTCCACCGAAGAATTGATGAAAAATATAAGTATGGTATTTCAAAATGTGTATTTGTTTGAAGATACAATTATGAATAATATTCGTTTGGCAAAGCCAAATGCCAGTGATGAGGATGTTATATCCGCTGCAAAAAAAAGCGAGCTGTCATGAATTTATAAAAAGCTTGCAAAAAGGATACGAAACTAAAATTGGCGAAGCGGGTTGCACTTTATCCGGTGGAGAAAAACAAAGAATAGCGATAGCTAGAGCAATACTCAAAGATGCTCCCATTGTGATTTTAGATGAATTTACCAGTGCTTTAGATGTAGAAAATGAACGCCATATTTTGCAAGCCATCGATAATTTAGTACAGAATAAAACAGTTATTATGATTGCACACAGGTTAGAAACTGTTAGGAAAGCAGACAACATCATTGTTTTAGATAAAGGGGAAATAGCACAAGAAGGAACGCATAATGAGCTTATAACTCAAGATGGGATATATAAATCATTCATTTCAATAAGAGAGCGAGCAAATAAATGGAGTTTTAAGTAAATACATCCATTTTGATATTTGACTAAATAAATGAGTATTTAATGGAAGATGACGATGTTTTTTGATAATAAAAGTTTTTGAAAGTAACTTTTCACACAAAAATTAAATAATTCAATAACAATAAGAGTTAATTTGATTGTTATTTTCGGAGGATTTCTTATGCCAAGATGCAGGAGTCCTCCTTTTTTATTCTCAAAAAGCAAAACAGAGAAAAATAAAAGGAGGATAACACAATGGCTAATAAAGAGTATTACCTTTATGTCAGAGGGCAAAAGGTAAAAGTCAGTGAAGATATTTATAAAGTCTACTGGAGAGAACGAGAACACGAGAAGTATTTAGAGCAGGTGGACAGAAAAAAACACCTGCTTTTCTTTTCCTCTATGGATCGACCTGATACGTGGAGACCATAGCGTTGATACAAAAGATATAAACTTAGAAATCCTGCATTTTAAACAGTTTTATAAGCATTTTGTATTTGAAAAAGATGAAGAAGGATATGTAAAAAAGACTCAAAAAAACTATATGGACGTGAGAGTAGTTTTTGGGCTGGTATTAGGAAACACAAAAATACAATTAACTCGTTTTGTACTTTCTACAAGAGTAGCTTAAGAGGCTGCTCTTTTTTTTGCTTTTTACCAAACTTATACATACCTATACCAATATCTATAAAATCATATAAGATAAAGGCCTATAAATAAAAAAATGCTTTAATCACAATAATCGCATTTTAACTTGTGATGTTTGCAAGCTAAATTACGGACCTTACTAGGAAGTTTTCCCTTATATCTTTTGTAGTAAATGGAAAATTTGCTATGAGATGAGTATCCAACAGATTCAGCAATTTCCTTTATAGGTAGTTCGGTATTTAAGAGAAGAGTTTCAGCTACATTCATTCTTTTTCTTTGGGTGTATTCTGTAATGCTCTGACCATATTTTTCTTTGAACAAATTTTTTAATTTTGTCCCACTCATTCTTGAAATCTTTTCAAGGGTTTCTTGATTTACATTCATGGCGAAATGATCATCTAAAAATCTTGCTACATCTTCAAGTGCTTTATTATCATCAATTTCAATTTTATATTTTTTCTTTTTTAAGTAGGTATCTATTACTATACTTACCCATTCATTTGCTTTGGCTTTGAAGAAAAAATCAGCGGCAGGAGCATCCATTTTACAATTTAAAATTTCCATTGCCACTTTTTCTAAGGCCTTTGTAAGTATAATTTGATTATTTTGAAGTAAGGTCGAATAAAAAGATTCTGGATCAATATTAATGGATGATAGGTGCTTTTCCAAAAGTTCTCTTTTAAAGCCAATAGATACAGCAAGATAATAGCAGTTCTCATGTAATAAAAACACAAAATCATCTCTTATATTATCAAAATCAAGAGTACATAAAGAGTTTGCAGTCAAGGTTTGATAAGGACTAAATTTCTCGCCGTTTGCACTGACAATGTAGATTGTGTAAATTGACACATAGTCTTCCGCACTATAAGCGCTATTTTGAATTATTTCTTCTTTGATATAAAAATCATGGATATCAATAATAAATCCATCTCCTTCATAAAACCAATATATACCCTCTGCATAAGTTAAATCTTCTTTATTCCAACAAAAAGTATGCCCCGCACTTGAATACTTCTTATTATTTTTACATTCTTCTACTTTCATATAATCTTTTACCAAATCATAGTAACTCATAATTCATATATCCCTTTTAGACAATATTCCAATTAGCCTTTTTAATTCAAAGCTATTGTATTAGTAATTATAACCGATGTATAATAGAAAAGCAATGATAGCTATTATCAACTAAGTAAATTCATATCTAAAAGGAATATTAAAGTAAGGAGATTTGAATATATGGTCAAATTACTTAAACGTGCCTAAAACTATTCCTCAAGATTGGATTTCAATTCCATATGGAAAAGCACTAAAAAATCAAGCTTATAGAGTTGTAGATGAACTTGGAAGGAACTGCCCCAATTATGTAATGGGTGAGCTTTTAATAGGTGGAGTTGGTGTTGCTAAAGGTTACTATGGCGACAGAGAATTAACGGTGAAAAAATTTTTCAAAAAGGATGGAATAAGATGGTACAAAACAGGTGATAACGGGAGAACATGGGATGATGGAACAATAGAATTCTTAGGGAGAAAAGATACACAGGTTAAAATAAAAGGCTATCGTATTGAGCTTGGTGAAATTGAAGATGCAATATTAGGCGAAATAAAAATAGATTATATATGGGTGGGATCATTTTTCTTGTATCGAAAACCACAATTTCGCTAAGGAATTAGCCATTAAACTTGGAAAGGAATGTAAAAATGACGAGAACTGAAATTAGCTTAGAAGCTTTTATAAAAGAAGAGAAAAAAGGATATATCTTTTCTATTATCCTGGCCATCATTGGTGTTGGATTTGGGATGATTCCGTATATATGCATTTCGGAAATTATTTTGAATTTAATTAAAAATATGAATAGTTTTAAAACTTATGTGATTTTATTCTCAATATCAATGATAGCATATGGCGTAAAATATACTTGTACAGGTATTTCAACATCGTTATCTCATGAAGCTACTTTTAGGGTGCTAGATAAATTACGTAATTATATAGCAGAAAAACTAACAAAGGTCCCAATGGGATATGTTATTGATAATTCGTCAGGTATGTTTAAAAGTTTGTTTGTAGAGAGAGTTGAACAACTTGAAGTTCCATTGGCTCATGCTGTTCCTGAGGTAGCTTCAAACATACTAGTTCCTATTACGATTATTATATATATTTTTACACTAAATTGGAAAATGGGCATAGCTTCAGTATTAACAATACCATTTGGTATAGGTTCCTATTCAAAGATAATGAATACTTTTTCAGAAAAATACAAAAATATCATCGATATAAGAAATCATATGAGTTCTACCGTGGTTGAATATATTAATGGAATAGAAGTTGTAAAGACTTTTGGTCAGGGAGAAAATTCCTATTCAAAGTTTGTGAATGTGGTAAAAAAGAATACAAAAGCTAATATCAAATGGCTAAAAAGTACTCAAAAATATACTTCATTTATGATGAATCTTGTCAGCTCTATGGTTTTTACACTGCCAATTGGTTGTTATCTTTATAGCATAGGAGAACTTAGCTTAGCAGATTTCCTTTTCAGTTTGATTTTATCCCTAGGGATTACAGGCCCTCTTTTATCAGCAGTGATATATACTGATAATTTAGCAAAAATAAAAATGATAATGAAAGAAATAAACGATATTTTGAACGTAGATGAATTGGTAGGTGTAAATAGCATCAAAAAAACTATATTGAATTATGATGTTGAGTTTAAAAATGTAGATTTTCAATATATTGAAGGGCAAAATATCTTGAACGAACTTTCATTTAATATAAAGCAAGGAGAAAAAGCAGCTATTGTTGGGCCTTCAGGTTCTGGGAAATCTACTGTTGTCAAGTTGATAAATAGGTTTTGGGATCCTCAAGTTGGGAGTATTTCTATAGGTGGAGTAAATATTAAAGATATTCCCATTGCACAATTAACCAATATGATTTCTTATGTTTCACAAGATAACTATTTATTCAATAGAAGTATAATGGAAAATTTGAAATTGGGAAATGAAAATATAGAAGACAGCTTGGTAATAGATGTTTGTAAAAGAGCTAATTGCCACGATTTTATTATGGAATTTGAGCAGGGTTATCAAACTGTAGTTGGAAAAGAAGGAAATCTTTTATCAGGAGGGCAGAAACAGAGAATAACTATAGCACGAGCTATGTTGAAGAATTCTCCAATAGTAATTTTAGACGAAGCCACCGCATATGTAGATCCGGAAAATGAAACGTTGATTCAAAGTGCTATAACAGACTTAACAAAAGATAAAACGTTAATAGTTATAGCCCACAGATTAAATACAATTGTAAATTCGGATCAAATCATATTATTAGAAAACGGAAAACTAGTTTCGTCAGGGACACATGAAGAATTGCTTAGGAGTTCAAAATTATATAGAAATATGTGGAAGGCAAATAATTATGAGAATTAGAAAATGCATAGGAAAGGAGGTAAGAGATGATAAAAGCTTATAAATTATTCTTCAAGTTTGCTGGCACAAGACAATTTTTATGGTGGAAAAGCATATGTTTAGAGCTTTTAAAATGTATATTTATTATGGCAAATTATGCTTTGCTTCTTTATTCTATAAAGCTACTTTTGGACAGTGCTATAGATATAAAGATTTCAATTTTAATTTTTATAGCTCTCTTAATTCTCATGATTGGGCAAATTTTACTTTCTATAAAATCAAGGGATGTACAAACGGAAGCAGTTTATTCTATGTGCGAGGATAAAAGAATATCCATCGCAAATAAAATGAGATTTATGCCCATGGGATATTTTAGCAGTCATACATTAGCTAATTTAACTGGCATTACAACAGAAACAATGAATGAACTTGAGAGTATGTCTTTAGCTGTTGTATCGACAACATTAGTTGGAATTATAAATAGCATAGTTCTGTCAATGGTTATTTCCATATTCTCTTATAAGATAAGCATTATCTATTTATTAGGTATAGGATTCTTTTTGCTAATAAATAACAAGTTGTTAAATCTTTCAAAGGGACTTGCGCCAGGAAGAGTGAAAAATCAGATGGAATTTGCTGACAGTGTACTGGAGTTTATTAGGGGAATGGAAGTAATAAGGTCGTATAATTTGTTTTCTTCTTCAAAAAGTGATATAAGCCAGTCCATAAAAAGGCTTCATATTGCAAGTTTAAGGATAGAGAGAATGAGAGTTCCCTATATTTCTTTACAAAAAATGGTATTAAGAATTATGAGTATGCTCGCGGGACTTGTATCAGTCTATTTGTATTTTCATAGTGATATAGGCTTAATAGCTTGTTTGGTTTTAATTATCATCTCATTCCAAATATATAGCCAACTGGAAGATGCTTCAAGTATGTTTTTTATGTTGCCTATAATGGTTACCGATATAGAAAAAATTATGTCAATTGATCAACTCCCTTCAATAGAATCAGGGAACATAAAGGTAGCTCCAATAAATTATGATATAAGATTTAAAAATGTTGATTTTTCTTATGGGGATGAAAAGGTATTAAAAAATATAAATTTATTTGCAAAGCAGGGTTCAACGACAGCTATTGTTGGGCCAAGTGGCTCTGGTAAGACAACTTTGGCAAATTTAGTTAACAGATTTTGGGACGTAGATAGGGGAGAGATAACATTAGGAGATGTCAATATTAAGGATTACGATTTGGAAAACCTTATGTCCCAAATTAGTATGGTCTTTCAGAGGGTGTATTTGTTTAGAGATACAATAGAAGCAAATATTAAGTTTGGCAATCCGGAAGCTGAAATACAAGATATTAAGGAGGCAGCAATCAATGCTAAATGTGATCACTTCATATCAAAACTAGAGGATGGATACAATACGATTATAGGCGAAGGAGGAGCTGATTTATCGGGAGGAGAAAGACAAAGGATATCCATAGCAAGAGCAATATTAAAGAATGCACCTATTATCATTTTGGATGAAGCGACAGCCAATATAGATCCTGAAAATGAAAGAGATATCAACACAGCGATTAAAAATCTTACTCAGGATAAGACAGTTATTATAATAGCTCATCGCTTAAAAACAGTAAAAGAAGCTGATCAGATTGTGGTTTTAAATAGAGGTGAAATAGAACAGATTGGAAAACACAGTGAATTGATTCAGGAAGAAGGACTTTATAAAAATTTTGTAAGAAATATGGAAAAAGCGAAAAATTGGAAAATTTAAGGAGATGAAAAAAAATGAAAAAGAGATTAACAGCAAAGGATCTAATAACAGTTGGAATAATGGTAGTTTTGACTATGGTGGCCTTTATGATAAGTGGAATTTTAGGAAATATTCCCATACTAATGCCACTCATACCTTTTTTCTTAGGAATACTTGGAGCTTTACCATTTTTAGTTGTTAGCACAAAAGTAGGAAAATTTGGAGCTATTTCAATTATGGGAATCCTTCTTGGTTTAATTGGATTCTTGATGGGTCAACATTGGATATTACTACTAAGTGGATGTGTTTGCGGTATTCTTGCAGATCTAATTATAAAATCGGGAGAATATAAGTCAAGTAACAAACTCGCAATAGGATATGGAGTTTTTACCGAATGGTCAGTCGGTTCTATGTTACCTATGTGGATTATGAAGGACGTATATTTTAGTAAATATGAACAAATAGCACCAGAATATGTTAAAGCTGTTCGACCTTTGACAGAAAACTATATGTTGATAGTAGTTGTAGCTTTAGGTTTTGTTGGGGCTTTAATAGGATATTTCATTGGTAAAAAATTATTAAATAAACATTTTAAAAGAGCAGGTATAGTATAGATGACTTTGCATAAAGAATCGTTAGCTAAACTCGACCCTAGAACCAAACTATTACTTTTGATTGTAGTAAATATTATAGTATTAAATGCATATGATTATGGTAATAGACTTTATATCAAATTTGCCTTGTTTGCTTTAACAGCAGGTTTGCTTTTATGTGAAGACGAAGTTAGTGCAGTGGTTAAGGGGATTATTATATATATATCTGCACAACTAATAAGGATAAGTGGGATGACAGATGCTATTCCACTTGTTCTTAACATTTTTATTAATGTGTATGTTAATATCATTGCAAAAATGTTTCCTTGTTTATTTTGTGGCTATTATCTTCTAAATACTACAGAAGTATCATCTCTATTAGAAGCTTTTAGAAAGATGAAAATTCCAGAAAAAATAAATTTACCACTATCTGTTGTTTTTCGATTCATACCAAATGTAATAATGGATAATATAGAGATAAAAAAAGCTATGAGAATTAGGGGGATAAGTTTTAAAAATAGTATTTCTATTTTTAAAATTATTGAGTATAAATATATTCCCTTAATGATGTCATCTATGAAAGTTGGGGAAGAACTTACAGTTTCAGCTTTAACAAAAGGATTATCAATAGAAGAAAACAGATCATCTATTCATCGATTATGTTTTGGTAAAGCTGATTATATCTTAATGAGTATGCTTTTTTTCCTAGTAGTTTTATTTATAAGAGGTTGACCATGATAAAATTTACAAACTTAAATTTCAAATACATGAATTCTGACAAAAAATGTTTAGAAAACATTAGCTTAGAGATAAAAAAGAACGAATGCATTTTATTTACAGGAGTTTCTGGGTGCGGAAAAACTAGCATTTTAAGGCTGATCAATGGATTGATACCTAATTTTTATTTTGGTGAATTAACTGGACAAGTATGTATAGATGATGAGAACATTACAAATATGGATATAAGAGACATATCTCGCAAAGTAAATTCTGTATTCCAAAATCCAAAAAGTCAATTTTTTAATGCCATAGTAGAAGACGAATTAGTATTTAAACCTGAAAATTATAATATGAATCCAAAAGATATTGTAAAGAATATAAAAGACATCTTGGAAAAATATAAGCTTAAAGACTTTCAAAAAAGAAATCTTTTTACACTATCAGGTGGAGAAAAGCAAAGAATATGTTGCTTAACTTCTGAAACCTTTCCAACTGAAATTATTGTGTTGGATGAGCCATCATCTAATTTGGATGTTGACTCTATAGAGAAATTGAGAGAAATAATAACAAAATGGAAAAAAGAGGGAAAGACAATAATTATTGCAGAACATAGACTTTGGTATTTAATGGGTTTAGCTGATAGAGTTTATTATATGAAAGAGGGGAAAATAGAACGAACTTTCTCGGGAAATGAATTTGAAGATATCCCATATAAAGCTCTTAAAGAGATGGGACTAAGAAGTAATCAAAATCGTAAATTAAAGTTTTATAGCAGGATAGGGAATATTACGGATAACAAAGCAAACAAATATAAAAACAATAACCTAATACAAATAGACTATTTAAAGTTTAGAGTAAAAGAAAAAGAACTCTTAGATATTAAAAATATATTTTTACCAATGAATTCTATTATTGGTATAGTTGGATTAAATGGGGTAGGTAAATCAACTTTTATGAATTGCTTTTGCGGACTTGAGAAGAAATCTAAAGAGGTTATAAAAGTAGCAGGGATAAAGATGGATAAAAAACAAGGTTAAAAAAAGCTATATTGTTATGCAGGATGTTAATCACCAATTATTTACTGAAAGCGTAGAAGAGGAGATGAAGGTAAACTTATCTGCTAAGTATGCTGATGGTAAGTATATAGATATATTAAAGTCTTTAAATCTATATCATTTGCTAGAAAAACATCCTATGAGTTTGTCAGGTGGTCAAAAACAAAGGCTAGCTATTGCCACAGCTATGGTATCCGATAGAGACATTATTTTTTTTGATGAACCAACAAGTGGTTTGGATTATTACCATATGCAAGAGGTGGCAAAAAATATGTTGGAATTAAAGAAAGAAAGAAAGACAATTTTCATAATAACTCATGACTATGAATTAATAGAAGAATGTTGTGAGCATATTTTATGTTTCGATAATCAAAGTAAAAGAATTATAGGAAACTTTTCAGATGAGAAAATTACAAAATTATATTTAGGAGAAAAACATGGAAGTTAATAGTAATAAGTTTAATATAAACAAAAGAAAAGATCTTTTTAAAAAAATGCTTGAAGCTGAGGATTTTTGCTATGAGTATAATTCTATTAGACCATCAAAATTATTGGAAATATGGTCTTGTTTTTGGTAACTTTTCTTAGTTCACTATTGAAGTTTTCCATTGCATTTGTCGTGTAGATTAACTTTCTTATTCCTTATGGATATTTGAAATATGTGGATAGTTCTGTCCAGTTATTTTTCCAATAGTTTACACACATTGGGTATTTTTTACCCCATTTTTCTTCAAAGATTCCTAGATTTGTTAATGCTAAGTCTTCTGTTGGTGCTTTGTATACTGCTTTTAAGTCTTTCATTAATTCTTTGATGTCTTTGTATGATACATATTTTGTTGAGTTTCTTATTTGGTGGATTATACATTTTTGAACTTCAGCTTTTGGGTATACTGCTTCTATGGCTTGGCTAAATCCTAGTAGGTTGTCTGTGGAGAAGATTAATACATCTTCTAATCCTCTTTCTTTTAGCCGATTTAGTACTAAGAGCCAGTATTTGCTTGATTCGTTTTCGCCTACCCACATGCCTAGGATTTCTTTAAAGCCTTCTAGATTGTAGCCTAGGGCGATGTATACTGCTTTTTTGACTACTATGTTGTTTTCTCTTACGTTGTAGTGTATGGCGTCTAAGAATACCATAGGATAGATTTTTTCTAGTGGTCTATTTTGCCATTCTTCTATGGTTGGTAATATTTTGTTGGTTATTTTACTTACCATTGTTTCTGATATTCCAAAACCATAGATACCTTTTATGTGACTTGATATGTCTCTTGTTGTCATTCCTTTCCCATACATTGATATTATCTGCTTTTCTATGTTTGATATGTCTTTTTCGTATTTTCTTAATGATTGTGGCTCAAATGTTCCTTCTCTATCTCTTGGTATATTTAAATCTATATTTCTATATGATGATCTAACTGTTTTTTTGCTTGAACCGTTTCTGGTGTTTAATGATAGAGGTTTTTCTCCATATTCATAGTCTAAATGCTCATCTAATTCTGCTTTTAATAGCTCTTCCATTGTATCACCTAAAAGATCTTTTAGTGATTCTTGAATATCTTGTGCACTTTGAGGTTGATATTCTTCAATTAACATTTTTGCTATTTTGCTTCTTTTTGTTTCTGGTCTTTTTCTTGGCATAAAAATTCCTCTTGATTAGTTTTTCTCTACCCTAATCAGGAAGTTTATATACACAAAATTTTACACAGTCTCAGAAGTGAAGATATTACCTCTCTACTTCCTTCCCATAATAATTTTGATAGTTTTTTCTATACTGAACAAGTTCAGAAAATTGCTCTTTATTCAAAGAATACTCTTGCATAAGGGTGTTCTTTTTTTCTTGCAGTTTATCGAGATTTGATAATATTTCTTTTGTGTTTGGTAGCTTTTTATAATTCTTTAGTATGTCTTGAGCGGCTATTTTATATACGGAAAGTTCGCTATAATATTCTTCTTCAAATTGTTTATCATCAGGATTTTTCTTGTGGTATTTGTAGATTTCACGATACTTATTTATAGTATTAATATTTTCCATATCTTGGGATAAACTCTTCATCTCAGTTTCAATTTTCTTTATTTTATCTAATAATTCTTGTCTATCATCAGCAGATTTTTTGATTAGATCATCGAGTTGAGTAATTGAATTAATTCCTTGTTCTCTAAGCTTAATTATTGAATCAGCCATTGTTTTGATATTATGTTTTCTTGCCCAAACTTCATAACCTTTAGAGGATTGAGCTTTTTTATTAGTAGATATATCAATAACATTTCCTCCACGCTTTTTAGTAGGATTAGCTTTGTTTTTAATAGCTAAATCTATTCTTTCTTTGATTCTTTCCTCAGTATAATCTTCTCCGATAGTCTTTGATCTTGTAAATCTTTGCTTATCTTTATGACGAAAAGCAATGTGTTTACCAAACTTAATTTCATAATCAAGAGACCTCATATTTTCTAAAAATTCTTCCCACGATTTAGACTTATTAATCATTCGATCTATATCAAATTGCAATTTAGATTTCCAAGAATTGCCTTTCTTGTTTTGGTCATACTCATACTAAGATTTACCAGCAGTTTTATATTTTCTTTTGTAAGCTTCATAATATTCATCAATGACTGAAAGCTTATTTTCTTTACACAATTCATCACTTTGATACCTAATTTTGTGGTAAGATTTTTGTTAGATTGGTAGCATTTACCAGTCTTGTAATTAACATTATTAAAAATAATATGGTTATGGATATGCCCTCTATCTATATGAGTTGCAAGAACAAATTCATAATCTTCTTTTAAAATTTTCTTACATAATTCCATTCCAATTTCGTGAGCTTTTATAGGATCAACCTCTCCTGGAAGAAAAGATTGAATCAAATGTCTAGCTAAAACTGTACCTTTGGTATCATTATCTTCTCGTGTTTTCATAAATTGAATGTGTGCAGTAGATGGATGACATTTGAATGAAGATACCAAGACTTTTTTATCAGTTTTTTCACTCTTAGTAATGTAATCTATTGCCAAATTTAGAGTTGATTTTATTGGGTGTATTTTTGTAATTGCCATACTAATCACCAGAACTTTCTTTTGATTTATTAAGAAGTAGAGAATGGATTTGCCATATTTCTCTTGACAATTTTTCTATTTTTTCTCTCATATAATCGATATCTTTCTTGTAAATAACACCAGTTGTATTAGTAGCTTTTGCAATCTGATTTATATTATTTGTTGCATTCGAAAGTAGCCATTGTAGGTTTCTAAATGGTTCTAAATCAACAACATAAATCTCTTTTTCCAATACACATTTTCTAAGAAAATGGGACATAGTTTTGCAATTTGCAAGTTTCATTTTCTTTTCAAAAACTTCTTTTTCTTCATCTGTTAAATATATTTTTAGTTGATTATTTCTTTTTCTATTATCCATAGTATATCTCCTTATCATAAAATATTGGGGTCTTAGGGTTCTCCCTAACAAGGTAAAATTGATAAAAAAAGAAGCAGTCCATAAAGGTTCTGCTTCATCAATTTTTCGTAAGTGGGTACTCACTTACTGTGCTTGCTATTAAAGTTATAAGCGTTAAGCGTTTATTAGGTTTTATTAATTATACCGCATTTAAAAAAATTAATAAAGAAGTATAAGCGAAGCTATTGACAATGATTATCAGAGTTGATACAATAATACCGACAAGAGTGTCGGTTTGGAGGTTATTTATGAAATGAAAATGGAAGCTGATGAAAGAAAAAAGCAGATTAGACAAGCAGCTATTAAAGTTTTTTTGGATAAGGGATTTAGAAATACAGTTATGAATGACATTATGGAAGCTACTGGACTTTCTAGAGGTGGCTTGTATCATCATTATGGTTCTACCTATGAAATTTTATACGACATTATGTTAGAAGGAAATAAATACAGAGAGAAGATAATCTATGATGAGATGAATAAAACAAGTCAGGATTTTAGCGAAGTTTTATCTGAGATTATTTTAGAAAAAATGCTATATCAGAGTGACTATGTTTCAATTTATGCAATGTTTTTGCAGGAATTAAATCATGACGATAAGTTAAAAGACTTATATAAGAAACTAAAAAAATCATCATCTGATAGTATTTTAATGTTATTTGATGAAGATGTAAGAGGTGAATTAAGTGAAGCTATTGAATTAATAACTGATTTTATTAACACATTTATTCTAGGTTGTGAAGTTCTAAATGCAAGAGAAAATTTTGTGAAGAACAAACTTGCATTAAAAAAAATGATAGGAATTATCTTAGATAATAATGCTAAGTAAATCTTAGGGTTTACTCAGAAAGAAAAAACATATCTTAAATTGGAGGTTTATATGAAATTAAAAGATATCGTACAAGTTACAATTTTTACAGTAGTGGCGTTTATATTAAACATGGCTGTATCAACGGCCACAGGAATGTTAGGAACTTTATCCTTATATATAGCGGCAGGATTTTCTTCCTTTGTAGTAGCTCCGCCATTTATAATTATGGCTAAAAAATTACAAAAAAGAGGAATAGCTTTTATATTTTTCATGTTGCTGGGTGTATTTTATGCATTAAGTGGATATTGGCCAATGCTTATAGTAAATGCCATCGCAGCTATTGTAGCAGAATTAATTATAGGTAACTATAAAAATGATAATAGAGTTGCCTTAGCATTATCTGCTGGAATGTTTGTTATTTCAATGCATGCAATGACATTTGTAAGATTACTTGGACCAGAAAAAATTGTTGAAGTTTTTAGCGTATTTACAAAAGAACAGGCTGCCTTTATGGATGCCTTTTTTACACCAAAGGCAATGCTAATCTCAATAGGCATTAATATCGTTTTGGTATTAATAGCAGGAAGATTTGGATTATATATAAATAATAAGTTTTTTAAAAAGAGTAAAAAATCAGGAATATTGTAATGGAAAACATAAGGAGAGATGACAACTGTCTTGTAAATCCTATAATCTTATTTGTTTTAATTTTAGCGTTTTCGATTATATTATTTATAACAGATGATATTGGCTACTATATTATGATAGGAATATCAATGTTTCTAACCTTAACTTTTTCCTTAAAACAATTTATTAAACAACTAGCAACAGTTCTTATCTTGTTAATTGTTGGCAAAACATTAACTATTATAGACTTAGGAATAGGTGGAAATGCAATTTTAGGTCTTGTAGAAATCGTATTAAAACTCTTTCCGATATTTATTATTGGCGGTATTCTTGTGAATACATCACCACTTAAAATGATGAGTTCACTTAAGTTTTTACACATTCCAAATGTGTTTGCTCTAAGCATAGTGATAGGAATGAAGTTTATATCAGAGATGGGGTTAAGGATTAAAGAAATAAAGAATGGCATGAAGGTAAGGGGGCTAAGATTAAGTCCCCTCCATCCTGTTAGGTCTTTTGAACTTTACTTCATCCCTCTTATCTATAAATGTTTGCAAGTGAGTGAAACTTTGACTTCATCTATTATATCTAAAGGAGCAGAATATAGAGGGGAAAGGACTAATTATCATAAAATAACTTTTAAATTTTTTGATATCGTATTCTTACTTTTAGCTATTTTCTTATTGTGGAGGTCAATATGAATGTAATAGAAGCAGATATTAAAAAATTCTCTTATGACGGAAATGATAAGGTAATTTTAAAAGATATAGAGCTAAATATTAAAGAAGGGGAACTTGTTGTTATAAGTGGTTTATCTGGTTGTGGAAAAACTACGCTAACAAGAATATTAAATGGCTTAATTCCGAATCATTATCAAGGACAATTATATGGACAAGTATCTATTTTAGGAAAAAATATTTCGCAATATAACAATGGAGAATTGGCAAAGTATATAGGAAATGTTTTTCAAAATCCAACAGATCAGTTTTTCGCAAATATTGTTGAGGATGAGCTTGCCTTTGTTGGAGAAAATTTAGGAATGGAGCTTTCAGAATTAAAGAAAAGAGTTGATGACTCTTTGAGTGTGATGGGAATTGAAAATTTAAAATATAGAAATATCAATTCTTTATCAGGTGGACAAAAGCAAAAAGTTGCTATCTCATCTACTCTTGTTTATGATACTAAAATAATTTTCTTTGATGAACCATCATCAAATTTAGACTATAGGGGAATAGTCGAACTTAAGAATATTCTTGAAAAATTAAAATCATTAGGAAAAACGATAATAATATCTGAGCATAGATTGTTCTATTTAAATGATTTATATGATCGTTTTTTGTATATGAAAGATGGTAAAATCGAAAAAGTTTTTAAAAAAGGTGAATTAACAGAAAAGGATTGTAAAAATTACTCTTTAAGAACAATTAACTATAATTTTTTGCTATCTGAAAATATTGATAATTGCAAAAATGTAGTTGAGGATATAAGAGGAGCTGGTATTTCTATTGGTAAAAAAGAATTAATAAAAAATTTAAATATAAGCTTATATGAAAATGAGATAATGGCGATTATAGGTAAAAATGGAGTAGGTAAAACGACTCTTGCAAGATCTTTAGCTGGTTTATTAAACTTTAAAGGCAAGACAAGCTTTGGGAGAAATAAAAAAGAAAGATTAAGAAACTCTTATTATATGATGCAAGATGTAGAATACCAAATATTTTTTGATACGGTGGAAAATGAGCTTTTACAAAAAGATAGAATTAATGACGTTGGATATTTAAATAGACTTAGAAACGAATTAAAACATATTGACCTTTGGGAAAATAGGTATGACCATCCACAAAATCTATCTGGTGGACAAAAACAAAGACTTGCACTATTAACTGCTTGTTTAAGTGGTAGAAAACTAATAATTCTTGATGAACCTACGTCAGGTTTAGATTACAAGAGAATGAATGATATTTCTGAAATAATAAAAAGATATTCAAAAATATATCCTTTTGCCATAATAACTCATGATATAGAACTTATTTTTAAAGTTTGTAATTCTGTGTTAATGCTTGAAGAAGATGGATATAAGAAAGTATATGTTCAGGGACATGAAAAAGAAATTTTGAAATTTATTAAAGATGGACTGATTGTGTAAGGAGTTGATTTTTTGAAACAAGATATGAAAGAACAATTATTAAGCAAAAGACCTATAGACCTACTTTTTCAATTATCTATCCCTGCTGTAATAGGAATGATAGTAATAGGTCTTTATCCACTAATGGATGGAATTTTTGCAGGAAATATTATAGGACAAACTGCAATGACAGCTTGTGGTGTAGCTATGCCACTTACCTTTTTTAATAGTGGAGTATCTACACTCATAGGTGTAGGTTCAGCATCAGTTTTATCAAGAGCTATAGGAAAGGGTGACCAAAAAACAGTTGATAAAATTATGGGGAATTTAATCTTTTGGGTTATCCTATTCTCATCAATTATTACAATAGGCGGAATTTTACTTGCACCACATTTTTTAGATATGGTTGGAGCAAGTGGAGAAATTAAAGAATATGGTATCAGATATTTACGAGTGATTTTCATTGGCTCTTTATTTGTAAACTTTACTCAATCAGCAAACATGGTTATGCGTGGAGAAGGATTAATGAAAAAAGCAATGCTCATTATGGGGCTAGGGGCTTTTTTAAACATAATTCTTGATCCAATTCTAATGAAATTAATGGGAAAATACGCAATAGAAGGGGCTGCACTTGCAACTATTACAGCACAATTTGTTCAAGCGATAATAACACTCCATTACTTCAAATATAAAAGTAAAGCGGTAAAAATAAATAAAATCAAACCTGATCAGGAAATAAAAAAAGAAATGTTTGGCGTAGGGTCATCTGCTATGATGATGCAAATTTTATTTATGATTCAACAAACAATGCTATATAAAATGTCATTTAAATATGGAGGAGATACAAATGCTATCTTAATGGCAGCAACTTTAAGAATATATGCCTTTTCCTTTATTCCACTTTGGGGAATGAGTCAAGGCTTGCAACCTGTTGTTGGTACAAACTTTGGAGCAAAAAGATATGACAGGGTAAAGGAGGCAATGAAGGTATTCTCCATTGGAGGACTTGTTCTTGCAGCCATATTTTGGCTACCAGTCTTATTATTTTCAAAAAACATCCTTTCCCTATTTGGAGTAGAAGAAAGTATTATAACTCAGGGAGTAGGAAACTTTAGACTATTTTATTCTATATTTATCTTATATGGAGTAATGGTTATGTCTATAACATTCTTCCAAGCAATAGGAAATGCTAAAAAGGCAGGCATAATCGTCATGCTAAGACAATTATTTTTATTCGTTCCTGCCATGATTATTCTACCAATGACATTTGGAGTTAAGGCAGTATGGTTTGCTGAACCTCTTGTAGATTTAATTATGATTTTAGCTGGAATAGCAATGATGATTGGAGAGCTTAATAGAATGCCCTCTGAAATAAAAAAATATAATAAACTATTTAAAAATATTACTAAAGGAGGTTTTAAAGTGAATTTAGTAAAAGAATATGTAAATAAAAGAAAAGGCTCATATTTTATGTCAATCTTACTGGCAATAATTGGAGTAGTGGCTGGGCTTTTTTCTTATATATACATGGCGAAAATTATTGTGAATTTGATTAATGGCATAAGGGATATTAGCTTATATACTCCACTATGCATAAATATTTTAATAACATTTGTTATTAAAGAAGTGGCAGCAGGAATATCAACAAGTATTTCCCATACCGCAACTTTTAACTCATTAGGAGAAATCAGAAATGATATTTCTAAGAAACTTTTCAAGATGCCATTGGGAGATGTACTATCAAGATCATCTGGAGAATTAAAAAATATTATAGTTGAGCAAGTTGATTCTATGGAAACATCCCTTGCCCACTTAGTGCCAGAATTTACGGCAAATTTAGTAGGACCTATTCTATTATTTATTTATATGTTTACCTTAGATTGGCGATTGACCTTGCTATCACTAATTCCATTTGTGGTAGGAATGGCTACCATGATGTCTGTTATGAATGCTCATTATAAGGAAATGTTTGGAAAGTCAGTTGCAATTGGTCAACATATGAATAATTCCATTGTTGAGTATATAAATGGGATAGAAGTAATAAAGACCTTTAATCAAAGCGAATCATCTTATAAAAAATATGCTGATGCAGTTTATGACAATGCAAGCTTTTATTATAACTGGATGGGTGAATCTATGAATAGGGTTGCCATAGGTAGATTACTTTCTCCTATGGGAATTATTACCATCATACCCTTTGGGATTTTATTTTATATAAATGGAAGTATTGATTTAGGAAATTTAATTACCTTAATCGTCTTATCCTTTTCTACGGTTTCTAGCATTTTAAAAATCATGAACTATATGGACGACATGTCAAGAATATCAACTATAACTTCTGAAATAGGGAAGATTTTAGATTCAAGAGAGTTAGAAAATATCGACAAGGGAGAAAAAATAGAATCCTATAATATAGAACTTCAAGACGTAGACTTTTCTTATGATGGAAAAAATAAGGTTATAGATAATCTTTCTATGGAAATAAAAGAATCTAATGTTTCAGCCCTCGTTGGACCTTCGGGATCAGGCAAGTCAACAATAGCAAAACTTATTGCTGGTTTTTGGAATGTAGATATAGGTTCTATTAAAATCGGTGGAGTAGAAACAAAGGATGTATCTCTCGAAAACTTGTCTTCATTAATTTCTTTCGTATCTCAAGATAATTTTCTTTTTGATATGACTATAAAGGAAAATATTAGGCTTGGAAATAAGAATGCCTCTGACGAAGAAATCATAGAGGTATGTAAAAAATCTGCCTGCCATGATTTTATTATGAATCTATCTAATGGTTATGATACAAGAGTCGGTGAAGGTGGAGGTCATCTATCTGGAGGAGAAAGACAAAGAATATCTATTGCTCGTGCCATGCTAAAGAATGCACAAATCATAATTTTAGATGAAGCAACATCCTATATAGATCCTGAAAATGAAGCTCTCATACAAAACGCCTTGGCAAATCTAGTTAAGGGTAAAACTTTAATCATAATCGCTCATAGGCTAAAGACAATTGTTAATGCAGATAGGATATTTGTTATTAAAGATGGCAAATTAAATTCTTATGGTACTCATGAAGAACTATTAAAGTCATCAGAGCTTTATAAGGAAATGTATGCTGCAAATTTAAGGGGTGATGAAAATGCTTAATGTGTTTAAAAAGATATGGAATTTTTCAAAAGAAGAACAGGTATATATTAAGAAATCTATTCTCGCTGGATTTTTGCACGCAGTATTTAATGCCCTTGAGTTTGGAGCAATTTACTATATGCTAGTAAATATATTTTCTAAAACTTTAGACTATAAGGCTATCTTTGTTTGTCTTGGAATATTAGTTATATCCCTTGTTGGAAAGATAATGACACAAAAATCATCACAAATGGCACAAACACACGCTGGATATTTTATGGCAGCTCATAAGAGGATAGAAATAGGAGAAAAAATAAAAAGAGTTCCTATGGGTTTCTTTTCAAGCTTTTCACTAGGAAGATTAACTACTATTGCTACATCTTCACTTTCCCAAGCAGAAATGTGGGTGCCTATGCTTTTGGTTCTTGTACTTGGTGGAGTTTTAAATACTTTAGTCTTTATCCTTGGAACTTTAATTTTTAACGTAAAGGTAGGACTGGTTGCTGTAGCAGGTGTGGTAGTATTTTTCATCGTTACATCAATGATGGAGAAAAAAATCATCAGCTAATGCAGACAAAATGACAGAAACACAAACAAGACTTACAAAAGAAGTATTAGCAACTTTACAAGGAATGCAGGTTATAAAATCCTATAATCTTGGTGGAGAAAATAACAGAGCTTTGAGAAAGTCTATAAAAGATACATCAAATATACTTTTAGATTTAGAAATATCTGTAGCACCTTACACAGTTATCCAAAGAATTGTAATGGGAATAACAACAGTAGCTATGGTCTATGTATCATTAAAATTAAATTTATCTGGTGAACTTCCACTTGCTGAAACAATTCTTATGATTATGGCATCATTTATTATCTTTGAAGGCTTAATCGGGGCAGGATCAAACATGGCAATCCTAAGAGCTTGCGAAAATGCCATAGATTCTGTAGGTTTTATCGACTCTATGCCTGATATGAGAGAAGGAAGTATTACAGAGACAATAAAAAATCATGATATAGTCTTTAAAAATGTAAGCTTTTCTTATGATGATAGACCAATTTTAAAAAATGTATCAGCAGAGATAAAAGAAAATACTATGACTGCTATTGTTGGACCATCTGGATCTGGTAAAACAACATTTTGTAATCTTATTGCAAGATTTTGGGATGTAAATTCTGGCGAAATTCTAATAGGTGGAAAAAATATTAAGGACTATAAGATAGAAAACTTAATGAATTCTATTTCAATGGTCTTTCAGGATGTATACCTATTTGAAGATACAATTGAAAATAATATAAAATTTGGAAAACAAGATGCAAGTCACGATGAGGTGGTTGAGGCTGCAAAAAAAGCAAGATGTCATGAATTTATAGAAGCTTTACCAGAAGGATATAACACTATCATTGGAGAAGGTGGAGCAAGTCTATCAGGCGGAGAAAAACAAAGAATTTCCATTGCAAGAGCCATGCTAAAAGACGCGGACATCATAATCTTTGATGAAGCAACAGCAAATATAGACCCGGAAAATGAAGATAAGCTTAAAGAAGCAATAGAATCATTAACAAAAAATAAGACAGTAATAATGATTGCTCATAGACTAAAGACAATTAGAAATGCTGACCAGATTTTAGTCTTAAAAGATGGAGAAATAGTAGAACGTGGTAATCATGAAGAACTGATTAAAAATAATGGACTTTATTCTGACCTTATAAATGCAAAAACTAAGGCGGAATCATGGAAATTAAATAATTGATAGGAAGAAATATTTAAAGTCTTTGAATAGGAAAATTTATTTTAGAGGATTTATGCCTAATAGCATAAGTCCTCTTTTTATGTTCAAATTAATCATTAAAACTCAAAAATACTATAAAAAAATAAAAATTTTGGTTACCAAAGAGGGCAAATTTCACTATATAAAGTGAGGGGTATTTTGTCATCTTTTTATAAAAATCCAAATACTTTGAAGTGTGAATAATCTTGAAATTGATTATGTGAGATTAGCATATTTCAAATTTAACCCACTTATCAAGGTAAAAAAAACTTACATAGGAGGTTAAAAT